>CAZKQK010000209.1:0-6967 GCA_964554865.1 uncultured Luteolibacter sp. | reverse complement strand
AATCCTATGGGCCGGCATCCGGGCGATTCAAGGTGATCGGAGCGCTCAATACCGCATGGTTGCCGGGTTTTTCGCCGGCGAAGACATGATCTCATGGGACAGCATCGCCGCATAAATACCGGATTATATCAATTTTCCGCAAAAAAGTCGCAATCGCCATTTCCCAGAAACGACCTCGAGGCCTTGCAAATTCAAGGCTCAGGGTGCACCATGCCCAGTCTGTGGGACGGCTGTGAAAACAGATGATGATTTTTCGATCTTAGGTATCGATCCTGATCCTTCCGGCTCTCGATTTCTGGTGAATCACGGCGGCAAAGGCTACAGAATCCATGGATCGGATGGTGAACTCATTCATGAACTGCCATTGGTCGCCGACGCTCTTCCGAAATTGAATCCACGGACCCAGTTTCGATGGGCTTGGGGGTCCGAAGGGAAAATGGTGGCAACTCTCGGATTCATCTACGAAGTTCCGCAAGGCCAGTACCCGGACTCCCCTACGGTTGGCTACGACGTTCGCTTATATTCCCATGACTTGGAGACGAAACGTCTCGAAGAGCTAAAAGTTCCCTCTTTCAAGGAAGGCAAAGGACTTCTGCGGCTCGACGGCATTTCCGAAGAAGGATTCCTGCTGATCTCACAGGTTCCCCACGGCTCCGACTATTGGTTCACCAAGGAAGGAAAATTTCTTGGGGTTTATCAAATCCCCGAATAATCCGAAACCGAACGCCATGGCGGAAGATAATCCCGCGGCCAACCGTATCGCCCACCGGGAAATGAGAATGCGCATCGTGGACGGGGAAATCCTGCGGGGAAAACAGCTCACATGGAGCATGGAGCCGCTGTTCGTCCCGCCTGCCGGGGGCGATCCGGCGTTCCTCGGGAGCTGGACCCACAGCACCACCCATCCGAACCGCCACGAAACCTCCACCCACTTCGGCGCGAACGGTTTCGAGGCGGTGGATCAGGCCACCGCGCGGACCGAAATCGACGAAAACGGGGAGTCCGCCATCCGCATCAACCTCCCGCCGGTCGGTTTCAACAAGGGCCGCCTGAAAATCGAGGTCGAGGACTTCGAGGGCGATCCGGCCAAGGTCGCCGACATGGAAGTGCCCGCCGTGGTCGTGATCGACCCGGGGCATGGGGGAAATGACTCTGGAACCGTCGGAGCCGGCAATGTCCGGGAAAAGGATCTGGCGCTGAATTATGCATTGGAACTGCGTAATAGCCTCAATGCAAACCTTCAAGCACGCCAACCATTTCATCGGGTGCGGATGACCCGTACGATCGATGAGTTTTTGGAACATGCAACCAGAACGGAAATGGCTCGAGTGAATGGCGCAGATGTTTTTGTAAGCATTCATTTTAATTCAAGTGTAAGCTCCAATGCCAGAGGGGTTGAAACCCACATTGAAAGGACAGCGGCTGAAGCCTCTCCGCCAGCAAATCCAGGTGCTAACCATAATATCAATGAGGATCAAATATTGGCCACTTCGGTGAATACAAGCATGTTTGATTCGGTATATTCATTTGACAGTGAAACCGTAAATCGTGGTATATTCAAAACAGGAAAATATGTTACAAGAGACGAAAATTTAGGAAATGTGGAAAATTACCACCCAATCCGGGCTTGTTTGCTTGAAATCGAATTTCTCAGCAATCAGGCAGCCAGAGAAACCCTAACCGGCACCAACGCGGAAGCTCTCAGGCAAGCTTTTGCGAATGGAGTGGCAAACACAATTGTAACCGATATGGAGAAACAGCCATGAAGCCGAATGTCATCGCTAAAATATCCATCGCTTTCTTTATGGCCGCTCTTTCGGGATGTGGAAAAAAGGAAGAGGAAGAAAAACCGGCATCATCCGCTCAAAAAACCGAGAGGAGGAATCCAGATCACCGCATGGATGGAAAAATGGAAATGAACGAGCGGGACAAGCCGTCTTCCGAAGATGAGGATGAATTCATAGGATTGGGAGGGAATGAACGATTGCAAAGAATCCTGATGAAAGAACCCACTCCCGAATGGCTTGTTAGAGGACCAATCCGCCGGACAAATCTCATCAAATCGGAAAAATACGATTACAGATCACATCAAAAAACATCTTCCGTTCGGTTGGGCTATTCCCGAACATTGGATGTTAATGGAACAACCATTACGCTTCCCGATGATTTCAAACCTAATGGGGTTTCTGAGGAAACAAGAAAAGGATTGGTTGTTTTGAAAAAAAACATGTCATCCAGAGTTTACCAGATCGAGGGGGAATCGCTTTTTTGGAGGGATGATATTCCTCTTCCGCAATTCAATTTTGGGGAACGCCCGAGGTGGTATGTAAGCAGATGGCAATGGCTTGATGAAGAAACATTGGTAGGTTCGATGTTGATGGATGACGTTGAGAATGGTTTAATTTCCGATGCTCGCCTGTACACATATAATATCGAATCGAAAACTCTCCGGCCCGTAGAACTCCCCACAGGGGTGGTTGACCCTTTGGACCCAAATATCGAAATCCTGTCCGTCGAGGATGGTGTAGTATCCGCAAGAACGGCTACAGGAGTTCATCACCTTGATATGAGGGATTGATTGTACAGTGATCGTATTCGCCTGACAAGCGGACCGCCCGAGTCCACCGGGCGGGAAATTCATGCGTGGGTCGATCCTCACATTTTGACATCCATCCGGGGCGCCGATCGCTTTCATTCGAACTCCTGAAAAACCACCACCAGAGGAACTCCCATGAATTTGTTCCGGTCGGCCTCCCGAGTACGGTGATGGTCGGCGCGCTGCCCGTCATCCCCGTGGAATTCTTCCCCCAGCTTCCCGGTGACGATGGCGAGCCCGCCGCCGGATCGGAACAACCGAGAACCGCCCCCGGTCAGACCAACGCCATGGCGGAAGATCAGCCGGAGGCCAAGCCAATACAAAAACGATTCGTGATCCTCCCTGCGGAAACGTGACACCCAAACCGCATCTGACGGTCCCGGATTGCCCCGTTCATTGTCCGCCTCTCCACCCGTCACGCGGCTTGTTGTTTTTCGGGAAAAAAAGTTGAAAAAACCACCCATCTCGCCAGTAATTCCCTCCACTCCACAACGGACGATCATTCCATCCCATTCCTCATGCACAGCGCACGCCGGCTCCTCTTCCTCCTCGCCCTCCCCTCCGCGATCTCAGCCGCGGAACCACTCACCCTCTGGTATGACAAACCCGCCATCCGCTGGGACCATCACGCCCTCCCGCTCGGCAACGGTCGCCTCGGCGCGATGGAATTCGGCGGCAGTGCGGACGCCCGCATCATGCTCAATGAAATCACGATGTGGACCGGCGGCTCCAATCCCTCCGGAGCTTGGACCCCCATCGCAAAAAAACCGGACAACTTCGGCTCCTACCAACCTCTCGGCGATCTCCGCATCCTTCTGGGCGAGGCCGCTCCTTCCCTTTCCGGCGAATGCCGAGGAGCCGCCGCCCCCAAGGAAGGCGGCCAATCCATCACCGCCTCCGTGGATGGAAACAAGGACACCAAATGGTGCTTCGAGCATCTCGGCAAACCCATCGTCTGGACCTGCACCCTCCCCGCCGGGAAAGTGGTGGACACCTACAGCCTCACCTCCGCCGAAGACGTCCCCGCCCGCGATCCCCGCTCCTGGACACTCGAAGGCTCACCCGACGGGAAAACCTGGAAAATCCTCGACCAACAAGACCTCCCCGCTCCCTTCGCCTCCCGCCACGAAACGAAATCATTCTCCTTATCTAACAAAATCCCCTATCTCGCCTACCGCTTCACCTTCACGCCTCCTCCGGGCAACACCCACTTCCAGATTTCCGAAATCGCCCTCGGCGGCATTTCCATCTCCGCCCCCACCGGAGAAAACTACCGCCGCTCGCTCGATCTTCCCACCGCCACCGCCACCACCACGTTCACCCTCGGCGGCGTCACCTACACCCGCTCCGTCTTCTGCTCCGCTCCGGACCAGGTCGCCGTCGTAAGGATCACCGCGGACAAACCCGGCTCCATCACCGGCATCTGCTCCTACCAAGACGCTCACGACCACCCCACCAAAGCCCTCGGTTCCGCCATCGCCGCCAGCGGAAAACTCCCCAACGACCTCGAATGGTCGGTCGCCGTCCGCGCCCTTCCCGAAGGCGGGACCGCCGTCGTCCGCAAGGATGGGACCATCGCCTTTTCCAAATGCGATTCCCTCACCCTCGTCACCGCC
This sequence comes from uncultured Luteolibacter sp., assembly GCA_964554865.1. Classification (GTDB taxonomy): domain Bacteria; phylum Verrucomicrobiota; class Verrucomicrobiia; order Verrucomicrobiales; family Akkermansiaceae; genus Luteolibacter. The sequence continues at coordinate 2,755 of CAZKQK010000209.1, read as the reverse complement.
GCCCGCACCAACTACATCCCGGATGTCTCCAAAAACTGGATCGGTCCCGCTCCGCTCGATGCCATGGCCAAAGATATATCTAACAGCATCAGGCTCGGTTACGCCACGCTCCTCCAAAGACACCGCGAAGACTTCGCCAAATACTTCGACCGTTTCGCCCTCGACCTCGGCTCCTCCCCCGAAGACGCCGCCTCCCTGCCCACCGACCTCCGCCTCGCCCGTTACAAAACCGGCGAATCCGACCCCGGCCTGGAAGCCCTCATCGTCCACCTTGGCCGCTACCTTCTCATCAGCTCCTCCCGCAACAACCTCCCCGCCAACCTGCAAGGCCTCTGGAACGAACTCAAAGCGCCCCCTTGGGCCAGCGATTACCACAGCAACATCAACGTCCAGATGAACTACTGGCCCGCGGAAGTGGCCAACCTCTCCGAGTGCCACCTCCCCTTCATCCGCTTCATGCGCGACCAGGCATCCTCCGCCAAAAAAGCCATGGCGGACGATCCCAAACAATTCCCCAAACCCGTGCGCGGCTGGACCGTCCGCACCTCGCAGAACCCCCGAGGCGGCAACGCCTGGAACTGGAACATCCCCGCATCCGCCTGGTACATGATCCACGTCTGGGAACACTTCGCCTTCAGCCGTGATCTTGATTACCTGAAAACCACCGGCTACCCCATGATCAAGGAAGTCTGCGAATTCTGGATCGACGAACTCAAGGAACTTCCCGACGGCACCCTCGTCGCCCCCAACGGCTGGTCCCCCGAGCACGGCCCGCGCGAAGACGGAGTTGCCCACGATCAACAACTCATCCGCGAACTATTCTCCGCCGGCATCGACGCCGCCGACGCCCTCGGCACCGACAAAGCCTTCCGCGACCAGCTCGTCACCCTCCGTTCACGCCTCGCCAAAGACAAAATCGGCTCCTGGGGCCAGCTCATGGAATGGCGCAGGGAAATCCCCGATCTTGAAAAATCCGGCCACCGCCACACCTCCCACCTCTTCTCCGTCTATCCCGGCAAAGACATTTCCCTCCAGCACACCCCCGAGCTCGCCAAAGCCGCCGAGGTTTCCCTCATCCAGCGCAGCACCGCCCCCGGGGACAGCGCGCAATCATGGGCCTGGCCCTGGCGCGCCGCCATGTGGGCCCGCTTCGGTCGCGCTGACCGCGCCCACGAAATGATCCGCGGCCTCTTCACCCACAACGTGCTGCCCAATCTCTTCTGCACCGCCACCGGCGTCTTCCAGATCGATGGGAACCTCGGCATCACCGCCGCCGTCTGCGAAATGCTCGCCCAATCCCACGCCGGTGAGATCCACCTCCTCCCGGCCCTGCCGCCCGGCTGGTCCGATGGTTCCGTGAAAGGCCTCAAAGCCCGCGGCGGCCATACCCTCGATATCACCTGGAAAGACGGAAAACTCGCCACCGCCACCATCACCAAAGGCCCCGGCGAGCTCCCGCCCCTCCGCATCCAAGGCCAACTCGCGGAGAAAAACGATCCCCGCGTCACCATCCGCTGAACCGCCAGAGGCTCTTCCTTTCACGCGTGGCCATGCCCCGCGCAATGGTCGCAACGGACCCAGCCGGAAGTGCCGTCGGTGAAGAATTCCTTTTTCCAGATGGGTACGCGGGATTTCACCTCGTCGATGATGTAGCGGCAGGCGTCGAAGGCGGCGGCGCGGGTGATGGCCGTTGAAAGAGCCGGTGGCCGGACCGGAGGAGGGGAAAAGGGGGTTGATATCCTGCCTGTCTTTGACAGTTACTTCCAGAGCTTTGCCTCTTTCCGCAATTTCCCGCCGTAATTCTCCTTTTTCATCCCTTAGAACCTGTTTAGTTAAACATGGGATTTCGAAGTGATCTTGCGATGGCCGCGATATAGATCATCGCTTCGGAGTTTCCGGTGTTTTTCTCGTAATCCTTGGAAAGCCTCCTCTGGCCGTTGAACCGGGCGAAGGTCCGTTCCACCACCCAGCGCTTCGGTTCCACCTCGAAACCCTTGCCTTGCCGGGCGCTGATATGCACTTCCCGCCCCCATTCTTCGACAACCGCTTTGACGAAGGTGCCCCGGTATCCCTGATCGGCGGCCATCGCTTTGACCCCGGGAAGATCCCCGAACACCAGATCCGCCGGCACACAGCCTTCCATGGTGTCGGCGAGGTTCGCGGCGTGGACGTGCGCCATCCACAGATTGCCTTGGGTGTCCGTTGCGATCTGACGGCTGCGGCCCTTGATTTTCTTGCCGCCATGAAATCCACGCTGTTCGCCTTCGCAGAGGGTTTTGACCGATTGCGAATCGATCAAAAGATAGCTTGGTGTTGCTTCGCGCCCTTTTTTTTGCGGGTCAGTTCGTTGAGCGTCCAGCAAACCTCCCGCCACACTCCGCGCGCTTCCATCCGCCGGAAATGATTGTAAACGTTCTGCCATTTCGGGAAATGGGCGGGAAGCATGCGCCACTGGCAGCCGGTTTTGTTCAGATAGAGGATGGCGTTGATGATTTCGCGCCGGTCGTAAACCGACACGGCCCGCCTTGGATCGGGCTTGTCCACCAAATGTTTGATCACTTCCCATTGCTTGTCAGTCAGATCGGTCGTGTAGCGCATGCGGGAAAGATACCGGCCGACAATTGATTTTCAAGTTTCATTAACTAAACAGGTTCTTATATCTGGAAACGGAGGGAGGAGCTTGTCGTTCTTACCATCACGGAATACCCGGATAGGGCGGGAGTCGCCCTGAGTCGCCTGCCGCGGTCCACATGGC
>CAZKQK010000208.1:0-7046 GCA_964554865.1 uncultured Luteolibacter sp. | reverse complement strand
TCCATTGAAGGTGACTATATGTTTGAGACGGTGAGCTTTCCCTAAAGGCATTGGGCATAACTCGCTTCGCTCGGCCTTCGGCACTTATTCCGTTTCCCCCTTGCCGTCCGCTGTGCTCCGGAAATGCCGCTGGGTATCGGTTCTTTCCTCTCGGAAAGAAACCGTTGGTTTTTTCTCCGGGCTCGGTATCGGGAAGAGCTTGAGGCGGTGACCTGCTCCACGACAGGCCCCTTGTCACTTTACATAGTTACAAACCGGGTTCGTAGCGCGTGCTCCGTCCGCCTCCGATCGGGACAAGCACCCCGATCTGTGCCAAATGCTGGAGGTCGCGCGTGGCGGTGGCTTTCGAAGCTCCGGTGAGGGCGACATATTTCCGTGCATTCATGCCGCCTTGGAATTTTTCCGGGCCGGCTTGGAACATCCGGTGGAGAACCTTGAGCTGACGCCCGTTCAATTGGCCTTCGAATCGCTGGAAGAACTTTGATTTCTTGAGGACGAACAGGATCTGGGCCTCGGCATCAAGCTGTGCCCGAAGAACGATCCCGACGAACCAGGTGATCCAACCGGTGATCTCATTGTTTCCCTGGGAGGCTTTCAACGCGTCATAGTAGGCGTTCCTTCCCGCTTCGATGGTTCGTGAAAGACTGAGAACGACCGGGCGGCCGATGCCTTGCGAAAGGGCTTTTTCCGAGATGGCGCGACCGATGCGCCCGTTCCCGTCTTCGAACGCGTGAATGCTCTCGAAATACAGGTGTGCGATGGCCGATCTCACCGGAGCATGGGTGATGGGCGTCTCTCCACCCGGCGCGGTCCGGTTGAACCATTCGATGTAGCGCGCCATTTCACCGGGCACCATGTCTGATGGAGGGGCTTCGAAATGGACGGTCGGCTTGTCGATTCGACCTGACGCCACCTGCATCGGGTCGCCTCCCTCGCGCCAGCCGCCAACCCGGATGCCACGGGTTCCACCCAAGAGCATCCTGTGCCAAGAGAAAAGCGTCTCCTCCGACAAGGGATCGGCGAAGCTGGTCCTCACGGCGACCATGAGCTCGCCGGCGCCATCGGCCATCCGGCTTCTGACAGGTTGGGGCTGGGGGTTGAGGCCCAGACGATTCCTGATGGATGACATCACCGCTTCGCGTTCCAAGATCTCGCCTTCGATGGCAGAAGATTTGATGGCTTCCGCAATCATGAGGTCGAGGACGGCTTCGACTTCCAATCCGTCCGGAAGACCTTGCAGAAGGCCATCAACACGACCGGAATGCTCTGAAAAAGCGAGCAGCCCTTCACTCACCGCAGTGAGATCATACCGGAAATCCGGCCAGTCGGGTTGCTGCCAATTGTACCGCATGAGCCGATTAAGTCAGCTATTCGGCTCGTAATCAATAAAACAATGAGCCAAATAGAGGCTATAATCAGCGCATGGTCAAATGCCTCAGTCAATCCGTGCGTCTCGTGGCTCTGGCTGGCCCGATTCAAGGGATGGTGTGATACTGTCGGCCCCGTGGCGGTAAACCCACGCCCCACCGGCAACTCCTGCGAACGCAAGGCGCTGCGCGAGTTCGTCAAGAAAGGTGAGACCATCGTCGGCGACCGCTACCACGGCCTGGAATACGGTTCTTTCGGCGAACTGCGCCAGATCGGCGCCTCGTTTGTCATCCGCATCCGCAACCATCCGCGCATGGAAATCGTGGGGGAGCTTTCCCTAACGGGTGCGGACCGCGCGGCGGGCGTCACCTGGCAGGGCATGGTGAAACCCGGCGACAAATGGCAGGGCGATGCCATCCGCGTGGTCAAAGTCGAAGTGGACGGCAAGGAACTGCTGTTAGCCGCCGATCTTGAGATCGAAGCGGAGTTGATCGCCCTGATTTATCATTACCGCTGGCAGATCGAACTGTTTTTCAAGTGGCTCAAAAGCATCCTCGGCTGCCGCCGCCTGATGGCGGAGTCGCCCGAAGGAGTGGACATCCAGATCTACAGCGCGCTCATCGCGGCCCTCATGTTGCAACTTCCAACCGGCAAACGCCCCGGCAAGCGGGCCATGGAGCTCATCCGCTTCTACATGATGGGCTACGCGCGGCTCGATGAAGTCATCGCGCTGTTGGCTCCCAAAAAACCCGCAGCCTGAGATCTACAAGGGACCTGCCTCAAAGGCAGTCGCCAGGGCTCGCCGCGCCCGGATACCGAGCCCTGGTCCAATCCAGCCCGGCAAAACGCCGCTGCCACGAGGCCCTCATTCAAAAGGCAGGAACTTCCCACGCATTTCCTCCGCCGAAGCACTCAGCATGCCGAACAGTTCCGCATCCGCTCCGACTGGAGATCGTTTTCATGGCGTCAAACGCTTCAGTCCGGCGGTCGGCGGGCAGTTTCGCCACCATCGCCAATCGCCGCAGCCTGAAGGACCGGATATCCTCGGGAGAACGCAGGGCAGACAGATATTACCGTGGTTCTTCCGGCAAGTTCGGGAACCGTAATGCACTCCGTTTTCCGAAACCCGCTTGTCATCGCGGCGCGGATTCCTAGGCTTCACGCGCGCCGGGTTGAAAACAAGCCCGCTCACCTCCATTGCCATGAATACCTCCCTGCTCGCCCAAGCCGCCAACGAAGCCCGCGGCCTCGCCATCGATGCCGTCCACGCCTGCAATTCCGGACACCTCGGTCTGCCGCTCGGATCGGCCGAAATCGGCTCGGTGCTCTTCGGCGAGGCGATGCGCTATTGCCCGGACGCGCCGAAGTGGCTCAACCGCGACCGTTTCATCCTCTCCGCGGGCCACGGCTCGATGTTCCTCTATGGCTGGCTGCACCTTTCGGGCTACGCGGTGTCCCTGGACGATGTGAAAAACTTCCGCCAACTCCATTCGATCACCCCCGGCCATCCCGAGTATGCGGAAACCCCGGGCGTAGAGGCCACCACCGGCCCGCTCGGACAGGGTGTCGGCAATGCCGTGGGCTACGCGCTTTCCGGAAAACGCGCCGCCGCGCGTTTCAACACGGCGGATCACACCATTTTCGACCACCACGTTTTCGCCCTCATGGGTGACGGTTGCCTTCAGGAGGGCGTCGCCAAGGAGGCCATCGCCTTCGCCGGCCACAACGGCCTGGACAACCTGATCCTCATCTATGACTCCAACGACGTCACCCTGGACGCCATGGCGGACGTCACCCAGAGCGAGAATGCCGGGGCATACTTCGCTTCGCAAAACTGGGACGCGGTCACCATCGACGGCCACGACCTCGCGGCCATCGCCGGCGCCATTGCCAAAGCCAAGGCCGATGACAACGGCCGCCCGAAGGTGATCATCGCCAAAACCATCATCGGCAAGGGCATCCCGGAAGTCGCCGGCACCGCCAAGGGCCACGGCGAGGGTGGTGCGAAATTCGCCGAAGGCGCGCGCGCCGGACTCGGCCTGCCCGCCGACCGACATTTCTTCGTGTCCGCGGAAACCAAAGCCTTCTTCGCCGCGAAAAATTCCGAATCCAAGGCCGCCTTCGACGCCTGGCAGCTCGTTTACGACGCCTGGTCCGCCGCCAATCCCGCGCTTGCCGCCGAACTCACCGACGGCCTCGCCAAGGCGGCGCCCGTTGACCTGTCCGAAAAAATCCCGGCCTTCCCCGCCGATTACAAGGACGCCACCCGCTCGGCGGGCGGCACCGCGCTCAACGCCGTGGCCAAGGCCATCCCCTCGCTTCTAACAGGCAGCGCCGACCTCTTCGGATCGACCAAAAACCATCTCAAGGACGGCGGCGATTTCTCGAAGGCCAACCCGCTCGGCCGCAACATCTGGTTCGGCATCCGCGAGCATGCCATGGGAGCCATCTGCAACGGCATCGCCTACGACGGACTGTTCCGCGCCTCCGGAGCCACCTTCCTCGTTTTCGCCGACTACCTCCGCGGCTCGATCCGGCTGGCCGCGCTCGCCAGCCTGCCCGTTACCTATATCTTCACCCATGACTCCGTCGGCGTCGGCGAGGACGGCCCCCCCCACCAGCCGGTGGAAACCGTCAGCGGCCTGCGTGTCATCCCGAACCTCGATGTCATCCGCCCGGGAGATGCCGAGGAAACCGCCGGGGCCTTTGTCGCCGCCATGGCCCGCACCGACGGACCCACCGCACTCATCCTCACCCGCCAGGCCATCCCGCTGATGAACGAACTCAGCGTCGAGGCCCGCCGCGACGGCACGCTGAAGGGCGGCTACATCGCGAAGAAGGAAACCGGGGCGCTCACCACCATTCTGCTGGCCTCGGGCTCGGAAGTCCAATACGCCATCGCCGCCGCCGCCGAACTCGGCGAGGGCGTCCGCGTGGTTTCCATGCCCTGCTTCGAGCTTTTCGAGCGCCAGAGCTCCGAATACCGCGAGTCCGTCCTGCCCGCCGCCGTCACCAAACGCATCGCCATCGAAGCCGGTGTCACCGGCCTCTGGTGGAAATACACCGGCACCGCCGGCAAGGTCATCGGCATCGACCGCTTCGGCATCAGCGCCCCGGGCGGCACTGTCTTCAAGGAGCTCGGCATCACCAAGGAAGCCGTCCTCGCAGCGGCGAGGTAAGCTCTGACTGGAGCATTGCACCGCAGATGGACGGAATTAACGCGGATGTTTGAAGAGTTGGGTCCGGTTTTTATCTCACCCCGGCCCTTCAGCCCGGATTCCGAAGTTGCGAGGCCATTACAATGGATTTTGACCGCAGATTACTGGATTTCACGGATTGGGGAAATCATCAGACCGTGCTGAGGGTGAAATGCGCAACCTTTTCAAGATCTGTGAAATCTGCCCGTAATCTGTGGTTCAATTTTTGTTTTCGGGTTCAACGCGTTCTTGCGCAAATCATGGGAATTTGACGTCCATCAGCGGTCCATTCTCCTCTTTGGACAATGGCGACGGCGGCACTCCCGCCCCACCTTGGTCTCCGCACGGGCCTATTCCGGGAAAACCACTTCCTTTTCAGCTCCGCCGCCGCGGCCGAACCTGTCGCCGATGTCCTTGCTGGTGACGAAGAGCATCAGCGAGATCAGCAGCAGCGCGAAGGTGGTTTGCAGGACTTCAAGGGCCTTTGCCTTCACCGGGCGGCCCGCGAGTTTCTCCAGAATCGCGAGAGTGATATGTCCGCCGTCGAGCACGGGGAATGGCAACATGTTCAGCACCGCCAGGTTCACATTGAAGAGCACCAGGAAACCGAGGATCCGCTGCCAGCCGTCTTCCATTTGGAGAAACCTGAACATCACCTCCCCGATTCCCACCGGACCGCTGAGGTGATCCACCCCGATATTCGAACTGGGGGTGGCCAAGCCCACCAACGTGGTCCACATCATCCGCAGGCTGTCCGTCACCTGCGTGAGCGGTCCGGGATGGACGATGCGAACATCATGAAACGGCACCGATGCCAGCGAGACACCGAGCATCAGGTCCGCATCCGCCGGCTTGATCGGCTTCACCGCCGAAACACTGAAGGTCATGTTTTGGGTTCCGCGCTTGATGATGATTTCCATCGGATTCGCCCCCTGCGCCTTGATGAAGCCGACTGCCTCGTCCGACTTGATGAATGACTGCCCGTTCATCGAGACCACCACGTCCCCCTCGCGCAAACCCGCCTTGAAGGCCGGGCTTTTCGGCGTGACCGCGGCGATCAGCAGCTCCTCGTCCTTCGGCCCGATGCCGACCTTGCGCAAGCCGCGGCGCTGATACCACTTCGCCGGTTCGATTTTGAATCCGGAGGTGATCTTCAGCGGCTCGGGCGAGCCCTCGCGTTCGATGAGAAACTCGATCCTGTCCCCTGCGCTCAGCACGATATTTTCGAAAATGCTGTCCAGAGTGCCCGCGAAGCCGGTCACCCGCTTGCCGTTGATTTCGAGGATTTTGTCGCCGGGCTTGATTCCCGCCTCTTCCGCCGCGCTGCCCTTTTCCACCTCGCCGATGATCTGGGTGGGCATGAAATCCTTCGGTTTCCCCACCTTCCAGACGATCAGGGCCGAGGCCAGTGCCAGCAGCATCGAGAACAGCGGCCCGGCGAAGGCCACGATGATCTTGTCCAGCGGCGAGATCGCGGGCAGCGGCTTGGCCGGTTTCTCCCCGCCCTCGATGGATTCCATCGGAGCCATCTGCGGCAGCGCCACGAATCCACCCGCCGGGATCCAGCCGAGACCGTATTGCACGCCGTTGACCGTCTTCTTCCAGATCGGCTTGCCGAACCAGATCTGGAAACGGTCGATTTGCAGGCCGCGCCACTTCGCCGCCCAGAAATGGCCGAGTTCGTGGACGAAAATGATGATGTTGAACAAGGTGATCACGATGGCGAGCAACAGGATCACTTGGATGAAAGTCGGAAGTTCGGTCATGGGAGCGGGTGCGGGACTCGCGGAACTTAGCGTTTCCGAACCATCCGGCAAGTTCATTAAAAACACGGAATCGCGGCGGAAAATCACCCCGGATTTCGCAAAATACGCTCCGCATTTCATGCCCGGCGCTCTTGCCGGACGGCCGCCGCCCTGTTTCAATCCACCCATGAAATTCGGCTACACCATCCTTTACGTGAAAGACGTGCCCCGCTCGGTCGCCTTCTACGAGGACGCCTTCGGCCTCTCCCGCCGCTTTGTCCACGAGGCCGGCATGTATGCGGAAATGGACACCGGGGCCACCACCCTCTCCTTCGCCGCCAACGGCCTCGCGAAATCCAACCTCCCCTGCGGCTTTGAGGAAAACCTCCTGTCAAAACCCCCGGCCGGCTTCGAGATCGCCTTCGTGACCGATGATGTGCCCGCCGCCTACCGGCACGCCCTCGCCGCCGGAGCCACCGCCGTTTCCCCGCCCGCCACCAAACCCTGGGGCCAGATCGTCGCCTTCGTCCGCGACAAGGACGGCATCACCGTGGAACTCTGCTCCCCCGCCACGCAGTCCTGACCGTTGGCATAGGGTGCGATGAAGCGGTGGTATTCCAATGGGGAGCGCACGCGCCCCCGCAATCCGAAGAAACCCGTTTCCTCAAGAGTTCCAGTTACACCCGAATGGTGCGTAGATAAGGCTGATTCCGGGGAATCAGGGCGTGGGCAGGGA
>CAZKQK010000207.1:0-7105 GCA_964554865.1 uncultured Luteolibacter sp. | reverse complement strand
CCATCGGCGAAATCCGCGCCATCATGCAAGACACCGTGGACGACGATCCCGGCGCCCCCTTCCAGATCGAATGGCAGGGAAAGGAAGAGAGCGTGTGGGGAACCCACGACCCGCAAAACGAGGAATTCCCCTACCGGGGGACCAGCTACTCATCCACCCCCGGATGGAGCCGCAGATTCACGGAAACATCCCGGGACGGAGACAGCTCAATGTTCGAAAGCTCCTCGCTCCAAAGCCGTCTCGAAGGTCTCTCCTGGGCCCCCGTGGAGATTTGGCCCCTGCCCGGCGGCGGAGAAAAGCCAATGTTCAGCCGCCACCCATTCACCATCGAAGCCGAACACATCGCCGCCATGGCCCCCCACGCGTGTTCGTATTTCCTCACCTACGAACCGACCGATTACTCCACCGGAGTGATCGGCAGCAAGAAGGTCATCAGCGGGAATATCTGTTCCCTTTCCGGCCCCACCGCCACCCACCACCTCCCCGTCAACGTCACCACCACCACCCAATACTCCTGCTGCGGCGTCGCCATGGAAACCGACATCTACGGCATCCTGTTGGAAAGCGGGTCCGCCGGGAACCGTCTTCGCCCCAGGATGCTGGATGAATGCGGACGCCGAAAACGAGATCGTGATTCTGTAGCTGGAAGCCGAGACCCCGCCCCCCTCACTGCGGACCAGAGGCGAGGCGGTGTGGCTCAGGTGAAAACCGGATAAGCCAAAGCGTGAGGGCACCGGGCCTGGCGGATGCAATCCGCCGCCACATCTAACAAAGCCACAGCACCGCGATCTGCGCGACGAGGATGCGCATCAGCATCGTGAGCGGATAGACGTTCGCATAGGCCAGCGAGGGATAGTCGGAGTTGGTGAGCTTGGTGGAGAACGCCAGCGCGGGCGGGTCGGTCATGCTGCCGGCCAGCACGCCGGAGAGGGTGACGTAGTTCACCTTCATGAGGCGTCGCCCGATGAATCCCGCGATGAGCAGCGGCACGGTGGTGACCACCGCCCCCATGAGCATCCAGCGAAAGCCGGTGGCGGAAAAGGCCGTTTCCACAAACTTCCCGCCGGCCCCGAGTCCCACGCAGGCGAGGAAGAAAATGATGCCCAGCTCGCGGAACGCCGTGTTCGCATTGATCGGCATGTGGATCACCAGTGGCCCGATGCGGCCCATGCGCCCCATCAGGATGGCGATGATGAGCGGTCCGCCGGCGAGTCCGAGACGAAGCGGCACCGGCATGCCCGGCAGCGGCCACGGATAGAGACCGAACAGGATGCCGACGGTGATACCGATGAAGATCGAGGCGAAACTCGTCTCGTTGAGCTGCCTCACCGAGTTGCCAAGCACCTTCGCCGCCGAATCGATCGAAGCCTCCTCGCCCACGATGTTGAGCATGTCGCCAAACTGGAGTTTCAGATCGGGGATGGCGGTTAGAATCATGTCCTGCCGGCTCACCCGGCTGACCGTCACACCGAAGCGCTCGCTGATGCGGGTGGCGGCGATCGTTTTTCCGATCATGTCCTTGTGGGTGACAATCACCCGCTTGGCGACAATGTTTCCCGGAGCCTTGCGCAGGTCCTCGTCCACCCGGCTGCCGACGGAGAGCGTGGCGCGCTCAAGTTGCTCCGAAGTTCCCACGGCAAGAATCACGTCGCCGAGATGAAGCGTCGTCTCGCCGGTGGCGCTGCGCACCTCCGCATCGTCCTTGCGGCGGACTCGCGAGACCACCGCTCCATCGTCGCCAAGCCCCGGCACGCTGCGGATGGCCACGCCCTCAAGGTTCGGGTTTTCCACCCGCAGCGAGGCGCGCTGCGGCTCGCGGACGCCAAGCGCCATCTGGCGTTTCAGATCCTCGAGCTCCTGTTTCGGATCGATGCGGAACAGCACCCGGATGAGCAGGATCACCAGAATGATGCCAAGCACGCCGAAGGGATAGGCCACCGCGTAGGCCATCGATGCCTGGGCCGCGAGATCCGTCTTGTCCGCCATCGCCTGCTGGGCGGCGCCGAGCGAGGGCGTGTTGGTGGTCGCGCCGGAGAAAATCCCGGCCAGGACACCCGCGTTCCAGCCGAGCAGGTAGTGGCCCATCACAAACACCAGCAAGGCTCCGGACAGCACGATGGTCATCGCCAGCGCGTTGAGTTTCAGACCATCCTTCTTCAGCGAGTTGAAAAACCCGGGGCCCAGTTGCAAGCCCACGGTGAAAACGAAAAGCGCCAGGCCGAACTCCTTGAGGAAGGACATCAGGTGCGGATCGAGCGTGAGCCCCAAGTGCCCCAACAGCAGGCCGCTGAACAACATCCCGGCCACTCCCAGCTTGATCCCGCGCACCTTCACGCTGCCGATCAGCAAGCCGAGGATGGCCGTCAGGGAAATCACCAGAATCGGCTCCGCGTGGGGAGACACCCGCTTGATCTGTTCCAGGAATTCGGTCACAGGACGATCATCATCATCCGCCGGACGCTGGCAACGCATATGCTGCGAAATCCCGCGCCCACGCGCAAAAAACCATCTGGAACGTTGACGGCCCGGGAGGGCCGCGCGTAGTTTCGCGGCAATCCATCCACACTGAAACCCATGACCCCATCCACCCGCGGCTTCCGCGAGATGAAAGCAGTGGTTGTCCGCTTCGCCGGTGATTCCGGAGACGGCATGCAAGTTGTTGGCGAACGCTTCACGGACACCAGCGTGCTGGTGCCGAATGCCATCGCCACGTTTCCCGATTACCCCGCCGAGATCCGCGCCCCGGTCGGCACCATCGCCGGGGTATCCGCGTTCCAGGTCCACTTCGGCAGCCAAACCGTGCTCACTCCGGGCGATGAGCCGGACGCGCTGGTGGCGATGAACCCGGCGGCACTGGCGGTCCATCTGTACGATCTGGCCGAAGGCGGACTGCTGATCGCGAACACCGCCGCCTTCAACGAGGAAAACCTGGAGATGGCCGGGTTCAAGAGCAACCCGCTCGACGATCCGGCGCTCAGGAAGAAATATGATGTCCTGCCCATCGACATCACCGGCCTGGCGGTCGAAGCGCTCAAGGACAGCCCGATCAGCCACCGCGACAAGCTGCGCGCCAAGAATTTCTTCGCGCTCGGTTTCACCTATTGGGTGTACGGCCGGCCGATCGAGCCCACCATTGAATATATCAACTCGAAGTGGTCGGCCAAGGCGCCGGACATCGCCGACGCCAATATCCGCGTTCTCAAGGCCGGATACTTCCTCGGCGAAACCATGGAAACCACCCGCAACCGCTACATGGTCGCGCGCGCCGAGGTGGAAGCCGGCACCTACCGGAAAATCTCCGGCAACGAGGCGATCGCACTCGGACTTATCGCCGCCGCGCGCAAGGCCGGACGCGACATGCTGTTTTCCGGTTATCCCATCACTCCGGCCTCATCGATTCTCGAAGCGCTCGCCGCGTTCAAGCACTTCGGTGTGAAAACCGTGCAGGCCGAGGACGAAATCGCCGCCATCGGTGTGGCGCTCGGCGCGAGCTTCGTGGGACAGATCGGCGTGACCGGCACCAGCGGTCCCGGCATGTGCCTGAAGGGCGAGTTCATCGGCCTCGCCACCTCCACCGAACTGCCTCTCGTCATCATCAACGTCCAACGCGGCGGCCCCAGCACCGGTCTGCCGACCAAGACCGAGCAGTCCGATCTTCTGCAAGCGCTTTACGGCCGCCACGGCGAAAGCCCGCTGCCTGTCGTCGCCGCCAATTCGCCGTCCGATTGTTTCCGCGCCGCCTTCGAGGCCACGCGCATCGCGCTCGAGCATTCCACGCCGGTGATCCTGCTCACAGACGGCTATCTCGCCAACGGCTCCGAACCATGGAAAATCCCGGACGAGTCCTCGCTACCGGAAATCAACAAACCCTTCGCCGACCCGTCCAAGCCCTACGTCACCTTCGCCCGTGATCCGGAAACCCTGGCCCGCACCCAGGCCATCCCCGGCCAGGTGGGAATGGAACACCGCATCGGCGGCCTGGAGAAAAACGAAAAGGGCTCCATCAGCTACGAACCGGACAACCACGGGGAAATGACCCGCCTGCGCGCCGCCAAGGTCGAGGCCGTGGCCAAGTCGATCCCGCCGCTGCGCGTCACCGGCCCGTCCAACGGCAGACTCCTCGTCATCGGCTGGGGTGGCACCCACGGAGCCATCACCTCCGCCACCGGGTCGCTGCAGGCCGAAGGCTTCGAGGTCAGCAGCACCAACCTGCGTTACCTCAATCCCCTGCCACCGGATCTCGGCGATCTGATCAAGGGCTTCGACAAGGTGCTGGTGCCGGAACTCAACTCCGGCCAACTCTGCATGATCCTGCGCTCGCGTTTCCTCGTGGACGCCGTGTCCATGACCAAGATCAAGGGCCGCCCCTTCAAGGTGGGCGAGATCCGCGAACGCATCCTCCAACTCCTCAACGTCTGAAAAAAACCATGGCCACCGAACTTCAAGGCACCCCGCCCGCTCCCGAACTCACCCGCAAGGACTTCGTCACCCCCAATGACGTCCGCTGGTGCCCCGGTTGCGGCGATTACGCCATCCTCAACTCGCTGCAACGCACGTTTCCCGAACTGGGAATCCCGCGCGAGAACTTCGTCATCATCAGCGGCATCGGCTGTTCCAGCCGTTTCCCCTATTACATGCAGACCTATGGCTTCCACACCATCCACGGCCGCGCGCCGACCGTCGCCACCGGCGTGAAAGTGGCCAATCCCGATCTGTCCGTCTGGATCGTCACCGGTGACGGCGACGGCCTCAGCATCGGCGGCAACCACCTGTTGCACCTGCTGCGCCGCAACCTCAACGTCACCGTCCTGCTTTTCAACAACCGCATCTACGGACTGACCAAGGGCCAATACAGCCCCACCTCGCCCGAGGGCACCAAGACCAAGACCACGCCCACCGGCTCCGTGGACCATCCGCTCAACCCGCTGCTTTTCGCGCTGGGAGCGGAGGCCACCTTCATCGCCCGCACCGTGGACAACAATCCGAAGCACATGGTGGAAACCTTCAAGGCGGCCCACGCGCACCAGGGCGTGTCCTTCGTCGAGATCCTGCAGAATTGTGTCATCTTCAACGACTCCGCCTGGGATCCCGTCTATGCCAAGGAAAACCGCGACCAGCGGATGCTCTTGTTAGAACCGGGCAAGCCCCTGCTCTTTGGCAGGAACAAGGACCAGGGCATCCGCCTCAACGGCCTCGTGCCGGAGATATGCGAAGCCACCGCGCCGGACGTGCTCATCCACCGGCCGGACCACCAAAGCCCCCTCTACTCGCAGATGATCGCCACCCTCGGCCTGCCGGATTTCCCCACACCCGTGGGCGTCATCCGCCGCATCCGGCGCCCCACCTACGAATCGCAAATCCAGGAGCAGATCGACTCCTCCAAGGCCAAACGCGGCGAGGGAACGTGGAAGGAACTGCTCCACGGGAATTCGACGTGGACGGTGGAGTGAAACCGTGGGCCCGTTCGCGAGAACGGGTCCTTCCCCCACGCGGTCCCACGACCGCGCCTACCGCGCTCCCGCCTCGGGAAAGCCCGTGATGCGTTCCAGTTTCACGCCGTAAAGCGCGGCGATTTCCGGGGCGTCGGAGGCCTGGTAGATATCGCGATAATAGATTTCCCGGATGCCGTAGGCGCAAAGCGTCTGCATGCAGGCGGTGCAGGGCATGGTGGTGGTGGCCACGATCTTCGCCTCGCCGCGGCGGAAGAGGCTGCAAAGATTGACCTCGGCGTGGAGCATGAATTTCTGGCGACCCTCGCGATCGTCCCAGAAACCCGGCGGCGGGTCGAAACCGGGCGCAAGTCCGTTGTAGGCGGTGCCGATCACGCGGTTGTCGAAATCCAGCGCCGCCGCACCCACCTTGCGGAAGGGATCCTCCGAGCGCAGGCTGGCCACATGGGCGAGCGCCATCGCGTAGCGTGGGATCGAGAGCCGTTCGGTGCTTGCCATGGCGGGAGCATGGCCGGGGCATGGCGCGGCTCACAACCGAAAAGCGCGGGCGCGCATTTGCCGCTTGCCGGACGAGGGCGGGGGGGGGACTCGTCGCGAGAATGCCCGTGTTGGAAACGTGTTTCCGCTGGTTGGCGGAAGGCAGCTCATGGAGTGGACGGACCTTGAATGCCCCGGCCGCCGTGGCGGCGCTGGAAAAACATCCGCCGGAGGAGGCGGATGCATCCCGCATGGCGTGAGCGGAGCGAGGGCAATTGAAGCGTTCTGACGAATACAAGGGAGGCCAAGCCGCCGTCGCTACGGACCGTTTCCCAAGAAGCTCCGATCCGATACGCGTTTTCAATCCGATTGGCACGGACTCTGCGGTTGGCCGCCACTATTTTGCACGTTCATTTTTCGTTTCTAAGAGCGTTCGTGCCTGCTTCTGTGACTACCAGTCGCGGCAATGGCTCGCCAATCTTCGCAACTTCCTCGACCAGTCCTTGTTCGATTAAAGTTTTGAGACCGAGAGCAGCCGGATCATTTCGAGACACCCATGCGCGAGAGAGTTGATACCAATTCCATTCGCCGCTTCTAGGTTCGAGCATCCGCAATAAAGCTATATGTGCAGGTTCATTTGTCATTTTAAAAGCCCATTAATCTCAATGCTTCCGGGACGTAAAGCAGCTCTTCGCTTCTCAGAGGAAGCCCGTATTCATACAACGTTGCCGAATGCGTCTGCCGCCATAGATTCATGGCATCGTCAAGATTAGCGGGAACGCCTTGCGACCATCCCATATTTCGATACCTCACCCCTTCCCGGATCTCGTGTAAGTAAAACCGCAGGTCGGTCGGAGTCGTTGCCAAATTTCCCGAAGCAATGCTTCTGAGGCGATTCACCATGATATCATTGGCGGCATCGGGACCGAATCTCGCCAAATGTCGCTCTACCAACCCAACCCCTCCGTGAGTAACTCTCGCTCGGTCAATGCTGAGGTTTCTCAAGGGACCGCCAGCGGAGTTCACATCAAATCCACTCCACCCAATCGCTGGGCCTCGACCTCCCTTTGCTCCGCCTCTCATCCCCGCCCTCGCGACATCATCCACGATGCTGCCGCCGCGTCCGATGGGCAGGAACATCAACCCGGCGGCGGCGACGCGCTCGCCGGGGCTGACTT
>CAZKQK010000206.1:0-7190 GCA_964554865.1 uncultured Luteolibacter sp. | reverse complement strand
CCCCCCCGGCCTTTCGGTCGGTTTGGCGGCACCATTTGCGGTCGATGCCGACCGCTCAACACGAGGATTAGAACTCCCCATCCGCCGGGGCGGACGCGGAATTCCATGTCATATAACGAATGGTGGCAAGCAAATTCCCCGGCAGCCTGTGGGCGACGAAACAAGACCGGACAAATAACAACGAGAAGCGGCCGGCAGTCGGCCAAGAGTTTGGTGCATGTTCAAGCACCCGGAGATTCCCTTGCATTCGGAAAGCCCGGCGACATCAGGAACCGCTTCCGTCAAAGGCCTTCTCCCCGAGCACCCAGTCCTCCGCCAGCACCCTGCGGATTTCAAACTGGCGCACCCCACCGCCCTCCAACCTGCCGATTTCCAGTGTGGCGCGGTGAACCATTCGCCTGCCTCCCCGCTCGTCGCTCCGCGCCCCGGTGATCCGTTTCATCGCGGTTTCCTGGGCCGATCCCGCCCGGCAGTATCCGTAGAGGATCACCTCCTCATCCGGCGTCGCCATCCCGAAACAAATCCAGCCGTCGGTTTCCCGGAACGGACCGTTGAAATAACTGTCCTTCGCCACCATCACCCGCGCCACTCCTCCGCTGCCGGCCGGATCCAGAATCTCCTTCCATGAGGGTCTCACCTTTCTTGCGAACGCCTCGTAATCGACCTTCCACCTGCCCTCATCATCCGGCGTGAGCAAGGCCAGCCGGTTGCCCTCCGCCGGGAACGATCCGGTCGTCACCACCACCGCGTCGATCAACAGGCCGTTCGCATCCACGCTGCCCAGCCACTCGGTCCGGGTGGCCCCACCCTCCTTGCTCCGCCACTCGCGCAGAAACTCCACCACCTCGGCCTCCGGGCTGCCCCCGGTCCTGAAAAGTTCCGCCACCGCCGCCTCATCGCCCGCCGCAAGAGCCCGCGAAACCAGCGCCAACGCCTCCGCCTCCGGCGGAGAGTCAAACCTGGACTTCACCCGTTTCTCCCGGTTCGGCGCCGCCTCCCCCACCCCGGCCACCGGGGCGTCACGCTTCGACTTGAGCCACATTCCGAAAATCCCGCCCAGCACCGCCAGCGTCACCAGGGAAAACACCGCCGACCACACCAACACCACCGTGCGTCGCGAGGAAGCGCTTCGATCCTGCCGCGCCCCCTCCACCCTCCGCCGCCGGCGCTTCGCCTTCCGCGCCTCCCTGCGGGGCATGCGCGCGACCTTGCCCAGCGACGGCGCGTCACCCGCCGACCTGTCAAACTTCCGTGCTTTCACGGACCTCTGGAAATCACGGCCCTTCATCCGCTGCCGGACCCTAAGCCATCCCAAAAGCCCCGGGCAAGTCCCGATGGTCTCACTTCACCTCGCCGAAAGACTTGCGGTTTTCGCCTTTGGCGAGCGCGCGGTAACGGAGCAGGGCTTCGAGATAATAGTAATCCGCGTAAACGAGGGGCACGTTGATTTCGCTCTTGCCGGGGAGATGTCCGGTGGAGCTGGTGAGGATGAATCCGCCGTTGGTTTTGGGTTCGGCAAGGTAGGGTGGCGCGGAGAGCGCGAGGAGTTGTTTCACGGCGAAGGCGCGGTATTTCGCGCCGTCCTTGGCGTGGGTGGAGAGTTCGATGAGCGCGGAGGCCATGATGGCGGCGGCTGAGGCGTCGCGAGGCACACCGGCGGCGGGCTTGATGCCGAAGTCCCAGTTGGGAACGAGGTCCCCGGGCATGTTGGGATGGCTCATGAGCACGGCGGCGAGGTTTTCCGCGAGCTTGAGGTATTCGGTTTTGCCGGTTTCACGGAACATCATGGTAAAGCCGTAGAGTCCCCATGACTGGCCGCGGGCCCATGGCGTGCGCGCATCGGCACCCTGGCCGCCGTGAAGGCCCCGGATCCAGCCGGTGGCGGGGTCGTAATCGACGATGTGGTAGGCGGAACCGTCGGGGCGGAAGTGGTTGGCGAGGGTTTTGTCGGCGTGGCTGACGGCGATGTCGCGGAGTTTCGCGTCGCCACCATTGCGCGCGGCCCAGGTGAGGAGTTCGAGATTCATCATGTTGTCGATGATGACGGGGCACTGGAAGGGCCGGCTGTCCCAGGAGCGGATCATGCCGAGCGAGGGGACGTAGCGGGTGCCGAGGGCGGCGGCGGCATCGCGGAGCACGGCGCGGAATTCATCGGAGGGATCGAGCCGCAGGGCGTTGCCGTAGCTGCATCCGAGCATGAAACCGCCATCGTGGTTGCCCTTGAAATGGCGGATCACCTCGAGGCGGCGGGTGTAGGCGAGGGCCTTTTCCCTCCACTTGGGGGATTTGTCGTATTCATGGAGAAACCAGAGGTTTCCGGGAAAGAAACCGCTGGTCCAATCCTCGGGTGCGACGGTGTGCACCGACCCGTCTTCACGGATCGTGCGCGGGAGTTTGGGATCGGTTTCCACCATCGGGAGCATGTGATCATACTGGACGGCCGAGCGCTCGAAGACCTTGGGCATCAGGTCGAGCACCTCGTCGGCAGAGGCGGGGACTGCGAGCAGGCCGGAAGCGAGAACGATGGCGGATTTGGCGATCTTGGGGATTGGCATCATGGATGGGCTGGAGGTTTTAAATTACGCCGATCCACAACGCGAGGCTCTTTCAGGATTTTTCAGGCCGATCGGCCAATGCCATGCAATCGGAGGCGGTGAAGAGGGCACCGGATGTGCCGGATTGGTGGAACCCGCCCGGAAAACAAACCGCAAAACATTGATTTCAAGCAACTTAAAGAAGAAGAAATCAGGAGCAACGAAAATCATGCACAGGACGGAATGGAAGTGGCTTGTTCGCGGGCCGGGCACGAAGGACGGAAAAGACCCTGGAATCCCACTCGCGGAGTTTCCCCCGGTTTTACGGTTTATCGATCCGGAGGATTCCTGATCGACAACCCGTCGGTGGTGGTGTGGCCTGTCGGCGATGTTTTTTGTCCTGATTTCTGTTAGCCGGTCCGCCCGGGTCGGTCTGTGGCCAAGGGGCAAATGAGCCGCATCGAACAATCCCCAACAAGTCCCTTCCCCGCCATGCCCGAAGACTCCCCCGCCCCGAGTGGAACAACCGGTAACGTGCAACTGACGCTCCGCGCGATATTGACCGGGATGCTGGTGGGCGGCGTGCTTTCGCTTTGCAACCTGTATACCGGCCTGAAGGTGGGATGGGGCATGGGCATGTCCGTGACGGCGGCGCTGATAGGTTATGGATTCTGGCAAATGCTGGCCCTCACGCGCCGGGTGAAACCCTTCGGCATCCTGGAGACCAATCTGAACCAGACGGCCGCGTCATCGGCGGCGGCGATCAGTTCGGCAGGTCTCGTGGCTCCGATCCCGGCCTTGACCATGATCACCGGCCAGACGCTGACCTGGACGGAACTGGTGATCTGGACCTTCTCGGTGTGTCTGGTCGGGATCGTCGTGGGAGTGGGCCTTAGGAAACAGTTGATCCTGGTGGACAAGCTGACCTTTCCCAGCGGCGTGGCGACCGGAAACACCTTGCTGGAGATCTATTCGCACGGCAAGGCGGCTGCCCAGCGGCTGTGGATGCTGGGCGGAGCCGCGCTGCTGGCGGCGGCGGTGAAACTCACCGAGCACCTCGCGAAGCTGGAGAAACTCTCCTGGCCGGGCATGATCGGAGCGAAGGGCGGAGGCGGCGTGGAGAAGGCCGGCCTGGCGGGATACACCCCGGCGAATCTGGGATTTTCGCTCGAACCGACGACGATGATGTACGCGGTGGGCGCGCTGATCGGGCCGCGGGTGGGGATTTCAATGATGCTCGGCGCGGTTTTGGCCTGGGGATGCCTGGCTCCGCACGCGTTTGAGGCCGGCTGGGTGCCACCGGGGCCGGCGGACCCGAAGGCCAGTTGGTATGGCGCCGGCCTCCAGTGGTTGCTGTGGCCGGGGGTGGCGATGATGGTGACCGCGGCACTCACGTCGTTCGCGTTTTCATGGAAATCGATCGCCTCGGCGTTCCGGCGCTCGGCACCGGGAGAAGCGGCGGCCGATCCCGCCGATGTGGTCTTGTCGCGCAAGTGGTTCATCGTTTCGATCATGGTGGTTACCGGGCTCTCGGTGATCCTGCAGACGCTGTATTTCGGGATCAATCCGCTGATCGCGACGCTTGGCGTGCTGATGACATTCCTGCTGGCGCTGGTGGCGGCGAGAGTCTCCGGCGAGACCAACATCACACCGGTGGGAGCGATGGGAAAAGTCACGCAACTTGCGTTCGCCATCCTGTCCCCCGGGCAACCAGCGGCCAACCTGATGTCCGCCAACGTGACAGGCGGCGCGGCGAGCCAGTGCGCGGACCTGATGCACGACCTGAAGACCGGCCACATGATCGGCGCCAGACCCAGGCCGCAGGTCATCGCACAGGTGTTCGGGGCGTTGGCCGGGGCGCTGGCCGGCTGCGCGGGCTATCTGATCCTGATCAAGGATCCGGCCAAGGAACTCCTCACGGACAAGTGGCCGGCTCCCAGCGTGGCCTCGTGGAAAGCGGTGGCGGAACTCTTCATGCAGGGAACCGGCGCCCTGCCGCCCGGAGCCATGCAGGGCATGGTCATCGGCGGAGTGGCGGGTATCTTGCTCGCGGTCCTGGAGAAAACGCTGCCGGGCAAGGCAAGAGTCTGGGTTCCCAGCCCGACCAGCGTGGGCCTGGCCTTCGTCATCCCGGCCTACAACGCGATCTCGATGTTCCTCGGCGCAATGGCGGCCTGGGTGCTCGGAAAGTGGGTACCGGACTGGACGACGCGTTTCCTCATCATCCTCGCGTCCGGTCTCATCGCCGGGGAAAGCCTCGCCGGGGTGGCGCTCGCGGTGATGGAGATTCTCGGCGGCTGAGAAATCCACGCCGCCCGCCCGCGCGGGGCTTCGCCCTTGTCATCGCGATCCGATGGTGGCTGATTGGCGCGGCGCCTTTCCCGCACCGATCGAATGATGCAGCCAGTCGAGGATTTCACCACGATCGAATCCGCGTTCGTCCGCCGCCGCAACGCGCTGTTGCTGCGGGGATGCCTCACGCCGGTTCTAACGGACTATTATCTTCATCTGATGCGGCATCGCATCCGGCACGCGCCGGAACTCGACAACATGCTCAAGGACTCCCTCGCCATGCTCACCCTGCACCTGGTGGCCAGGCCATGGGCGGAAACCATCGCCTGGACCGCGAATCTTCGCGCCCCGAGGGTGAACCTGTTCGTGACCGGAGGCTCGGTGGGCGAGAACATCGTCGGCCGCATCTTCACCGATGACGTCCGCGAGCCGGATCGCAATTTCTTCCACTCCCAAACCACGGCGCCGAACCTGCCGGAACCCCGCACTTCGATGCTTGAGGTGGACGGCAGGGATCCCGTCCGCTGGATATCGGATTTCTATGACCAGTCGGAACAACGTCCGGCGCGGGCGTTTCGCCTGGAGAACGACGTCTTCGCGCTGCTGGCGGCACAACCCGACTGCGACATGGAGTGGTTCGAATCCATCGACGCGGCCGCCGTGGAGGCAATCGACACGACCGAGGAAACCAATGTCCTGGAAACACGGCGTTTCCGTTTTCACTGCGGCTGCACGCTGGAACGCATCCTCCCGGTGCTTTCGGGATGGAGCGACCGCCGCGACGAATTGTTCGAAGACGCGGACGTGATCCGCATCCAGTGCCCGCGCTGCGCCGCCCGCTACAAGGTCAGCCGGGACATGCTGGGATGAGGCGTGTTCCCCGGTGCGAATGGCGGCCACGATCGACCGTCCGGTCCTTTGCTTGACCACGCCATGCCTCCGGACAAGCCTGCCGCATGACACGCGAGGATCTGGCGCTGGTATTGGAGGAGACCGCCCTTCTGCTGGAGTTGAAGGATGAGAACCCCTTCAAGGTCCGGGCCTACCGGCAAGGGGCCGAAACCGTGCGCAACCATGATGGCGACATCGTCCGTCTGGCCGCGGAGAACCAACTCAAGGGCATCAGGGGAATCGGCGAGGCCCTGCGCGACAAACTGCACGAACTCGCCACCACCGGTTCGCTCCGCTTTCATCAGGATCTTCGCGCCGGGTTTCCTCCGGGGCTCTTCGCGCTGTTCGAACTCCAGGGCCTGGGACCCAAGAAGGTCAAACTGCTTCATGAAACCCTCGGCGTCGGATCGGTCTCCGATCTCAAGGCCGCCTGCGAGTCCGGAAAGGTGGCGGCGCTCCCGGGATTCGGCGGCAAAACCCAGGCCAAAATCCTCGATGCCATCGCCCTTCACGAAAGCTCGGCCGGGGTTTTTCTGTTAGGCGATGTCACGCCTCTCGTCACCGGCATCATGGACACCCTGCGTCTTCATCCGGAAATCGCCCGCGTGGCGGTGGCCGGCTCGTTCCGCCGCGCGAAGGAAACCGTGCGCGACCTCGATTTCCTCGTCGAGACCCGCGAGGGAGCGCTTGTATGCGAGGACTTCACCACCCTGCCGGATGTGGCCGAGGTCATCGCCTGCGGTGAAACCAAAGCCTCCGTCCGTCTCCACAACGGCATCCGGTGCGATCTGCGCGCGGTTTCAAACGCCCGGTTTCCCTTCGCCCTCCAGTATTTCAGCGGCTCCAGGGAGCACAACGTCGCCCTGCGCTCGCTCGCGCTCAAAAAAGGCTACTCGCTCAACGAATACGGACTCACCCCGACAAGCGAAAACACCCCGCCCGCGCCGGAGATCCGCGAGGAACGTGATATCTATCGGTTTCTCGATCTCGGTTTCATCGAACCCGAGCTGCGGGAAAACCGCGGCGAGATCGAGGCTGCCGCAGCCGGCGATCTGCCTCGCCTCGTCGATCTGGAAAACCTGCGGGGCACCTTCCACAACCACACCACCGCATCCGACGGCCGACACACGCTTGCGGAAATGGCCGAGGAGGCCATCGAGCTGGGCTTGCAATATCTCGGCATCGCGGACCACTCGAAGTCCACCGTCATCGCCAACGGACTCGACGAGCAACGGCTGCTGGCCCAGATCGATGAAATCCGGGCCATCAACTCCACCCTCACCGGCTTCCGCATCTTCGCCGGATCGGAAGTTGATATCCTCCGCGACGGATCGCTCGATTTCCCGGACGACATCCTCGCCCAACTCGACTACGCCGTCACCTCCGTCCACAACCATTTCAGCCTGACCGAGGAGGAGATGACCCGCCGCATCTGCCGGGCGATGGAAAACCCGCACGTCACCATGCTCGGCC
>CAZKQK010000205.1:0-7204 GCA_964554865.1 uncultured Luteolibacter sp. | reverse complement strand
TTACCCCACTAGATCCTTAGTCTAGCGCGTCTACCAATTCCGCCATCCGAGCATTCGGTTGGGTGGGCGGCTTTGTTACGTTCCCGGCCCCCGACTTGGCAAGCGAATCTTCCGGAATTTTTTTACGAAACCGGGATTTTCTCGTTCGGGCTTGCTTCCTGCTTTCCGGGAGGAAGCATTGCCAGCGATCAACCGCCCCATGGAATCCATTCGCGCCGAATCCGTCGTCAAATCTTTCGGAAACGTCCGTGCCCTGGACGGCATCAGTGTCGCCATCGACCCCGGAGAGCTGTTTTTCCTCCTCGGCGCGTCCGGTTGCGGCAAAACCACCCTGCTGCGCTGCATCGCCGGTCTGGAAACCCCGACCAGCGGCACCATCCGCTTCGGCGAGAGGGACGTGACCAGGCTCGCCCCGCACAAGCGCGAGGCGGCCATGGTTTTCCAAAGCTACGCGCTGTGGCCGCACATGACGGTCGCCCAGAACATCGCCTTCGGTCTGGAGGAACGCAAGATCCCCCGCCCGGAGATCAAGCGCCGCGTCGGGGATGCACTCGAAATGGTCCAACTCCCCGGCTTCGGCGAGCGCTCCATCGACCAGATGTCCGGCGGCCAGCAACAGCGCGTCTCCCTGGCCCGCGCCCTGGTGGTGAAACCGAAGTGCCTCCTGCTCGACGAGCCGCTCTCGAATCTCGACGCCCAACTCCGCGTCGAAATGCGCCGCGAGATCCGCCGCATCGTGAAGGAGAACGGCCTCACCGGCATCTACGTCACCCACGATCAGGAGGAAGCCCTCGCCATGGCCGACCGCATGGCCGTCCTCACCCGTGGCAAGATCGGGCAAATCGGCACGCCCGAGGAAGTTTACCGCGATCCGCGCAGCGCCTACGTCGCCAGCTTCATCGGTGAAACAAACATCATCGAGGGCGATGTCCTCGATGTCCGCGACCGTTTCGCCCAAGTCCGGGTTTCCGGCATCTCCATCGCCGGGCGCATCACGAACCCCGATTGGACTCCGGTTCCGGGAGAATCCGTGCGCCTCTCGATCCGCCCCGAGGCCTGGCGTCTCCACAAGGACAGCGGCGACAACCCGGTTTCCGGAAAAGTCGTCGAGCGCGCCTACCTCGGCCAGCGCATCCAATACTGGA
This sequence comes from uncultured Luteolibacter sp., assembly GCA_964554865.1. Classification (GTDB taxonomy): domain Bacteria; phylum Verrucomicrobiota; class Verrucomicrobiia; order Verrucomicrobiales; family Akkermansiaceae; genus Luteolibacter. The sequence continues at coordinate 6,059 of CAZKQK010000205.1, read as the reverse complement.
TCGAGACTCCCATCGGCCGCCAGCAAGTCGTCGAGATGAACCCCCACATCATCCACGAGCCGGGCGAGGAGTCCATCATGCTCCACTCGCGCCATGACGACGTCGTCATTCTGAAACCCTGAGCGCCATGAAAACCCGCGCCGCCATCATCTTCGGCCTGCTCGCCCTGATCGTGGCGCTGCCCATCCTGCTGCGCCGCGAATCCGCCACCACCACCTCGCGCCAGGCGGACGATCACCTCGTCGTGCTCACCCCGCACAACGAATCCATCCGCAACGAGTTCGGCGAGGCCTTCGGCGCGTGGTGGAAACGGAAAACCGGCCGCTCGATCCATCTCGATTGGCGCACGCCGGGCGGCACCTCGGAGATCCGCATGGTGCTCAACGCCGGCTTCAAGGCCGCCGAGGAAACCGGGCGCGAAGGCATCGGCGTGGACATCTTCTTCGGCGGCGGCGAGCCCGACTTCGCCGACCAGGCGAAAAGGGGCCGGCTCGTTCCCCTCCGCATCTTCGAGACCCAACCCGAACTCTTCGGGGAAAACGGCCGGATTCCCGAAACCTTCACCGGAGAGCGCTACTACCCGCAGGAGAAAAACTGGCTGGGCACCTGCATGTCCCAGTTCGGGATTTGTTATAACCCGGAGTTTCTCGAACGCCTCAAACTCCCCGCCCCCACCACCTGGCGTGACCTTGGCGCCCCCGGCTACGCCGGATCGCTCGCGCTGGCGGACCCTACCAAAAGCGGATCGGTGGCCCGCACCTTCGAGCTGCTCGTCCAAGGCGAGATCCTCCGGGCCATCGAGAAAACCCCCGACGATCGCGAGGCCGCCATCGACGCCGGATGGACCGCCGGCCTCCAGCTCATCCAGAAAATGGCCGCCAACGCCCGTTATTTCACCGACAGCGCCTCGAAGATCCCCCACGACGTCGGCCAGGGCAACGCCGCCGCCGGCATGTGCATCGACTTCTATGGCCGTTCCTACGCCTACGAACTGAAGAGCCCGGCCGGCGAGCCGCGCGTCGTCTGGATCTCCCCCAAAGGCGGCACCACCCTGAGCGCCGACCCCATCGCCGTACTCAAGGGCGCGCCGAATCCAGAGGTCGCCCAGTCATTCGTCGAGTTCTGCCTGGCTCCGGAAACCCAGGCCATCTGGTTCACCAAACCCGGCGCGCCGAACGGCTCGCGCCACCGCGCCCTCCACCGCACACCCATCCGCCGCGACATCTACACCCCGGAAAACCGCGCCAACTCCACCATCCCGGACATCCTCCCCTACGAAGACCCCGGAAACTTCACCTATCGGCGCGAACTCACCGGAGCCGCCTTCAACACCCTGCGCCAACTCGTCAAGGTGATGTGCATCGACTCCCACGAGGAAATGAAATCCTCCTGGCGCGCCCTCAGGGAAGCCGGCATGCCAGCGGACGCCCTCGCCGTTTTCAGCGATGTTTCCATCGTTTCCTATCGGAAAGCCGGAAGGGGCGATCCCCGCTTCGACGGCAGCGACGCCCTGAAAACCGCCGAAAACGCCGCCCTCATCGGCGAATGGTTCCGCGCCAACTACCGCAAGGCGGAGAAGATGGCCAGGAAAGGGGATTAGAAATTGGAGATTAGCGATTCGAGATTCGGCCCCCAATATCCACCAATATCCCTTCCATGAAACGCGGCCCCGCCATTCTGATCGCATTCATCGTCTGCGCCTTGTTCGCGGTGTTCTTCGTCTATCCGGCGGGAATGGTGGTCAGGCAGGCCTTCGAGGGGCCGGAGGGGTTCACCCTGAAGTTCTTCTCGGCGGTGTTTGAAAACCCGATTTATCGCGAGGGCTTGTGGAACTCGTTCGCTCTGGGCATGGCGTCCACGCTCGCCGCGCTGCTCATCGCGTTTCCGCTGGCTCTCATCGGGCACCGCTATGATTTCATCGGCAAGCCGGCGCTTGGCGTGCTGGTGCTGGCGCCGATGATCCTGCCGCCCTTCGTCGGCGCGGTGGGAGTCAAGCAGATGCTCGGCGTGAACGGGGCTTTCAATGCGGCTTTGATCGAGCTCGGTCTGATGAATGCCGCCACGCCCTTCGACTGGCTGTCGGAAGGGCGCTTCGCCGGGATCGTGATGATGATCGCGCTCAATCTCTATCCGATTCTCTACATGAACATCGCCGCCGCCTTGTCCAACCTGGACCCGGCGATGGAACAGGCGGCGGAAAACCTCGGCTGCCCGCCCTGGAAACGCTTCTTCCGCATCACCCTGCCGCTCGCCATGCCCGGGGTTTTCGCCGGGGCATCCATCGTTTTCATCTGGGCCTTCACCGAACTCGGCGTGCCTCTGGTCTTCGATTTCAACCGCACCGCCTCCGTGCAAATCTTCGATGGACTCAAGGGGCTCGACCGCAACCCGATCCCCTACGCGCTGACCAGCGTGCTGCTGATCGTCGCCGCATCGGTGTTCGCCGTTTCCAAGATCGTCATCGGCCGCTCGCCACTCGGCACCGCGCCGCGACCAAAGGGCCGCGCCAACCCGATCCGTCTGCGCGGCTTCAAGTCCCTCGCCTGCGCCATGGTGTTTCTATCGGTCTTCACCCTCGCCGCCATCCCGCACCTCGGCGTGCTCATGCTCTCGCTGGCCGAGCGTTGGTACGGCACCGTGGTGCCGGACGAGTTCACCATGCGCCACTACATCGAGGCCCTCGGCAGCGGACTGGTGGTGCCATCCATCCAGAACAGCCTGCTCTATGCCGGTTGCGCGGTGGTCCTCGCCCTGCTCATCGGCCTTGGCACCGCCTGGGTGGTCGTGCGGTCCGACCTGAAAATCCGCGGCTTCCTCGATGCGGTGGTGATGCTGCCGCTCGCCGTGCCCGGACTGGTCATGGCCTTCGGTTACCTCGCGCTTTCGCAGGAGGGAAAACCCTTCCATTTCCTCGTCGGCGCGGGTGGCAATCCCTTCCTGCTGTTAGTCATCGCCTACGCCATCCGCCGCCTGCCCTACGTCGTCCGCTCCGCCGTCGCCGGTCTCCAGCAGAGCAATCCGGCGCTGGAAGAGGCCGCGCGCTCGCTGGGAGCCACGCCATTCCGCACGCTGCGCCGCGTGGCCATCCCGCTCATCGGGGCCAACCTCGCCGCCGGATGCATCCTCGCCTTCGCCTTCGCCATGCTTGAGGTCAGCGACTCCCTCATCCTCGCCCAGCAGGAACAGCATTTCCCGATCACCAAGGCCATCTTCACGCTTCTATCAACTCTCGGCAACGGCACCGAACTCGCCGCCTCCCTCGGCGTCTGGTCGATGGTATTCCTCTCCACCGCCATCATGGGCGCCGCCATCCTCGGCGGCAAGCGCGGCGGCCTGTTCAAGGTCTGAACCGCATCCCTCCCGACCAGGCCTCCTCTCCATCCGGGGCATTTCGCAGGTTTCAGAAGGTTCCGGATTTGCCGCCCAGGCACGCCGAGAACTCCCGGATACGGGCTTGGGAACCGAGCACCAGCAATTCGTCGCCCTCCTCGAAGCGGTCGTCCCCCGCAGGGGTAAGCCGGCGTTTCCGACCGTGGCGGATGCCGCCGATCTGAATTCCGTAGCGGCGGATGAGATCCAGCTCGATCAGGGTTTTACCAGCCAAGGGACAGCCGGCGGGGATAGTCACGGTGTCGAGTATCAACTCGTCGAATTCCGCGGCCATCCCGACATCCGGCGATGTCGCGCCAAGTTCCCGCGCCGTTTCCGCGATCTGCGAGGGCTTGCCAAACAACAACAGCTTGTCTCCCGGATAAATCTCCGCGCTGGCCCGCGGGTTCACGACACCATGGCCATGGCGATCGATCCCCACCACCGAGCAGCCGAAGCGTCCGCGCAGCGCGAGTTCGCCCAGCGTTTTTCCGGCGTGCGCCGTGTCGGGCGGTATCACCACCTCCTCGATGTCCAGTTTCCAATCCGCGGAGCGACGCGGCAACATGGATGACCAGGGCGAGGTGGCCGTCACATGGATCGCCTCATGAAACTGCTCGGAGAACTCGATCTCGATGCGGCTTTGGATGCGGATGAAACGCCGCCAGAAAACCACCGCCACCAACAGCAGCAAGAGGCAGAGCAACAACACCAACTCCCTCGGATACCCCGCCGGAAGCAGGGCCGCCAGCCAGAAGCCGATGACCGTCATCGCCACCACCTGCATCAGCGTTTCCAGGAAAAACCTCGCCTTTGCCTGCCTTTTGCCACTCCCCGCCGCCGCCTCGGCGAACATCATCGCCAGCGCGGCCACGTTGCGCCAGATCGCGATCAGCGGTCCTAACAGCACCAGACCGAAGCCGCCCCACAACAACACCGGCACCAAGGATTCCCGCCCGTTTCCAAATCCGATCCCGGCCGATACCGCGCGTATCAGCGGATTGGCGAAAACCAGCAGGCCGGAAACAATCGCCATCATCGCGCCCACCTGGACAAAGCGCCAGGCGGTGAGCTTCCACAGGACGCCACCCCCGTCGCGGGCATGGAAACGGGCGGTCAGATCCTGCAAAAACGCCGACCAACGCCGCAGCAGGGCCGGTTCGTGGCGGGCCGCCAGACGGCCAACACCTTCCGCCCGGCGCGTGATCACCGGCGCGGCAAGCGAGGTCAGCAACGATGCGCCCACCGCCACCGGATAGGCGGACTTCGGCAAGACGCCGCTCTCCACACCGAGTTGGGCAATGATGAAGCTGAATTCGCCCAAGGGCACCAGTGCCAGCCCGGCCTGCACCGAGTTGCGCGTGGAGTTCCCCACCGCCAGCAGCCCGAGCGCACACGCCACCGGTCGCAGGACGATGGCCACCGCCGCCACCGCCAACACAAGCGGCCAGGCCTCCGACAAAACCTCGAAATCCACCATCATTCCCACGGCGACGAAAAACACCGCGCCGAAAATCTGATCCAAGCCCTCGAACGAGCGCTCGACGTCCGCCTTGAAACGCGTGCTGCCAATGATCGCTCCGAACACGAAGGCGCCGAGTGCCAGAGAGTATCCCAACTGCACCGCCAGCCATGCCAGAGACAGCAAAAGCCCGCCCACCAGCAGGGTCCGGATCTCCGGTGAGGCTCCGCGCGTCACCCGGCACAGCAGCTTCGGCATCACCAGCAGCGACAACACCGCCACCAGCACCACAAACGCCGCCAGCCCTCCGAGCACCCCGCCCAGCGACGGCGCCTTCTCCCCGCCGAAGGTCGCCAGCGAGGTGAGCAGCGTCAGCATCGTCACCGCCACCACATCCTCCAGCACCGTGATTCCCAGCGCCAACTGTCCCGGGCGCTCGTGTGTCAGTTTCAACTCCCCCAGCACCTTGCTGATGATCGCCGAACTGGAAACCATCAGCATGCCAGCGAGAAACAAACCGGCCTGCGCCTGCCACCCGAGTGCCAAACCGAACAGGCGACCGCCATTCAGCACCACCAGCGCGCCGATCAGCGTCGCCACCACCACCGGCAGCCCCAGGCGTTTCAAGCGACTCAGACTGAGGTTCAGCCCGATCGAAAAGATAAGGAAAACCAGGCCCAGCTGCGCCAGCGTGTGAACCCGGTCCAGATCCGAAACCAACGCAAAGGGTGGCGTGAAGGGGCCGATGATCGCCCCCGCAATCAGATAACCCACCACCGCCGACAGCCCGAAACGCCGGCACACCCACGCCGCCGCGCAGGCCATCACCAGCACCACCGCCAAATCCTGTATCAACAACATTCCATCCACGCCGCCACTGAACACAGCCCGGCCACAACCGCAACCAAAAGCCTCACTTCTCCTCCAACGATAGAGGTAGGAACGGGGCTTTCGCCCCGCTCCTCCCTCCGAACCGGACGTGCGGATCTCCCGCATCCGGCTCTCCAGTCAGCAGTTTGCTCCGTTACGGAGGCTCGCGAATTCGGTTTCCCGGGCGTCCAGCAGGCAGAAGAGCCCGAGCTTCCCGAAGTAGCGGTTGGGCCAGCGTTGGTGATCGACTCCACGGCCACGGCCTTCGAGACCGCGCCGCTTTCTCAGGATGGAACGCAATCTCATGCGAATCCACCCGTCGATTTCTCCCAGTTGGCTGGCCTTGACGTGTTTGAAG
>CAZKQK010000204.1:0-7286 GCA_964554865.1 uncultured Luteolibacter sp. | reverse complement strand
CCAGCGGGCGCGTCGCATGGGGGGACCATACGGGGCCGCGTCCGAATCGCAAGAAAATTCCATACAAAATATCTGACACCTTGTATGCCATTGCCCGGAATCAGACTTCGAGCTGGGTGGCAAGGCGGTGGCAGAGCCACAGGGCGCGGGGGTGGTGAAAGAAGGATTTCCAGAGTGAGCCCTTGAGAGTGGATGAGACGCTGCCGTCGCGATGGAGATAGCCATGCCATTCGCCGCATTCGGGATCGCATTCGGGACCGGCAAAGTGGCGGAAGCCCCAGACGCGCACCTGCTCGTGCATATGCATGTACCGCGGATCCCGGGTGGCGCGGAAGGCCATGAGGGTGGCGATGAGGGCCTCGTCGTGCGGCCACCAGAATTTCATGTCATGCCAGTATTCCTGCACGGGTTTGTCATGCACATCGCGGAAGTAAAACAGCCCGCCGTATTCCCGGTCCCAGCCGCGTTCCCACATCCAGTCGAGCATGTCGCAACCGAGACGGACAAGTTCGGGATCATTGTTCCTCCGGTGAGCCTCTTCCAGGATGAACCAAGCCCCCTCGATGGCATGGCCGGGGTTGAGAGTCCGGCCGTCGAAGTGGTCGGAAACCGAGCCGTCCGGCGCGACATTCTCCATCACCACCCGGAGATCCGGTTTCACGAAAAGTTCGCGGATCTCGCGGATGCAGTGATCGGTCCAATCGGTTAGAACCGGATCGCCACCCAGTCTCAGGGATAGTTCCTGGGCGGTGACAAGGGTTATCATCCTGGGCCCGAGGCCGATGAGGGGCCGGGCTCCGGTGAATTTCGGCGGCGCGCTGTTAGGCAGGAAGTTCCAATCGACGAAACGCCGGAACCAATGGCGGGCCATGCCGGCGGACCGGGCGGATCCGGTGGCTGCGGCATGGGCGGCGTAGGCGATGGCGGCGAAGCTCTCGCTGTAGGCGTAGCGGCGCTTGCGCAGGGGCGTGCCGTCGCGCGCGACGTGGAACCACATGCGCCCGTCGGCGGGATCCACGCAGTGGCGTTCGATGAAACGCAGGCCGCACTCCGCCCACCCGAGCCATTCGGGCCGCCGTTCGTGATCGAGATGGAGCGTGAGAAGCATCCAGCTCATGCGCCCCTGGGCCCAGACGGACTTGTCATCATCCACCAGCGACCCGTCACGGTCGAAACAATGCAGGAAGCCTCCGTGTTCGCGGTCCACGGCACGTGGAAACCAGAACGGCAGGCAGTCCCGGAAAAGCTGGTCCTTATAGAAATCGGCGAGGTTCATCGAACCAAAGGTCTCGCCCCCCAATCGTCGAACCCCAGTTCGCCGAGGCGTTTCATGAGTTTGTCCACGCTTTCCGGAGCGGGGTTTACCAACGGCAGACGGGCCGGGCCGACCGGCACACCGAGCCGCGACATGAGCGCCTTGGCCGTGCCGAGGAAACCGGTTGCGGCGATGGCGTCGATCATGGCGATGGAGATGGACTGGAGCCCGCGCGCCTCCACCATATCTCCGGTACCGAAAGCGGCGATGAGTCTCCGATAGAGTTCCGGCGCCCAGTTATAAGTGGAGCCCACTCCGCCGCGGGCACCGGTTGCGAGGGCTCCGAGCAGCGTTTCATCCACTCCCCATGGCAGATCGTGGCGGTCGCCGGCGATATCGAGCGAGCGGCGGTATGAAACGAGATCCGGATTGGTGAATTTGATGCCGGCGAGGTTGGGAATGACGGCGGGAGCCTCACGCAGAAACTCTTCCATCGGCTGGCTGAAACCGGTGAGGGCGGGAATGTCGTAGTAATAGAATGGCAGCGATGGAGCGGCGGAGGCGATGGACGCGCAGCAGGCAATGAGTCCTTTGACGCCGTTCGGCTTGTAGTAGGACGGGATGAGCGCGCTGATGGCGGCGAATCCATGCTCCTCCGCGCGGCGGGCGAGCACTTCGGCCTCGGTGATGCAGTTTCCGCCGACATGCGCGATGACGCGCAATCCGGCGGTGGGGGCGGCGGCGGCCCAGGCATCGTAGATGGCGAGCTTGTCTGACAGGCTCAGCGAGTGGGACTCGCCGGTGGATCCGGTGATAAACACGGTGCGAACACCTTGGCGAGAGAGAAACCCGGCCTGAATGTTCACAACATCGGGAGCGATGGAGCCGTCCCCATGAAACGGCGTATGGGCTGCGGCAACAAGTTCGTGGAGTTTCATCAAAATCGGAATCGGCAAAAGGTGGCGGTTTCTTCTGACGCGGCGGCGACGGATTGGCGAGCAAATCCCATGGCCCGCAGACCGGTCACCCGGAACATTCCGACTGACGGAGGGGAGATGGCATTCACCGCCGGTTTCATCGCCGGAAGCTCACGCCATCCTCAGGCACGCGGGAGATGCGGAGAAACCGAAACCTCGTGGTATTGTCAGAAAACCGGTGCCCGTCCGGCAGGGAACACGCGCCCCGCCTCATTCATCCGCCCGCACGGTCCAATCTCCGGCGCTCAGGCCGATCACGCGGCGGCCGTCCCCGTTCCGCGGATTTCTAACAGGAACGGAAGCGCCCGATTCCCAGGTGGCGGAACGTCCCTAAAAAGACAGGTGAAACCCGGCCGCCGGGCCTGCCAGGCGGAGGCGGAAAGTCCGGTGGGCGGGAGAATCACCGGACCTCCGCGGCAATCCAAAGCGGCATCGTCCCCCCCGAATGGGGATGGGGGCGTCAGACGATTTTCAAGCGGGCGAGATCCTGGGTGTCGATCAGGCCCACCGGCTTGCCATCGGTATCGAGCACGACGATGTCATCGATGCGGTTCCGGCCCAGGGTTCGCAATACCTCCACGGCGAGCGCGTCCGAGCGCACCGTGATCGGGTTCCGGGTCATGAGTGATGCCACGGGTTTGCCGCCTAGCAGGGGATCGATGCGGAAGCCGCGCGCGAAGTCGCCGTGGGTGAAGATCCCGGCGAGACTTCCGGAGCGGGAAAGAATCAGGCAGGCTCCCGCCCGGACGCGGTTCATGGCGTCCAAGGCGGCGAAAACATCCGCGTCCCCGGCAACGGTGGGCAGCAGGTCGCCGCCGCGCATGATGTCGGACACCCGGGTGAGCAGCGCGCGTCCGAGGGAGCCACCGGGGTGGAAGCGGGCGAAGTCGCCCTCGGTGAAGCCGCGGGACTCCAACAGGACCATCGCCAGTGCGTCACCCATCACCAGCATGGCGGTGGATGAGGAAGTCGGAGCGAGATTGAGCGGACAGGCCTCCCGCTCGACCGAGGTGTCCAAGGTCACCTCGCTGAGGCGCGAGAGCGTGGAGCCTGGCTTGCCGGTGATGGCGATGACCCTGGCCTCGAAACGCTTGATGAAGGGCATCAGGTCGAGCAACTCGCGGGTTTCCCCCGAGTAGGAGAGCGCGAGCACGGCGTCGCCATCCGAGAGCAGGCCAAGGTCGCCGTGGAGCGCGTTCTGAGAGTCCAGCACCACCGCGGTGCCGCCGGTGGAGTTGAGTGTGGCGGCGATCTTGTGGCCGATGTTTCCGGATTTCCCCACACCGACCACGACGATCTTGCCGCGGTTTTCCAGGGTATGGTGGAGGATGTCCACGGCCTGGATGAAACCGCCGTCCAGCAGGCCGGACATCCGCCGCAAGCCTTCGATTTCGGTCTCGATCACCACCCGCGCCTTGGCCAGATAATCCATGCGCCATGACAAACCCGGCCCGGCCCGCTTGGCAAGCGCCGAGGCGCGGGGTCCGGTTTCGGTCTGGTCATGTCCGCGAGGACAAGCTATCCGTGGGGCATGAAACGATGGATGACGGTCCTGGTGGCGGCGTGGTTGTGCGTGATGCCGGCCGCGGGCACGACGATCCGGGTGGTCCCTGTCTTCGAGCCCCTGAGCCTGCACGGCACGGATGGCGACGAGGCGATATCCGACACGGGCGAGGCGCTCCAGGCCTGTGTGATGTCGCGACCGATGGCGATGACCGGCGCGTTTCCCGAAGTGCTGGTGGATGCCATCCGCAGCCCTCACCGGATTCCCACCAACAATCCGAACTACCAGGTCAGGGAGGCGAACCTGCTGGTGATCTGCGGCATCGGGATCAGCGGTGAGATGACTGAAGAGGGGCTGGTGGTCCGCCTCGACGCCGCCAAACTCTCAATCCCGCCCGAGGTGGATCTCACCGCGCGGCAGATCCTCAAACTGGCCATCGTGGCGGTCCGGAAAACGCTCGATGAATACCAAAAACCCCAGACCCAGCGGCTCAATGTGTCGCTGGTGATCGAGGGGGCTGACGAAAACAAATCCAACCTGCAGGATCTTGGCGCGCGGTTCACGGTTCCGGAGGGTGGATCGAAGGACTGACCGGCATGTTTTGCCTTTCCAAGCCGGGTTACTCCGGGCTTTGATTGCCCAGCCCCACGAACGCATGCCGAACCTCCCCAAAGACCCCCGCCCCTTCAAGCGCGCCATCCTCAAACTCAGCGGAGAAGCCCTCCGGGGTGTCAATTCGCGGGACAACATTTCTCCTGAAATCGTGGACCGGATCGCCTTGGAAATCCGCGAGGCGGTAAACTCCGGGCTCCAGCTCGGCATCGTCGTCGGCGGTGGCAACTTTTGGCGCGGAGCCAGCGCCTCGGCCCGCGGCATGGACCGCGCCACGGCGGACTACGTCGGCATGCTTGCCACGGTGATGAACGCGCTCGCACTTGAGGGCGCGCTCAACCACCACGGCGTGTCCTGCGCGGTGCAGTCCGCCATCGAGATGAAAAACGTGGCGGAAACCTTCATCCGCCGCCGCGCCGAGAGGCAGCTCGACCTCGGCAAGGTGGTCATTTTCGCGGCGGGCACCGGCAATCCGTTTTTCTCGACCGACACCACCGCCGCCCTTCGCGCCAGCGAGATGGGGGCGGATGTCATCCTGAAGGCCACCCAGGTGGACGGGGTTTACGATTCCGACCCCCGGAAAAACCCCGGGGCGGTTCGCTATGACAGCGTCACCTTCCACGAGTGCATCTCCCAGCGCCTCAACGTGATGGACAGCACCGCGTTCAGCCTGTGCATGGACAATCACATCCCGATCATCGTTTTCGACCTCGCGCCCGAGGGCAATCTTTCGCACGCCCTGCGCGGACTGCCCATCGGCACTCTGGTGCACGGCGATTGATTCCGGTTTTCCAATCATCAACAAACCCCAAACCGCCATGGACCCCGATCTTGCCATCCTTGAAGTAGAAGAAGCCATGACCAAGTGCGTGGAATACCTGCAGCACGAGTTTGCGGGCGTGCGCACCGGCAAGGCCAGCCCCGCGCTGATCGAGAACATCGATGTGCACGTCCATGCCTACGGCGGGGTGAGCAAACTCAAGAGCCTGGCGGTCATCAGCTCGCCGGAGCCGCGCATGCTGATGGTGCAGCCCTTTGATCCCGCCACTACCCGCGACATCGAGCGCGCCATCCGCGAGTGCAAACTGGGCCTCAATCCCGCCGCCGCCGACCGCTCGCTGCGGGTTCCCATCCCCGAGTTGTCCGAGGAGCGCCGCCGCGAGATGGTGAAGCTCATCAAGCAGCTCGCCGAGGAGGCCAAGGTCCGCCTGCGCGCCGTGCGGAAGGACGGCATGGACGCCGCCCGCAGGATGAAGGCGGAAAACTCCCTCACCGAAGACAGCCAGAAGGACTTCGAGGAGGAGGTGCAGAGTCTCACCAACCGGTTTTCCAAGAAAGTGGACGAACTCGCCGTTGCCAAGGAGGCGGACCTCATGAAGGTGTGATCGCGGCCGGGCCGTTTCATTGCCAGGCCATTCCGGAAAAATCCGGGTTTTTCGCAAATTCGCGCAACCTTTGCAGGCATTTCGCCCGTATGGCACCGCCTAACCGCCCATCTCCCTGATGATCCCCATGAAATCCCGCCACCTGCTTCTCATCGCCCTTCCGCTTTCAGCGCCGCTGCTGGCGGCGGATACCACCGCCAAGGTCTCCATCGGCCATTCGCGCGAGGACGCGGGCTTCAAGCTCGACCCCGTGCCGCCGCCGGCGATCAACGACGCCGCCGCCGAGGCCACCTTCGCGGTGATTTCCGGCCGGGTGGATCCTAACTCGGGACCGATCGAAGTTCTCAAGGATGGAAAAATCCCGGGAGGAAATGACGAGCCGAGGAGCAATTTCTTCTTCGCCAACAGCAAGGAGGCCAACCGCGTCACCATCGATCTGGGCAAGGCCATTCCACTGCGCGGGCTTGCCACCTACTCGTGGCACAGCGGCAGCCGCTCGGGGCAGAAATACCGTCTGTTCGCGGCTGATGGCGCTGCGGGAAACTTCCAGGCCGCGCCCGCCGCGGATGTGGACCCGGCCAGTGTCGGCTGGGTGGCGGTGGCGACGGTAAACACCTCCGACAAGCGGCCGGGACAGCACGCGGCGGCCATTCACGGCAACAAGGGAGCCTCTCTCGGCACTTACCGCCACCTGCTATTCGAGATTTCCGCCAACGAGGATCCCCGCGGTTTCGGCAACACCTTCTTCAGCGAGATCGATGTGATTCCCGCCGAGGGGCCGGAGATCACCCGCATCGAACCACCGAAGAAGGAGATCACGGTGTTCGATGGGAAAGGCGTCCGCATCACGCTTGATTCGACCGCCAGCCCGGACCTCCTGCCATGGTTCAAGGAAACGGCGATCCCGGCCATGACGGAATGGTATCCCAAGATCGCGAAACTCATTTCCATCCCCGGCAAGACGCCGCCGGCCCCGAAGGCGTTCGGCATCGAGCTGCGGGAAGGCCAGATCATCCCCGGCCGCGACGGCATCCCCGGATTCGCCAGCGGAGACAAGATCGTGGTCAGCTCCAAGTTCATGCGCGACCAGATGAAGGGCGAGTCGCTCGGCTGTCTGATCCACGAGATGGTTCACATCGTCCAGTTCGGCAGCGGCAAGCGCGCCCACCGCACCGCGCCAGTGTGGTTTTACGAGGGCGCCACCGATTACATCCGCTGGTTCCTGTTCGAGCCCGAGCGCAATGGCGCGGTGATCCGCAGCCCGGATCGCGTCAATTACAACGACAGCTACCGCGTGACCGCCAACTTCATGGACTGGGTGATCAAAAACCACACCAAGGACCTGATGGCCAAGGCGCACATCGCCATTCACGAGGGCTACTCCGAGGACCTTTGGGAAAAGTGGACCGGAAAGCCGGTGGCCGAACTCGAAAAGGACTGGAAGGCGGATCTCGAAAAGCGGCTCAGGGAGCGGTGAGGGGGAAAGGGAAATTGGAAATTCAATCTCAGGAGGGTTTGATTCCCCGCCGCTTGCGGCGTAGCAGTCGGCAATG
>CAZKQK010000203.1:5090-7341 GCA_964554865.1 uncultured Luteolibacter sp. | reverse complement strand
TCGAAATGCTCAAGCTCCACGCTGTCCAAAGGCTTCAAATATCGTTCCGAATAGGCACAAAAACCTTTTTGCAAACGAATCAGTATCTTGACGGATTCGTCCCTATCTTTCGGATAGCGCAGATCGTGGTGTTTTGCGGCCTCCGCGATGTCCTTATGCAGAAAGTTCATTGTGAGGATCGAAGTTGTAGGCTCTTCCGAGTTCGAGGTATTCCTTGAGCAATGCCTTGCGGGTTGCCGGGTCGCTTTCGCTGTCGATGAGGCGGTTCAATTCACGGAACCTTTTCCAACTGGCCAATCCCTTTTCGCCATAAAGCGTTCTAACGGCAAAGTCTTTCAGGAGCACGTCGTTGGGATCGTCGCCTTCGGGCGTGACTCCGCGTCTCACGACGACACCTCGGTCAGGGTCGAATTCGAGAATGAACCGTTCTTCGGGTTTGAACTGGGCGGCAACAATGGGGCTGTGGGTGGCAAAGAACATCTGGGCGCCGGGAGCGGTTCGCTCGTAGTAGGCCAATAGATCGAACAGGAAGTCAGGATAAAGGCTGTTTTCCGGTTCATCGATCAGAACGACACCTCCTTTCGCAAGATGGTAACGGAAGATCGTGAAAAGATGACCAAGGCGGAAAAGGAAATGACGGATTCCGGTGCTGAGTTCGGCATACGGCAGAACGGCATTTTCAGCCGCCAAGTGGATGTATGCCTTGAGGTTGTCGGTAAGCTGAACCGGTTGGGCGGCCTTTTCATAATCGAACTTCAAGCCGGCTTTGTTCAGGATGGGGTCCCAGAAGCTTGAGAGTTCTTTGAGAATGTCCGGATTTTTCTCCAGAAATTCCTTCTCCACCTCACCAATCGTGCGGTGCTGGTTCTCGGGAAGGCGGTTGTATTCGATCAGGCGGGCCTCACGATCTTTGATCAAGGCAATCAGTAGTTTCCAGAAGTCCGCCACGGTGTCCTGTCCCACCATGAATTTGGTCGGAGGTTTTTTCAAAAATGTGAGTGCTGCATTGAGATTAGCGGCTGGAAGATCTGTTATTTTGGATGAATTCGGTGCCAGTTCGGAGTCAGGCGGACAAAATACAGTAACCAAGTTCTGTAAATTGGATACCCACTCTTTCTGTTTTTCGGTGGCACTCAGTGGAAAGGGTTGATCCAGTTCATCTTCACCCAAGGCAGCCAGTGGATTCTCGCGTGAACCCCACTTTAGCTGATTGGGGTTGCCGAAGAGACAAGCCCTCTCCTCATTCTCGAAATCGACTGACATGGATGCAGAGGCTCCAAGTTTAGCTGACCAACGCGGCATCGTGGACGGCACACCAAGCACTTTGTCTGAGGCAAGCAGGCGGAGAATTGTGGACTTGCCGGTTCCATTGCCGCCGATCAGGCAAATGCGATCCAGTGGTTTTCCCGTCATGGGATCGGTGAAATCAAAGGTCACGTCACGGAACTGCCGGATTCCCTTGAGTTTGAGTTGGCGGATTCGGAGTGGCATGGTGTTTGGTGTGTGCAGGTTAAGGATGAGGATTTCGGGCGGCGAGCCTTGATTTAGGCTTGGCGGTTGCAAGTCGCCGCCACATTCACCCGCCCTCGATCATCGCGATTTCCCCGGGGGTGAGGCGGTAGAGTTGATAGATGATGGCGTTGAGTTCGGATTCCTTGGTGGCGAGGGTTTGGTCGAGGGTGGTGATTTCCCGGTCGAGGGCGACGATGCGTTGGCGGAGCGGGTCTTCGTGGGTGTGGCGTTGGGTGAGGAGGAGTTTGAGGAGACGCTTGGCGTCGAATGCCTCGGTGACGTTGAGATCGCGGAGGGCGTGACGCCATTGGGCGGCGAGGAAGGTGGTGTCGGGTTTGTCGTAGAGTCGCAGGACTTCACGGCCGCTGATGTGGAGGGCGAGTTCGTCTTCGGTGTTGGTGACGGATAGGGATGCGCCGGGTTGGAGGAGGGAGTCGAGCGCATCGAGACGATCCTGAAGGGCTTTGGCGTGCCGTTCCCTGGCCCAGGCGGTGAGGGCGCGGCCTTGGAGTCCGGCGGGAGCTTCGGGCGATTCCTTCCAAGTGGCTGGGGTGCCGATGTCCGACCAGAGGCGGTCGGGTTGGAGGGTGATCGGAGTGGTTTGGGCGCTGTGGAGGCGTTGGCCGAGTCTGGCGATGGTGTCGCGGCGGCGGGTGTGGAGTTCCTGCAACTCGCGGGCACGCGAGCCAACTTCCGCGCGCTGCTCGGGGGTGGCGTCGGGGATGGGGAGCGGGGCGAG
>CAZKQK010000203.1:2624-4990 GCA_964554865.1 uncultured Luteolibacter sp. | reverse complement strand
AAGATCTGGTGGCTTTTGAAGTCGAGCCAGCGGTCGAGGGTGCGGGTGCGGCGGATGAGTTGGCGGAGGGGTTTGCCGTATTCGTTGACCATCCAGACGTTGGGGGCGATGTAGCCCATGCGGCCTTCGGGTTTGAGGATGCGGATGCCCTTTTCGATGAAGGGCAGATACATGTCGAAGTTGCCGCTCTGGGTGCTGGCGTAGAGCGGGGTGCCGTCGGGGTTTTTCGCTTCGACGAGGTAGGCGGCGGTGTCGTCCTGGGCGCGGCGGAAGTGCTGGAGCTTGATGTAGGGCGGATTGCCGATGACGCAGTCGAAGCCGCCGTGGGAGAAGACTTCGGGGAAGGCGGCGTGCCAGTCGAAGGCGTTGATGCGCTCGCGTTCGTTGGGATCGGCGGCGACGAAGAGGCTTTGGTGGCGTTGATTATAGAAGGTGTCGAAGTCGGGGCCGACGAGGCTGTTTCCGCAGCGGATGTTGTGGTCGAGCGAGCAGAGCGGTTTTCCGGGCGCGGCGGTGTGGAGCCAGAGGGCGAGCTTGGTGATTTCCACGGACTCCTGGTTGATGTCCACGCCGTAGATGTTGTGGGAGAGGATGGAGCGGATGATGGAGTCCTGATCGAAAATCTCGCGGACACGGGTGATGCGTTCCGTTTCGGCAATGACCCAGCGGTATTCCTCGACGAGGCGGTTGAGCGCCTGGATGAGGAAGGCACCGGAGCCGCAGGCGGGATCGACAATGCGGATGAGCCCGAGTTGGAAGCGGTATTTTTCCAAGAACAGAATCCATGCTCCGGCGTTGGGTGTGGCGCGGCGCTTGTCGTTGAGAAACGCACGATATTCGGCCAGCAAGGAGTCATCGATGGGAGGCAGGCTTTTGAAGCCGAGCTCGTTTTTGATTTCGTCCAGCCGTGTGCCAAGCGTCTGCTCCACAATCATGCTCACGACCCACTCGGGCGTGTAATAGACGCCGTCGGTTTTGCGTTTGCTGAGTTTGTTGATGGAGAGGCGGCCATCGGCCTCGGCCTCCATGATTTCGAGTTCGGTGATCGATTGCTCGAAGATGCGGCCGAGCGTGTAGAGCGAGATGGCGCGTTCGCCGGCTGCGGAGCTGAGTCCGAAGTTGTAGGCGGCGGAGAAGTAGAGGAGGGTGCGCTTGTTTTCCAGCAGGCTCGTGGCCTGGCCGGGGGCGCAGAAAACTTTCGCGGGGATGTGGAGGGAATCGAGGGCGGGATCTTGCTCGAAGAGGCCGCCGTTGAATTTGTCGATGGCATGGGAGCCGAAGTTTCCGCCGTCGCGCATGGCGCGGAAGAGGGCGCGCATTTCATCCCACGGACCGGAGCCTTCGGGATCGTAGAAACGGCTCTGGCTTTTTTCGATGAGGATGTCGCGAAGCAAAGCGGGCGGGTAGCGGAGGACGCGGCCCATGTCCTCGCAGAAGAGGATGAAAATGCAGCGGTCGAGGAAGCGCTGGGTGAGGCGGACGAGCTGGCCGCGCGTGCCGGTGAAGTCGGGGTTGGCTTCAACGAGCGAGTGATAGACGAATTCCCGGTAGTCGCGGTATTCGCGGTAGAAGTCTTTTTCGATGGTTTTCTCGCGGACGACTTGATCGCGCAAAAGGCGGTCGAGATGTGGTGCGCCGCGCTCGGCGAGCAGCATGTCCGGCTGGAAGAGCCGCCAGAAGGTGAAGCGGCGGAAGGCGGCGGCAGGTGTGTCCGCGAGCAGGGATGGTTCGGTGGCGGAGGCGGGACCGCTGATGACGAAGCGCTGGAACTGCCCGCGCCCGAGGCGGCGGGCGTAGAGGCGGAATTCGTTCATGTCCGTGACAAGCGCGAAGAACGGTTCGGTGAGTGCGTCGCGGTCGCGCGCCTGCCAGGCGGACTGGAGGTAGTCGAAGCATTGCTCGACGGGCGAGCGGGTGTTGCCTTTGCGGGCCTGTTTGGCATCGAGGCCGGAGCGGATGTCCTTGAACTCGCAGAGCACCTGCGGGGTGCCGTCGCCGCCGAAGTGGCCGAGGGCGAGGTCGGCGAAGCCCATGCCGCCGGATTGGCCCGCGCCGGAAAGTTCGTATTGCGGGCGGCAAGTGAAGGGGGAGGATTCGTGACCTTGCAGGTGATAGCCCCAGGTTTCGACGAAGAAGCGCTGGATGAAGGCGGTCTCGGAGGCGCGTTCGGCAAGAAGATCACGGGCGGCCCATGCGCGGAGGCGGGTGAGGAGGGCGTGGGATGCGGGGCTGGATTCGAAGGCGTCGAATTCGGCGCTCCATTGGGCGCGGAGGAAGGTGTCTTCGAGGAGAGGCTGGGCGGGCATGAGGCGGCGTTAGCCTAGCGGCGTGGTGTGGCGTGGGAAGGAGAAAGCAAACCTGAGGGG
>CAZKQK010000203.1:0-2524 GCA_964554865.1 uncultured Luteolibacter sp. | reverse complement strand
GAACGAAGAGGCTTGGCAGTTTTTCCGTGGCGGAGTGTTGTAGGGCTGTGGACGCGATCCGAATCCGTGGCGCACGGCAGCACAATTTGAAGAACATCGACGTGGAGATTCCGCGCGGGAAACTCGTGGTGATCACCGGGCCGAGCGGATCGGGGAAATCGTCGCTGGCATTTCACACGCTGTATGCCGAAGGGCAGCGGCGGTATGTGGAATCGCTGTCGGTGTATGCGCGGCAGTTTTTGGACCAGTTGGAAAAGCCGGACGTGGATGCGATCGAGGGGCTGAGCCCGGCGATCGCGATCGAGCAGCGGGGCGGCGGGCTCAACCCGCGCTCGACGGTGGCGACGGCCACGGAGATTTACGATTATCTGCGGGTGTTGTGGGCGGCGGCGGGGATTCCGCACGATCCGGTGACGGGCGAGCGGTTGGAGCGGATGAGTTCGCTGGATATCGTGAACGTGCTGGCGGCGCTGGCGGAGGGGACGAAGGTGGTGCTGTTAGCGCCCTTGCCGAAGGAGGAGTTGGGGGAACCGGCGAGGTTGTTAGGTGACTTGCAGCGGCAGGGGTATGTGCGGGTGCGGGTGGATGGCGAGGTGCTGGAAATCGAGGAGGCGGCGGCGAAATGGCCGGAACAGCCGGCGGCGGTGGAGATCGTGGTGGACCGGTTCGTGATCCGGCCGGGTGTGGAATCGCGGCTGGCGGATTCGGTGGAAACGGCGTTGCGGTTGTGCGGGGCGGAGGCGCGGGCGGCGGTGCAGGAACCGGGCGCGGATGCGTGGCGGGATCTGGCGTTCCAGACGTCGTATCGGAATCCGCGGACGGGGTTCATGGTGGAGGAAATTTCGCCGAAGCATTTTTCCTTCAACTCGCACCTCGGGGCTTGTGAGGCGTGCGAGGGGCTGGGGACGGAGTTGTTTTGTGATCCGGCGTTGCTGGAAGAGGGCGGGGATGCGGAGAAGACGTTGAAGCGATACCGCGAGGCGAAATCGGAAATCACGCGGCGGAAGCTGGTGAAGTTCATGGCGCACCGGCCGTGCGGGGCTTGTGGTGGGCGGCGGTTGAAGCCGGAGTGGCTGGCGGTGAAAATCCAAGGAGGAGAGTTTGCCGCAAAGGCGCAAAGATCGCAGAGGGGCGCGAAGGAAGAGGGGGAGAACATCGAACATCGAACGTCTAACATTGAACGTCGAAGTGAAGAGAAGGAATTTTCTAATTCTCAACCAGATGGCGAGTGGTTGGGGATTCAGGATTTTTGTGAGTTGAGCGTGGGGGATGCGATGCGGTGGATCGATGGGATTTCATTCGATCCGGCGAAGGCGGAGGTTTGCAGGCGGTTGGCGAGCGATGTGCGGACGCGGTTGGCGTTTTTGGAGGAAGTGGGATTGGGTTATTTAACGCTGCAACGGACGAGCGGGACGCTTTCCGGCGGCGAGGCGCAGCGGATTCGGCTGGCGACACAGCTTGGTGCGGGGCTTTCCGGGGTGATTTACGTGCTGGATGAGCCGAGTATCGGCCTGCACGCGGCGGATACGGCGCGGCTGATCGGCGCGCTGACTCGGTTGCGGGATTTGGGAAATACGGTGGTGGTGGTGGAGCATGATGAGGAGATCATCCGTGCGGCGGATTGGTTGATCGACATGGGGCCGGGTGCGGGGGCGGCGGGCGGACATTTGTTGGCGGCGGGGGTGCCGATGGAGATGGTTTCGCCGACGGGGGAGTGGTTGAGGGGAGAAAAGGGGCATGGTGGATGGAATCCGCCGCCACGGGTGGATGCGGGCGAGTTGGTGATTCGCGGCGCGCGGGAACATAATTTGAAAAAT
Source organism: uncultured Luteolibacter sp. (assembly GCA_964554865.1). Lineage (GTDB taxonomy): Bacteria > Verrucomicrobiota > Verrucomicrobiia > Verrucomicrobiales > Akkermansiaceae > Luteolibacter. Next base: position 707 of record CAZKQK010000203.1, on the reverse strand, counting down.
CTGGACGTGGCGATTCCGCTGGGGCGGCTGGTTTGCCTGACCGGGCCGAGCGGCAGCGGGAAATCGACGCTGGCGGATGACATCCTGCGGCGGGCGTTGGCGCGGCATTTCCATGGCTCGGGCGAGGCTCCGGGGGCGCACGACGGGGTTGACGGGCTGGAGTTGATCGAGAAATGCGTGGTCGCGGATCAGTCGCCGATCGGCCGCAGTCCGCGCTCGAATCCGGCGACGTTCACCGGGGTGTTCGAGTTGGTGCGGGATCTTTTCACGAAGCTGCCGCTCTCCAAGCAGCGCGGCTACGGGCCGGGGCGCTTCAGTTTCAATGCGGCGGGAGGACGCTGCGAGCGCTGCCAGGGGAACGGGCGCTTGAAAATCGAGATGCATTTCCTGCCCGATGCGTGGGTGGCTTGTCCGGCTTGCAATGGAAGGCGGTTCAACCGCGAAACGCTGGAAGTCACTTATAAAGGGAAATCCATCGCGGACGTGCTGGAACTCCCGGTGAGTGACGCGCGGGCGTTTTTCCGGCCGATTCCGAAGATTCACCGCATCTTGGAAACGCTGGAAGATCTCGGGCTGGGGTATTTGCAGCTCGGCCAGCCCGCGAACACGCTTTCCGGCGGCGAGGCGCAGCGGCTGAAGCTGGCGGTGGAATTGGCCCGGCCGCAGGCTCCGCACACGCTGTATCTTTTCGACGAGCCGACCACCGG
>CAZKQK010000202.1:0-7362 GCA_964554865.1 uncultured Luteolibacter sp. | reverse complement strand
ATTTCGTCCCAGTGGGTGTAGAGGAAATTTTCCTGATGATGCGCGAGGCACCATTTGGCCATGATGGAGCCGCCGCGGGAGACGATGCCGGTCATGCGGGAGGCTGTTAGAGGGACGAAGCGCAGGAGGACGCCGGCGTGGATGGTGAAGTAGTCGACGCCTTGCTCGGCTTGTTCGATGAGTGTGTCGCGGAAGAGTTCCCAGGTGAGGTCCTCGGCCTTGCCGTTCACTTTTTCGAGCGCCTGATAGATGGGGACGGTGCCGATGGGGACGGGCGAGTTCCGCAGGATCCACTCGCGGGTGGCGTGGATGTTTTTGCCCGTGCTTAGGTCCATCACCGTGTCGGCGCCCCATTTGGTGGCCCAGCGCATTTTCTCGACTTCTTCCTCGATGGAGGAGGCGACGGCGGAGTTGCCGATGTTGGCGTTGATTTTCACCAGGAAGTTGCGGCCGATGATCATCGGTTCGAGTTCCGGGTGGTTGATGTTGGCGGGGATGATGGCGCGGCCGGCGGCGACTTCGGAGCGGACGAATTCGGGAGTGATTTCGTTGGGGATGCGCTGGGGGAAACGGCGGAAGATGGAGGGCGTGTAGGGATTGTGGACTGTGGATTGCGGATCGTCGATGGACGTTTCCCGGGCCGAGCCCTTGTGCTGTTTTTGCAAATCGTTTCGAACAATGTCGTCGCGAAGATCTTCCATCTTCAATCCACGATCCACGATCTGATGCATCCGCATGTTTTCACGGATGGCGATGAATTCCATCTCCGGGGTGATGATGCCCTGGCGGGCGTAGTGGAGTTGGGTGACGGGTTTGCCTGTCGAGCGCAGCGGCCGGCGGCGTTCGGCGGTGAGGCCTGGGAACTCGCGGAGGCGGTTGGATTTCTCCGACTGCGAGGCGTATTCGGCGTGTTTTTCGGTGAGATAGCCGTTGTCCTGCGGTTTCACCGGACGGCCGTCGTATGCCTCCACATCGCCACGGGCGAGGATCCAGTCGCGACGCAGGGAGGGAAGGCCCTCCTCGACGGTACCGGTGAATGCGGGATCGCCCCAGGGGCCGGAGGTGTCATAGACGCGCACCGGTTCGTTTTTCTCGACCCGGCCGTTGAAAGATTTCGTATCCGCAAGGGCGATCTCGCGCATCGGCACCTTCACATCGGCATGGATGGCGCCCGCGATGTAAACGCGGGTGGAGGCTGGAAGCGGGGCGCGTGACGCATCGTGGGATTCGGGGGCGGAGTCAGTGGTTTCTTCCGGGCGGATCATGGGAGTGGTGGAGCTAGGGGTTGTGAGAAAACGGAAACGGCCGTGCGGACAGGCACGGCCGGGAAGGGGAGCGGGAGATCTCGACTTCCTACGGCGGCATGACCCGCGTCAGGTTCGAAGGGTCTTTTCCGCGCGCCGGAAAATCTCGGCCCGTCGAGCGTCGGGCACCCCTGTCGTGGGAGTATGGTGGAGCATGGGCGGGAACTGTCAAGCTGCCGGAAACGAGGTCTTGTCGCGGGTGGGCGGTTTGCTAGGAATGCCGGTGTGGCCCAGCCCAGTGATGTTCGCGAGGTTCTTCAGTACATTCCCCAGTTCCGGGGGAAGGTTTTTCTGGTCTTGATCGAGGCGGGTCTCTTGCCCGAGCCGGCGGTGGCGGAAACGCTGCTGGATCTTGCGGTGCTGGAGGATCTCGGGGTGAAACTGGTGCTCGGAGTGCTGGGCGGCGACCTCAAGGATTTGTATGACTGGACGCTGGAGTGCGAGATCATGGCGGCGCGGGTCAAGCGGCCGATCGGTGATCCCGAAGCGGTGCGTGAAACGCGCGATATCCTCGCCCGTGGACAATCGGCGGTGGTGGACGCCTCGGCGACCGGGCCGCTGGACACTCCGGTGGTGAATTTCGCGCTCGGCCTGGGTGTGGCGAAGGTCATCACGCTGCTTGAGGAGGCGATTCTGATCGACGGAGCCCCGGCGCATGCAATTCGCGCGGCGGACGCGGAAAGGCTTGCCGCCTCCTGTGGCGGCGCCGGGGAGGATCTGCTTTTGGCCGCCGCCGGGGCCTGCCGCCGCGGGGTGCCGCGGGTGCATGTGCTCAACGGTCGCCGCCAGGGAGTGCTGGTGGACGAATTGTTTTCCAACGAAGGCGTGGGCACCATGGTCCACGCGGACAGCTACCGGATGATCCGCCCGCTGCGGGAGGAGGACATTCCCGAGTTGTTAGGAATGATCGGCCGCTCGGTGCGCCGCACGAAACTTGTCGAGCGCACCTACGAGGACATCCAGTCCAGGATCGGCGATTTCCATGTGATGACCATCGCCGACAACGTGGTCGGCTGCGTGGCCTTGCACGAGCATCCGGACGAGGGCACGGCGGAGGTCGCCTGCCTTTACGTCAAGCAGACCCACGAGGGGCGCGGTTATGGAGCGGACCTCGTGCGGCACGCCGAGGGCATCGCCACGCGGAAGGAGATCCCCCGGGTGTTCGCGTTGAGCAACCGGGCGGCGGATTTTTTCACCGGCAGGCTCGGGTACTCCGCCGCCACGGTGGACGCGCTGCCGACCACGCGCCGCGCCCAGTATGAGGCGAGCGGGCGCGATTCCCTGGTGTTTTCCAAAAACCTGAACGATCCATCCACATGAAACTCAAATTCTGCGGTGCCGCCGGCACCACCACCGGCTCCCAGCACCTGTTGGAGATCAACGGCAAACGCATCCTCCTCGACTGCGGACTCTATCAGGGCGCGCGGGCCGATGCCTATCAGGTCAACTGCTGTTTCCCGCACTTCGATCCCTCATCGATCGACGCGGTGATCCTTTCCCACGCGCACATCGATCACAGTGGCAACCTGCCGAACCTGACCAAGAGCGGATTCACGGGCAACATTTACGCCACCCATGCCACGCGCGACCTGTGCCAGATCATGCTGGCGGATTCGGCGCGCATCCAGCAGGGCGACATCGAGTGGCTCAACAAGCGACGCCAGCGCGATGGCCGGGAGCCGCTGGCCCCGATCTACAGCGAGCGGGATGCCGAGCGCTGCATCCGGCAGTTTGTGACGATTTCCTATGACCGCAGGATGCCGGTGTGTGAAGGTGTCTCGGTGACCTTCGTCGATGCCGGGCACATCCTCGGCAGCGCGCAGGTGCTGCTGGAAATCGATGACCGGGACGACGGGAAACGGAAGCGGTTTCTCTTCTCCGGCGATGTCGGGCGCGGCGGCAACGAGGTGCTGCGCGATCCGGTGCCGGTGCCGGATGTGGATTTCCTGTTGATGGAAAGCACCTACGGGGGGCGCGAGCACGAGGCCCCTCCGGGCATGGGCGACCACTTCGCGAGAATCATCCGCGAGGCGGCGAAACGCGGCGGCAAAATCCTGATTCCCGCCTTCGCGGTGGAGCGCACGCAGCAGGTCCTTTACGTGTTGCACGATCTCTTCACGCGCGGCGAGATTCCGGAAGTGCCGGTGTATGTGGACAGCCCGCTGGCGGTGAGCGCCACCGAGATCTACCGCCTGCATCCGGACGCCTTCAACGAGGATGTCTATCAGTCGCTGTTCGAGAAACAGAATCCCTTCGGTTTCGAGAAACTCACGCTGGTCCGCTCGGTTGGCGGATCGAAGGCGCTCAACGACGTGCATGGCACGGCGATCATCATCTCCGCCTCGGGCATGTGCGAGGCGGGAAGGATCCTGCACCATTTGAAAAACCACATCGGCAATGGGAAAACCACCGTGCTGTTTGTCGGATACTGCGCCGAAAACACGCTCGGCCGGCGCATCCGTGATGGTGAAAAGGAGGTGCCCATCCTCGGCGGGCGCCACAAGGTGCGGGCGCATATCGAGACCGTCGATTCATTCTCCGGCCACGCGGATCACTCGGAGTTGCTCGATTATTTCGAGCGCACCACCGGGCGGAAGGAACGCGTGTGGCTGGTCCATGGCGAGCGCGAGGCGGCCGCCGCGTTGAGCGCCGCGCTGGCCGCGCGGCGCGAGGGGAGCGTGGAGGTGGGGGAACTCGGAACCGAAGTCGTGTTTTGAATGATTCTTTCCACTTGATGAAACCGGTGGTCGCGTCTCATTTTCCGCGCGCATGGCTTTATCTCCAAACAAGAAGGCACCCACACCGACGGAATTGATTGACTGGCTGAATGCCGAAGGTCTGCTCGAACTCGACTGGGATTTTCCCGAGGACGGCGATCTGTTTTCCGCCGGACTCGATTCGATGGCAGTGATGCAAATGGTGGTGGCGGTGGAGGACGAGTACGGAGTGGAGCTGACGCCGGAGGATCTCTCGAAGGAAACCTTGGCGAGCCCTGCCACGCTGGCAAAACTGATCGGCCGCAAGATGTCATGAGAGCGCCGCTCCGGCGGGTGGACGTGGCGGTGGTCGGCGGCGGAAGTGCCGGACTCGCCGCCGCCATATCAGCCGCGAGACGGGGGGCGCGGACGATTCTGATCGAAGAGCATGGCTTTGCGGGCGGCATGGGCACCGCCTCGTTGGTACACAGTTTCTGCGGATTGTACCTATTGCGCAAGGAACCGGGCGCCGTTTTGGCGAATCCGGGTTTCTGCGGCGAGATCGAGCGACTGACGATCGGGGCCACGGGCATCGGCCCGCAACGGCATGGCCGGGTGGATGTCCTGCCGCAGCATCCGGTCGAGTTCGCGCGGATCGCGGACCGGTTGTTAGATGCGGAGAAGGCGCTTGAATGTTTGTTTCACACGCGGCTCGTCGGGCTCGCGCGGGATGGCGGAACCTGGTCGCTGCGGCTTTCCGCACGGGGCGGGGAGATGAAGGTGGAGTGCGGCGTGCTGGTGGACGCTTCCGGTGACGCGGTGGCGGCCGGTTTGATGGGCAAGGGGTTTTCCATCGCGCCCGCGGGCATGCTACAGAGGCCGGCTTATGTTTTCGGCGTGAGCTGCGGTGCGGAACTCGATGAGGAAGGCAGGCTGCGCGCGGCGGGATGCCTGGTCGGGGGTGTGCGCGCGGGCGACCTCGGCGCCGAGGCCATGGGGCTCAGTTTCCGCTCCTCCGGCCGGGCGGGGGAGGTGTTTGGCACGCTGGATCTCTCCGGCGGCGGAGCGGACTTCGATCCGCTGGATCCCCAGTGTCTCACGGCCTTGGAGATGACCGGACGCAGGGTGGCTGCGGCGGCGGTGGCATGGCTGGCCTCTCGCGATGCCGCATGGCGCGGCGCATACGTGAGGCATTGGCCGGTCCGCGCCGGCATCCGCGAGAGCCGGTGCTGGGTGGGTGAGCATGTTCTAACGGAAACCGAGGTGCTGGAGGGCCGGAGTTTTGATGACTCCATCGCGCTGGCCACCTGGCCGATGGAGATGCGCGAAACGGCGAAGGGTCCGCGTCTGCGTTTCCCGCATGACGACCGCCCATGCGGAATCCCGCTGCGCTGCCTCAAGCCGCGGGGCATGGACCGGCTTTTTGTCGCGGGGCGCTGCATCTCGGCCGATCACGGCGCGCAGGCGTCGATCCGGGTGATGGGCACCTGTTTCGCCACCGGCGAGGCGGCGGGCAATGCCGCGGCCGGGTGCGCGGATCTTGCCTGAAGCGGGCCGGAAACGAAAATCGGAACAACGAAACAGGCGGGATGCCTCGAAAGAAGAGCGCGCCGAGGCCTTTCCCTCCCATCCTGAAAGGTGCGTTCGATTCCCCGGCATAACCTTTCCACTTTCGTTCTTTCCGCAGTTTTCGTTGTTCCCAATATCGGATTTCGGGATGAACGGGGTCCGGCGTCAAGGCTCCGTTTGCGCGCATTCGTGCGGCTCGCTTTGGTAGCCGGCAGCGGTGAGGGCGCGGTCGAAGGCGGCCTTGAGGGTTTCGATTTGCGCGAGCAGGGTGGCGAGGTTTTCCGGGGCGGCGGGAGTGCGGCCGTTCAGGGCGGCGAGGTGGTTCTGATAGACGGCGTCGGGTTTTCCGGAGGCGCGGCGCTCGGTGAGTCCGGGGATGCGGAGATCGAGGAAGGGGTGGTCGTGGGTGCGGATGGAGGATCCGTCCGCGAAGCGGGTCATGAAGTTGTAAAGCGGCGGGCGATCTGAGAAATTTCCGCAGGGAAATGAGAAATTTGACATCCGTTTGAGCAAGCGGGCCACTCTGCCCGGCCGCCGCATGGCCCATGCAGACCTCACGCAGGCGGTGGCACCGGCACAAACCCGAGGCGCGCGAAGCCCCTCTGCGCCTCCGTCAACGGGTCACCTCCCGGCGTCCGCACATTGCCGGCGCTGCCGGTGGCCGAGACTGCCGGAGCCTCGCCCTGGTAGTCTCCGAAGAAATCCCAGAACGGAAACGGGTCGCCCGGCGAGTAGGTCACAGAGACATCGCGGACATTGCCCGCGGCCGGGTGGTCGGGAATGAAGATGGTCCAAGTGTCCTGGTGCAGGGTGATCACAGCCCCCGTTTTCCCCGCCGCGCGCAGGTCCGCCTGCAAGGCCGCTCGCTGCGATGGCAGCGAGTAAGGGTAGTTCATCCCGGCCGTGATCGGCGTGATGCCTTCGGCCACGGCCGTCACATCCGTGCCGGACTGCGTTATCGTCAGAACCATCCTGCCGTCCACCGTGTGGTTAACGCCGCGCGCCACCAGACCTCCTGCGGCGCTCGTCACCTCCGCCCCATCGAACCCCGCCGCCCGGAGGTCCGTCTGCAGTTGCCCGGCGTCCGCAGGCATCGCGTAAGGGTAATTCGGCAGGCTGACCGGTGTCTGGTAAACCGTCAGCCCCGTGAGGCTTTTCCCCTGCCGGTCCGACTCGACCGTTAGGTCCACCATCGTTTCCATCCAGAAGAGCGGGGTGGTCTCAAAACGGGCGTGGAACCGGATCCTCCCCCCGCCGGGCGACAGCGGCGGTTTCCCCGGCGCATCGATCCACCCGTTGTGCGCGCCGAGCCACGAGGTGAGATTGTCCGACCAGTGCAAACCAACCGTGATCACGCCATCCGTCCACCCCGTGGACGCGGATCCGGAAAACGTGTCCGGCAGCTCCACCTCCACCTCGAACCACTTGCCCAGCGGGTCCACGGCCACCACCGGCCGGATCGCCGCGTTGGCGGCCAGCCAGGCCTTGGTCGCCGCCTTGGCCGCCACCGGCGAAATGTAAATCGTGCGCCCGCCCTTGGTCAGCCAGTGCGCCTCACGGCCGCCCTTGCGGATCTTCCGCGGGTATCGCGTGCCTTTCCTGATCATGGTTTTATTGAGGTTAGGCCGTGAGGCAGTCGGCACATATTGCACTCCCCGGCTCTTGACGTTGGATCGTAATCGCGGCACACGGCCGGACGCCGCTCATAAATGTTACACCGGGCATCCTCCCCGACGGTTCCGGAGAGCGCCACACAGCGGTTGCCGGCGCGGGCCATTTTGAGGCGGTTGCCG
>CAZKQK010000201.1:0-7403 GCA_964554865.1 uncultured Luteolibacter sp. | reverse complement strand
TCCTTCAGAACAACGACGACGCCGTCTCCAGCGCCATCGCCAACTACGACGGCGGGGCCCGCTCCCTCGAGGACGTCATCAGCCGTGCCGGCAACATCGAGTGGGACGCCAATCTCCGCCGCCTCCTCAACCAGGGACTCATCTCCCCGGAAACCTTCGTCAACGCGCGCATGAACAAGAACGACGACGGCATTTGAACCATCTCCGGGACCAACGCCGGAAGAAAGGACCTCAGAAACCTTTCTCCCGAAACGAAGCCCCTGTCCGACAAAAAACACAACACACCCAAAAAACAAAGTAGAAATACACACTATGAAACTGACCAACACCCTGACCATGAAGCGCAAGACCGGTATGACCCTCCTCGAACTGACGGTCGTCATCCTCGTCCTGCTCTCCCTCATCTCGATCCTCTTCATCGGCGCCCGCGCCTGGAAGAAGGGTTCCGACCGTGCCGCCAACATCCTGAACATCCGCAACGTCCAGCAAGCCGTCCGTGCCCACGCGAACGTCCGCGGCCTTCAGACGAGCGATGCCTGCCCGGTTTCGGACATCATCGGCACCGGCAAGTACCTGAACACCGTCAACCCTCCGATCACCGACATCACCTACGGCTACGGCTCCACCGTTCCGGCCATGGGTGACTTGTACCTGACCGCCACCTACGCCAACACCGACGACGCCGCCACCTACGGGCCGACCGCCGGTTCCTACTCGGAGTGGTAATCAGCCCGGATCTCCCCTGACGGAGATCAATTCCCAACGGCCCGCCCCCCGCGGGCGGGCCGTTTCCCCGCTTCCCCAGTCCCATCCCCTAACCGGAGCCCCCCGTCCGCCATGCACCCTTACTCCACAGTCCCTTGGCCACGTTCCAACATCCGGCATCCCTCAATGTCCTGCAACAATTCGGGCAGGCTTGCTCGATCCTGCGCAATACCACAAGGGCCACCAACCCCGCCTGGTACCAGGACGCCCTCCATCTGAATTTCCAGCTCCACCTGCGCCCCGACGGCACCCAGGTTTCCTCCTTCTATTTCGACAAACGCAAGAACGTCTGGAGTTCCGGTCCCACCCTCACCGAGGACACCCTTCAGGATTCCTCCAAACTCGACGCCTTCATCGCCGAGACGCTGCGCCAATCCCGCGCCGCCGGCTCCAACGCCCTGGGAGTCGTCATCCACATCGCCGACGAATTCGCCACAACCGAACTCAAACCGGAACTCGACAACCCCGCATCGCTTCCGGACCTCAAGGATGTCGCCTACAATGATCCGGCATCGATCATCGAGGACTCTTCCATCCAGGCCGACCAGTTTTCATGGCGGGTGGTTCCCTATCCTGCCGCCGGCAGCGAGGTGATCGGCACCACCATCACCCTCTCGCGCCAATACGCCAATCTCGTCGCGAGCTTCAGGCAAACCGGCGAAACGGCGAACTATCCCATCATCACCCAGGCCGTTTCCGCGCCGATGGTGGCCATCATCGGCCTGGCGAAAACCCTGTCCCCCACGCCGGACAAACCATTCGTCGCCATTCTCCAATACCCGTGGTTCACCACCCTCGCCTTCTTCAACGAACACCACGACCTTCGCCTCATCCGCACCCTGCAGCACCGTGGTGTCCGCCGGGCCACCAACTTCCGCAACGCCCTCGCCACCACCAACGCCTCGCTGGAATTTGTCGATCCCGACCTCTTCCTTCTCCCTCTCGGGCCGGACGTGGACACCACGTTGGAAGCCAATCTCCGGATCACCTTCACCACCTCGAGGGTCGAGGTCCTCAATCAGGGCACGCCCGACGGAATCCCCTCCTGGTGCCCCGAGCCCGTCATCGCCAACGACTCCACCCCATCGGCGGATTGCGCGCTGAACAGCCACAGCTTCACCATCCTCCGCGATGAAAAGTGGGCGCTTCAGGATTTCATTCCCACTCCGAAGGAAATCGTCGAAATCTTTCCAAAACGCTCCGAAATGCGCCTGTTGCGCGCCCTGAGGCTCGCGCGGGTCGCCGTCGTCGCCATCACCATCCTCTGCCTCGCCTATCTCACTTTCGGCGTCATCGACCTCGTCAGGCGGCCCGAATGGGCCTTTGATCCCAACCAGGCGGAAATTATCAAATCCAGGCTGGCAAAGCTCACCGACGAACGCTCGAAAGCCGACCATTGGAACAATCTCCTCGACGACCGCTCCAAGGCCTGGGTGGCCATGGAGTCGCTCGCCAGGATGGTTTCCGAAAACAGCGGAATGCTGGTGAAGGGATACTCGCACAGCGTGAAACCGGAGCCCGCCCCCGGAAAACCCAAGGTGGGCTTCATCAAGGAGTGGAAAATCGTCGGCTTCGCCCGCGATGAGGCGCTCGAATACCTCAACTCCCTCAACTCCCGCGACGGGATCAACGCCCACTTCAACGAGATCGCCAGAATCACCGGTAGTCCGGCCTACAGTCCCAACACCGGCAACCGCAACATCACGGTGAACGTCCGCACCCAGGAGAACGGCACATACAAACCCACCCCTCCCGAGGAAGCCCATATCAGCGACGAGAACACCTATCCGTTCACATTCGACCTCTCCATCACCCAGCGCTTCGAAGCCACCGACCCGCTTGCGATCGTCGTTCCCAAGACCCCCTGAGCCATGCACCTCTACCGCCAGACCATTGTCCTGTTCGGGATTGTCGTTCCCATCGCCATCGCGGCGATCATCGTCGGCATCGGTTTCACGCTCAAAGGCAGGATGGCCACCTCGTTCAACAACAAGCAGGCCAACTACAAGACCTACGAGCAGGGACGCCTGGCCGGCCTCGAAATCGAGGCGCAGGTCACCCGCCAGCGCCAGCATCTCGACCGCTGGAACGAACGCCTCTCCCAGGAAACCGCCAGCGCCGTCGCCGCCAACCTGCGCGCCATCATTGAGGATCTTCCCGGCAAGGAGATCCAGCAAACCGCGTTCGAACGCCCCTCGGCCAGCGGCGGCTTCGGCTCGGTGGCCGCCCAGAACTCCTCCCAGATCCGCATCGCCTTCCGCGGCACCTTCCGCACCTTGCAGCGCGCTTTCCTCGGGCTGGAGACCCGCATGCCGCAACTCCAGTTGCAGGAGCTGCGGATGGATCCCGTCGCCAACCAGACATCCCTCATGAACTTCCAGGTCACCTACACCGCCTGGGAAAACTGACAGGCGCCGCCCCGCATCCCATCTTACCAGCCATGAAACCTAGCAAACCACTCCCGGCACCACGCAAGCGGCGGATGATTCCCTCGCCACCGCCGTTCGTGGCCCTGGCGCTCCTGCCGGTCGCGGCCTTGCTTGCCGCATCCGCCGGCGCCGCGGCCCAGTCCGTGGGCGACCTCTCGCCATCCCCCGCGCCGGCGGCCGAAGCCCCGGCCGCCGCATCCGCCAAACCGGAGCGGGCCGATGCTCCCGCCGCGAATTCCGCGCCGGACACCGCCGCCATCGGCACCCCCTCCAGATACATCGGGGAAAACGATCTCGCGGCTTATGTCAAATCGGTTTCCTCCATCCTCTCGATCCGCAACCGCACCACCGATCCCTTCGGGCAATACCAGGATCCGGATGCCAGGCCGATCATCAAAACCCCGGTGGCCAAGTCCACCAGGCGCATGGCCCCGGCGCAAAGCTTCCCCTTCTCCGAAATCATCAACCGCATCAAGGTGAACACCGTCATGCCCGCGGAAGACAAATTCCTCATCGGCACCCGCACCTTCCGCGCGGGTGAAACGATGAACCTCACCTTCAGGATGAAAAACATCCCGGTCGAAATCACTTCCGTCTCCGCCAGGGAAATCGAATTCCGCAACATCGAGTCGGGTGAAAAGGCCTCCCTCAGGATGTTCCTGCTGCCCGCCGGCATGACGCCCGGCTCCGGTGGCATCCAGGCGCCCGGCATGGTCCGGGAGCAGAGAAACGCCCCCGTCGATCTCGATTCGATCGCTTTTCCGGAAGATGAAGAAACCAACCGCTAACACACCAGCCATCATGAAAGCCTCGAAAATCATTCCCCTTTCCATTGGCTTGCTCGCCTCCGGAATTCTCTGCGCGCAGACACCTGCGGACCCGCTCATCGAACCGGTTTCGGAACCCCTCATCGATCTGCAACCCGCGTCGGAACCGATCTCCGGCCAACCCGTGGCAGACCTGATTGCCGGCGAGCCGCCGGACGCGCCGCCTCCCGCGGATCTTCCCGCCTCTCCCCCTCCGGACGACCCGCCTGCCAGTCCCGCCGGAGCACCCGCCGCCGCGCCGTTCGAGCCCCTCGAGCAACAGAAGCAGGAGATGCAGAAATCCGAGGAGGGATTCATCATCAAGGACGCCGGCTTGAACGACATCTTCCAATACCTGGCCAAAACCGCGGGCAGGCAGTATTTCCACAACTCCAAAATCACCGGCCCGGACTTCCTTGTCACCGGCCACCTCAATGACGGCAACCCCCTCATGCAAATGGAGGAACTCGCCTTCATGTACGGCCTTTCCCTTCACACCAAGGGCAACACCATCTACGCCCTCACCCAGGCCCAGCTCGCGCAACTGCCCAGCGCCGAGTTCCACTATCAGCTCCGCTACCTGCGCCCCACCGACATGGAGCAGATCAAGGAACTCATCAAACCCATGCTCAGCCCCGGGACCGGCATCGTCAACTTCGAGCCGAAAACCAACACCATCGTCATCATCGATAGCGCCCACCGCATCGAGCAGGCCCGTCAGCTTCTCCACGGCATCGACAAGGCCAAGGGGCAGATCGTCGTGGAAACCAAGATCCTCCGCGTCAACAGCTCCGCCGCCGAACGCGTCGGCGTCAACTGGGTGAACTCCCTGGGAGCCGACGGCACCAGCGTCAACGTCATTCGCAATCTCAACTCCGTGTTCGGCCTCGACAACCCGCTTCTCGAAAGCGAGGACGGCGAAGGCATCACCGGCAACCTCGTTCTCTCCCCGCTGCAGCTCCGCGGCGTGCTGCGCGCGCTCGCGGAAGGCAACCTCGCCTCCCAGGAGTCCAATCCCACCCTCATCACGGAGGATAACGAGCAGGCCACGATCTCCATCATCGACCGCATCCCCATCATCACTTCCACCACCACCCCCGGAGCCGCCGGATCCCAGCCGATCGTCACCGAGGAGGTGCGCTACAAGATCGACGCCCAGGACAAGTCCATCGACAACAACCCCGAATCCCACCGGGAAATCGGCATCTCGCTCGTCGTCACCCCCACCGTCCTCCCGGACGGCACCATCCGCATGAAAATGCGCCCGCGCTCCGCACAGATCGTTGAGGAAATCCAAAGTGTCACCGGCAACCGCTACCCGCGCGTCACCGAGTCGATGGTCGAATCGCTCGCCCGCGTTCCGGACGGCCACTCGCTCGTCGTTGGCGGATTCTACGGCACCATCGACAAGAAAAATGACAACAAGGTCCCGCTGCTTGGGGATGTGCCGATGCTGAACTTCTTCTTCAAGAGCAAGGAAACCGTCAAGGAACGCGCCAGCCTCGTCTTCATCGTCACCCCCAAATCCTACAATCCGGCCAGCGGTTCCGCGAGCAACCTGATGGCCAACCGCCTGCGCGCGAACACCTCGCTCGACTGCGACGCCCAGTGGGTGGATCCCGAAAACCCGGGACCCGCCCACGAACCGAACATGAAACGCTCGATCCGCGGCCTCCAGCCCCATCAGGCCCCCTACTATCCGCGGGCCAACGAAATCACTCCCCAGCCAAGATCCGCTCCCGCCGCCAAACCCCGCTTCGGCAGGGGCGGCCGGATGTGAGCCTCCCGCACACGAACACCGCCGCCCCGCCACCCAAAGGCGGGGCCCCATCATCGGAGATATAAGAAACAATAGCCCGATACAAGCCCCCGGATTCATGCAAGCCGCCCCACCACTCCACCCCGCTCAGGAACCTCCCGCGCCACAGGCGGCGAGGCCTCCCCAAATCCCGCAGGCCGCGCCACACGCCGACCTTTGGGACTTCGCCGAGGAGTGTCTCCGCCAGACCGCCGCCATTGTGCACGAAACCCGCTCCGCCACCGATCTGGAAATCCAGCACGCCATCAACCGCGCGCGCGAATCCCACGCCCAGGGACGCCCCTGCGATCTTCTGGAAACCATCGCCCGCGTCCAGGGCCACGAGGAGGAGCACCTCGGCCGCGTTATCGTCGAGCTTGGCAACAAGGTGGCACAGGCTGTCAATCCCCATCCCCCGCTCATCCCCTTCGGCGGGAAACTGATCGCGCCCTCCGCCTTCTACGATTCCTTTGACCACATCCACAAGATCGCCCGCGTGTTGCTTTCTCCGGTGATATACGCCGAGGATACGGACGCCATCGGCACCGCCTCCGCCAATCCCGTGGCGCCGGCCATCCTGGCGCGGGAAATCGCCTCCACCGTCTTCAAACGCTTCGGCATCAGCCCCTTCGTCACCATCGCCCGCCTCGATTACGAGAGCTGGACTTTCCTTTCCCGCAAGCACTTCGAGCTATGATCGAATTCGACGGCATATCCTTCAACGAACTGATCAGCCGCCGCATCATGGGCGAGTTGGCCGGCCATGATCCGGGCTTCGCGGACCTCGCACAGGACCAGGTGCCGAACCGCGTCACCCGCTACTGCTTCATGGCGGCGGTCGCCCGCATCAACGGACTTCCCTTCTTCCCGAAGGTCGCCGAATTCTGCGATGGCGGACTCCACTCGGCGTGCGACTCCACGGTGATGACACGCGGTTTCTTCGCACCGCTCTGCCTTTCCGGCCAGGACAAGCTGATCGTCGCCATCGCAAACCCCTGGAGCCCGCTCGCGGAGGAATACCTGGCCCCGCGTTTTCCCGATCTCGAAATCGTGAAGATCGTCACCCTCGCCTCGGAGATCGCGCGCGCCATCGAGTCCGTCGCCACCAACAACGGCCCCAGCCGCTCCGACCTGGAGGCCATCGACGTCGAGGATCTCGATGACGGCATCCACGACTTCGATGTCACCACCGACTACGCCGAACCGATGGCCCAGCTCATCGCCACCATCATGTCGGACGCCGTGCGCACCCGCGCGTCGGACATCCACTTCAAGGTCGAGAAGGAAACCTTCTACTACGCGTTCCGCGTCGATGGCGACATCGGCGACAAGGTGGAAATCCCGATGAAGCTGAAGGACCGCCTGGACGCCTTCCTGCTCAACCTGATGAAACTGCCCACCGAGATCCGCAATACCGCGCCGGGCATCTCGGGCCGCTTCACCATCTCCTATTTCCACCGCCCCATTGATATCCGCTACGAGCGCCACCGCACCTACCGCGGATACCACGTCACCATGCGTCTGCTCGACAAGAGCAATATCAACGTGACCCTCGGCAAGGGCACCCTCGCCTTCGATGACGATACGATGTTCGCCCTCAACAAG
>CAZKQK010000200.1:0-7442 GCA_964554865.1 uncultured Luteolibacter sp. | reverse complement strand
CGCTCCCGACTTGCAAAGACGTGAACCGCCCATTCCCGACCCATGGCGTCCAGGTGGCCGACGACGAGGCGACCCTGCTCGAAGCGCTGCAGGCCGATGGCCGGATCGTCGTTTATGACGGCCACGCGAACTTCGGACTCGGTCCGAATTTCCCCCAATCAACCCACAAGACGATTGCGGACTTCACCAGTTTCGGCGTGAAATACACCGATATTCCCGTGAATTATCGGGGAGACGGTACGGAAAGGAACATGATGTTCTATTTGGATGCACCCGATCCTCCCGCCCTAACGGAGGATGAGGCGATCACGCTCGACCACATTCACGAGGAAGGCTGGGGTTATCTGGTGCTCCAGTCGGGTCAGATCATGGGCAAGGCGCTGAACTACCACCTCCCCTTCATCGGCGACGAACGTTTTCCCAATGCCGGGGGAATCGCCCCCAACCAGTTCCTCACGAAGCAGGGCGAGGGCTTCAACAACGAGTGGCATTTCCACCGGGGCAGCTCCAAACGCCTGATGGTGACCGCCCCCGGCGACCAGGTGCCCAAGAACCTGCGTTACAAGACCTTCTTCTACAACGCCTGCAGCAGCGGCCCGCACTTCATCGAGAATTTCAGGCACGGGGAGTTTGTTTACACCACTCGAACATACTTTGTGTTCAAGGTCACCGAAATTTTCGTAAGAAATTTGATTGAGGGAAAATCACCTCAACAAATTATCCCAATGCTTAATCAAGCTGGCATAGGGGACATCAATCCCAATCCTGCTGTATATGCAATCGAATACTTTTAATATTACATTCATTGTTCTCATGATGATTTTCAATTTTTCATCAGCGATGGACGATGAAAGGCTGAGAGATGTCATGAAAAACGCCTTTGAATCAATGGCAAACTCAAAGAATGGCAGAAAAATTGCATTTCACGAAGGAATTAAAGAACTTTCGGATGCTGAAAAAATACGGGCGCTTGCATTGTATAATTTTTATTTGGATTCCAGACTTGGTTGGGGCACCCAATCAATGAAGTGGGGTTCTGGCTATCCTTCATTATTTGTTTTTCGGGATAATGAAATTATCATTGAGGACGTTTCAGAGTTAAAAAAAATGATGGAGAGTGAGGATGATCCGAGAAAGTTTTACCTTCTTTCGGTAATGTCATCTCAGTTCGTTTACGGCATGAAGGAGGATTTCGTTAAGGAAAATTCCAGAATGCTTTTTCGTAATGAACCTGTGTCAAATGAAAACAGTGAATACACGCAGCCATTTTTCTCAAATATATCCATATATTCCTATGATTCGATATTAGCTAATTTGAAAATTTTGGGTGCGAGGTTCAATCCTCCTGATGAGGAAATGAGTCATGCAAGTAAAGCCCTGATACTGGCGAAATGGTTGAAAGCAAACTGGCCCGGCTGCGAAAACCTCGCGCTTCCCGGTGCCGGGCGGGCGGTCAAGGGCGGACAAACCCGCCCCGAACTTCCCGCTCCT
The DNA here is from genome assembly GCA_964554865.1 of uncultured Luteolibacter sp. Classification (GTDB taxonomy): domain Bacteria; phylum Verrucomicrobiota; class Verrucomicrobiia; order Verrucomicrobiales; family Akkermansiaceae; genus Luteolibacter. The sequence goes on along the minus strand of CAZKQK010000200.1, from coordinate 5,951 downwards.
CCCGTCGCCTCCACGTCCGGCCCCGGCGAGGGGAGGGAAGATCCGGGGAAATCCCCACCACGCTGGGCATGGGCGTCCGTTCTCGCCATACTGGCCGCCGCGCTCGTCGCCTGGTTTCGCTCCCGACTTGCAAAGACGTGAACCGCCCATTCCCGACCCATGGCGTCCAGGTGGCCGACGACGAGGCGACCCTGCTCGAAGCGCTGCAGGCCGATGGCCGGATCGTCATCTACGACGGCCACGCCAATTTCGGATTCAGTCCGAGTTTCACCAAATCAACCCACAAGACGATTGCGGACTTCACCAATTTCGGCGTCAAATACACCGATATTCCCCAGAATTACCGAGGAAACGGCGCGGAACCGGACGTCATGCCTCACTTCCCGGAACTCCCAAACGATGCCACTCCTGAGATGCTGGCAACTTGGGAGCACATCGCCGAGGAAGGCTGGGGTTATCTGGTGCTCCAGCCGGGTCAGATCATGGGCAAGGCGCTGAACTACCACCTCCCCTTCATCGGCGACGAACGTTTTCCCAATGCCGGGGGAATCGCCCCCAACCAGTTCTTCACAAAGCAGGGCGAGGGCTTCAACAGCGAATGGCATTTCCACCGGGGCAGCTCCAAACGACTGATGGTGACGGCCCCCGGCGACCAGGTGCCGAAGAACCTGCGCTACAAGACCTTTTTCTACAACGCCTGCAGCAGCGGCCCGCATTTCATCGAGAACTTCCGGCACGGGGAGTTCGTTTATACAAACCAAGCATGCGCGGTCTACAAGGGGGCAAAACTCTTCGTGAAAGGTATCGTGGAAGGGAAGAATACGAACCAAATCATCGACATCCTGCATGACGAAAATGCGGCCATGAAGGCCGGTATTGTCTATGGCGTCAAAAAATTCGACCAATGAAAATCATCATCTTCATCACCATCTTCATATCATCCGTCGCGTTTGCCAATGACAGGGAGGAGCTACGTCTGATGAAGGAAATGTATTCTATATTCGCGCAAAATAAAGATATATTTCCGCCTCCCGGACAAATGAGTTTGTACTTTAGCGGAGAACCAAGGAAAGGAGACCCCAAAGGATTCGAGGGATTGTCGGATGCCGGGAAAATTCGCATGGTGGTTTCTTATTTGTTCCATGCTCCAGGAGTCTTCCCAAATCATACTGATCTTAAGTTGTATACGTTTCTTAAAACTTTCCCGGATTCCATTCGGGACGATTCGGAATATAGAAAAATCCTCGCCAACGAAAACGATGCCAAAAATTTTCATAAACTGAGCATTAATCTTGGTGGATATTTTGTTGCGAATTGTGGAAGCACGTTTATTTCCGAAACGGCTCATATGCTCATGCGAGATGATCCCGTGGCTCCAATCATGAGTGGTGAAACCTACAATCCCACTCTCGATGATATTTCCAAGAGAGCTTACATGAATATCATGTCTTACCTCAAAAAACTCAACGCTCCCTATGATGAGCCTCCATCGGACATGCCCCACGAAGAGCGGAAACTCCGCCTCGCCCGCTGGCTCAAGGAGAACTGGCCCGGCTGCGAAGACCTCGCGCTTCCCGGTGCCGGGCGGGCGGTCAAGGGCGGACAAGCCCGCCCCGAACTTCCCGCTCCTCCCGTCGCCTCCACGTCCGGCCCCGGCGACGGCGAGGGCAGGGAAGATCCGGGGAAATCCCCACCACGCTGGGCATGGGTGTCCGTTCTCGCCATACTGGCCGCCGCCCTCGTCGCCTGGTTTCGTTCCCGGCTTGCGAAGACGTGAGCCGTCCGTTTCCAGATCTCCCCATGGCGTTCAACCTGAATTTGAAATGGGAAAACGAGCGGATTTGGTTTCAGAGGAGGCCGAGGGCGGCCGAGATCAGGAGGTCGTCGTCGATGAGCCACTTGGCGGCCTCGGCGCCGGGAGTGCTGTCCTTCGGGGCGACCGAGGAAACCGAGACATCGAGGGTAAGCCCTTCGCCACGGAAGCGGCGGACGACACCGCCGGCGTCGTAAATGGCCATGAAGGCGGCGAGGACTCGAACGGCCGACTGGGTGAGGCCGACTTCGTCGCTGCGGCCAAGCAGGGCGTCCAGCAGGGTGGGCATGGGGTCGGTCTGGCTGCCGAGCCGGGTGGCGGACTCGGAAGCGGCGGATTGGATTCCGGTGGCTCCCGCGGCCGCAAGCCCGGCGGATAGGGCGGCGGTGCGCTCCGCGAGATCGGCGGGTTTGAGGGCCTCGGGCAGCCGGGCTTCAAGGCCGGTGGCAAGGATCACCTGGCGGGCGTGGAGGCGCGACCAATCGGGAGAGCGCAGGTCCGAGTCATCTCCGGTGCCGGGTTTGCGGCCGGCCACGCCGGCCTGGACGAAGGCGGCGACGGCCTCGGCGGCGCGCTTGCAATCGATGCGGGCGCAGACCGGGGCGAGGGCGAAGGCGGCGAGGCGGCTGGAGAGCAGCACGTTGCCCATGGCCTGCATTTTCGCGCCGAGCAGCGCGTCCCGCTCGCGGCGGACGGTGAAGAATTCCATCGCGCGGCGCAGCGTGATTTCAAGCTCGGGGATGTCCCAGGGCTTGGTCATGTAGCGGAAGATGCCACCCTGGTTGACCGAACCGATGGCGGCGTCGATGTCCGAGTAGGCGGTGGAGAGGATCTTGATGATGTCCGGATAGTCGTCGGCGATTTTCGAGAGGAAGCCGACGCCGGTTTCGTTGGGCATGCGCTGGTCGGTGACGATGATGCCGATCTCGTTGGCGTGCTTGCGGAAAACCCCGAGGGCCTGCACGCCGTCCTCGGCTTCGAGGATGCGGAACTTGTCGCCATAGAGGCGCTTGAAGTATTTGCGCGCGTTTGCCTCGTCATCCACGAAAAGGATGGCGTAGCGCTGGTAGTCGTAGTCGTCGATCTCGTTGCTCATGATGGTGTAAGGCGGATAGGGTGCGGCGGGGCTAACGGATGGGAAGGAGGTTGGGGGATTCAGGCGCTTTGGTCGAGAACGGATTCGGGTTCCTGATCGCCGCCGTATTCGGGTTTCGGGAAAAACAGGCGGAAACAGGTGAATTCGCCGGGGCGGCTGTCCACCTCGATGATCGCGTTGTGCGCCCTGAGAATCTGATGGGTGATGGAAAGGCCGAGTCCCATGCCTTTGCCGACATCCTTGGAGGTGAAGAAGGGATCGAATATCTTCGGCAGGTTTTCCGGAGGGATTCCGATGCCGTTGTCCCGGAGGCTGACTTGCCAGCCTTCCCCGGCGGGTTCGACGGTGGCGTCGATCCGGCCCGCCTCGCCGCCCATTTCGGCGAAGCGTTGGTGGATGGCGTCGATGCTGTTTTGGAAGAAGTTGATGAATACCTGGACGAGCTGGTTGGGGTTGCCGCGGATGAGGGCGTTGTCCGGAACCTTGAGGTTCATCTCGATGTTGTCCTTGCCGACCTGGTGGCTGACCATGCGGCGGGCGCGGGCGACGATTTCCGAAAGATCCGCATCGCCTCCCGCCGATTTGTCCTCGCGGGTGAATTTCCGGAGGTCGATGACGATTTGTGAGACCCGTTCCACGCCGTCGCGGATGTCTTTCAAAATGTCCTCGAAGTCGGCCCGGTCCTTGTCCGGAATATCCTTTTTGAAGGTTTCGAGCGCGTGGATGCCGGCGCTGGCGTAGTTGAGCGGGTTGTTGATCTCGTGAATGATGCCGGCGCTCATGCGGCCGAGGGCGGAGAGTTTCTCGTTGCGAACCATGAGCACCTCGTTCTCCTTGATCTGCTCGAGGGCGGCCTGGAGTTCGGAGTTGAGATCGGCCATTTCGCGACGGATGCGCGCCATGGAAATCTGGTTTTCGAGGCGGAGGGCGAGTTCGGCGGTGGAGAAGGGTTTGGTGAGGAAGTCGTTGGCGCCGGCCTGGAGCGCGGAGAGCTTGGTTTGCTCGTCGGCGCGCGCGGTGAGGATGATGACGGCGGTGCCGCGGGTGCTGTGGTTGGAGCGGATGCCCTTGCAGACCTCCACACCGTCCATTTCGGGCATCATGTGATCGAGCAGCGCGAGCTGGGGGTTGCGCAGCCTGACCAACTCGAGGGCCTCGGCTCCGTCGCTGGCTTCGATGACATCCACGTTTTCCATCTGCATGCGGAGGAAACGGCGGATGTCCGGTTCGTCGTCGGCGATGAGCACCAGCGGTCTGGCTCCGGAGGGGCGACCAATCGTCGGGGCAATCATCGGCCCCACATGTTGAGCGGTCGCCGGGCCGCGGGGGGCGACCCTTCCCGGAATCGAGAGGGCGGCCTTGCGGTGGAGTTGGGCGATGTTTCCGCCGTGATCGGGCGGGGATTCCCCGGAGGAGAGTTCCGGTTTGGCTGTTTCCGCGGCTGTGGCGGGCAGTTCGACGGTGAAGACCGTGCCGTGCCCGATGCGGCTGTCCACCCGGACCGAGCCGTCCATTGCCTCGGTCAGGCTGCGTACCAGGGCAAGGCCGATGCCCGCGCCCTGGAACTTGCGGGTCGAGGAGGTGTCCACCTGCCAGAAACGCTCGAAAATCCTCGGCAGCACCTCGGGAGGGATGCCCACGCCCGTGTCGCCGACACTCAGAACCATTTGACCATTCCGAACGGAAACCTTGACCTCGATCGAGCCGCCCGAAGGGGTGAACTTGATTGCGTTGATGACAAGATTGAGGAGAATCTTGTCGACCTTGTCGCGATCAAGCATGATTGCTTCGGAATCGGTCTGGCAATCCCACAGCAGGGCGACCCGGTCCTGTTCCGCCAGGTGGCGGAGGGAGCGCAGCAAGCCGTCGAGATGATGGGCGATCGGCGTCGGCTGGCGGTTGATGTCGGCATGGCCGGTGTCGAAGCGGACGAGATCGAGCAGGTCGTCAATGAGCTTGAGCAGGCGCAGGCCGTTTTGCTCGAGCATGGTGATCATCTCGTCGGTGGGCTGGTCCGCCGATTGGGTGCCGAGGGAGATCCGGAGGCGTTCGGTGATGCCGAGCATGATCGTGAGCGGCGTGCGCAGCTCATGGCTGATGTTTGCGAAGAAGCGTGTCTTGGCCTCATCGAGTTCCGAGAGCTGCTGGTTTTGGGATTCCAACAACTGCCTGGCCTCCTCAACCTCCGCCCTGAGCTTGAACTCGCTGAAGCGGAGGTTTTCGTAGAAATAACCGCCGGCCATCACAAATACCGAGGTGGCGAAAAGGAAGTAACAGTTTCCGAAAAGCACCCTGACATCGGGTGAAACCGGAGAAAGCCACACGCTGAGCGCGTAGCAGACAAAACATGACGCGATCATGCCCAGCGAGTTCCAAAACGTCCAGCGGAGCAGCAGGGACAGGCCGACGAGCACGAGGTTCAGTCCGGCGTAGTAGGCGGAGTTCCCGCCATCGGTCACGGCGATCATCACGCAGATCGAGACGAGCGGAAGCAGCGCGACGCCCTGGGCCATGACCTTGGCGGCGCGCCAACTGGAGGATCTGCCCAAAAACCAGAAGATGAGGCTGAGCAGTATCGCGCAAAACGCGCGGATCGTCAGGAAAAGGATCGACTGCCCGGGCAGGATGATGATGTCGAGCGACCACCCGGCGAGCATGAAGATCGCGGCGATGGCAGCCGCGCGCCGGGCATTGTCCAAGGCAATGCCGTTTTCGTATTCGTGGAACGCCTGACGCAGGGAAGGGGAGGGGTTCCGCGGCGTGTCAACGGCATCAGCCATCGGCGATTTCGATTTCAAGGAAGAGATTGACGCCGGTGGCGTCCGCCTCGACATTGGAGTTGCGCAGCCGGATGCCATCGGGGATGAGGTCGTTCATTTCCTCCGTGCCGCGATAGATGAGGTTCCACTCCATCACGTATTCCATCCATGCCTTGCGCGGGTTGCTGTCGGCCACGTTGGTGACGATGACGATTCCGCCGGGGCGGACCATGGTGCAGAACAGCTCGACGAGGCGCTTGCAGACGCGCTGGGAGAGGTAGTC
>CAZKQK010000199.1:0-7506 GCA_964554865.1 uncultured Luteolibacter sp. | reverse complement strand
GATTCATCCGCAAAGGTAGCAAATTCGGTAGTTTATTGTTTTGCACTGCCTTACCGGAGGAATTGCAGTGGGTCTCGGTGGTGGTCGGGCCACAGCGGAAGGAATGATGCGCGCACCGAGTCCCGCACCAAATACTTGGAATCCCGCTAAGGTTCTTGCCTATGAATGGGCAGCTCGTTATCAGAGCAATTATCCGGGCGGGAGCCTTCCAGGCTGGATTGCTTCAGCGCCAACTCCGGCTAGTGGCGGCGCATCTGCTGCTTTTATTGCCAGTGGTTTGGTCACTCGGATGAAATAATAAATAGAAAATATGAAATCAGTTGCTCCTAATTGCTATACAAAATTTATGAATCGCCTTAAAATAGGCAATTTATTATTTAATATGTTATCTGTGATTTTTGCAATAATATCCGGCGTTTTACTATATCAAAATATTTTTTCTTGGTCGATTACAGCATTGCTTTTGGCATTGTTGTTCGGGATCGGTTGCCGACATGTAAAGTCGCGATACAATATTGCAAAAAAAATATTTAATGATCCAAATTCAGTGTATTGGGTTCATTCATATATTATCCCGCCTGTTCTCGATTTTGAATCTGGAGTATTTTTACTACATTCCAAAAATGGATCGGAGATTGAAATTCGAGTGAAGACTCAAGAAGTGAGGGGATTTATTTCATGGTTATCTGAGAATAACAGTGGGATTCGAATCGGGCCTTACGATATTGATTGAGTGGTTGAATGGAATCGGTGCTCAAATTTTGACGTTTATCCAACCAATTAAGATGATGAGTGGGCCACCCCCTTCCTGTACAACGGCCAATGGGGAGTCGCCACGGAAAGCAACGGCCTGCTCCACATGCGGGCGCGTTACTACAGCCCCTACCTGATGCGCTTCCTAAATGCCGATCCGATCGGGTTCAGTGGCGGCTTGAATTGGTTCGCGTATGCTGATGGGAATCCGATTTCGGTGCTCGATCCTAGCGGTTATAGTGGCTGGGTGCTTCCGTCCCAACTCAATCAAGATCCTGAGTTCACCCGAGGTTACTGGCAAGGGGCCGGGGCCGCTGTCCCAGCGGGTGTGGGCTTGGCGACGCTTCCGTTTACAGGACCGGTTGTCGGTGGAGCGCTCTTGAGCGCCGGAATCAACACAACTAGTCAACTGGCAGAGCAACACGTGAATCCGGAGGCTCAATTCTCGGGAGCTTCTTTTGCAGTGGATACTGGAATTGGGGCGGCAATTCCATATGGAATGGGCAAAGCTGTTCCTTATGCTGCTCAGCAACTTTCTAGGCCACTTAAAGGGAAGATCGGAGAATCGCTTTCATATATTAACGGAATTGCTCAAGGTAGAGGTTTGCCTTCAGCGGCGCAGCAGCAAATCTCCGTGGCAGGGCGACGACCGATTCCTGATTATACTTATTCATCGGCAGGAGGTACAATATACGTTGAAGCAAAGTTTGGAACTTCTGGTTTAACAAGCGCCCAACGGGCAGCCGCCAACGCACTGGGTAATAGCTGGATCACTGAGTATTGGACATATGGTTGGATTCAGAGTACGTCTGGCAGTGTTGGCGCTTTACTTGGTGGTGCAAATGCTGCATTCTCTTTCAATTCATCAAAATAAAATACTTAAATGGCAACAAATAATCAGATTTTTCGACAGGAAGTCCTTTCATCTCTTTTGCCATTCTTTCAGAAGAAGGGTTTTGAGCAATGGAAGCCAAAAGGCAGAGACGGAGCGCCCGTTATTCATTTTCGCAGAAAAGAAGGTGAACGACATGACTTGATGGATATTCAGTTTGATAAACATGGAAGATTGAGTTTATTTTTAAATCTGGCTCAAATCAATGGAAATGAGTCCTTAACAATGTTTGATGGAGTGTTGCCTGTTGAGCAGATCACTACTAGCCATTTGAGTGAAAGATGCCGACTTCGTGGCAACTCTTTTTATGGAATGTTTAAGACGCCTATATATGTTAAAATTCTTGGCCCTGAGCGATCAGGGAAAACAGTAGCGGCTCGAATTATTAAACACTTTGAGGAGGTGGAGGAATGGTTTGCATCGAAATGCATAGGGAATCATATTCGATGTCACAAACTTTGACTGCTTACTTATTCCTGAATGCCGACCCGATTGGGTTCTCCGGCGGCTTGAACTGGTTCGCCTATGCCGACGGCAATCCGATCTCGAAAAGCGATCCGCTGGGACTGGTGGCGTGGGGATTGCCTGCCCAATTGCATCAGGCCCCGGCGTTCACCCAAGGCTACTGGCAAGGAGCAGGTGCGGCTATTCCAGCGGGTGTAGGCTTGGCTACGCTTCCGTTTACAGGACCGGTTGTCGGCGGAGCTCTCTTGAGCGCCGGAATCAACACAACCAGCCAACTGGCAGAGCAACACGTAAACCCGGAGGCTCGGTTCTCGGGAGTTTCTTTTGCCGTGGATACTGGAATTGGAGCGGTAGCTCCATACGGACTAAACAAAGGTATTCCATATGTAGCCAAGGCGCTTCCTACCTCGGTCAAGGGCCATGTAGGAGAAGGCCTAACATACATCAATGGAGTGATTAAAGGAAGGGGATTTACTCCAAATTCGCAGCGGGTGATGCCCGTTACAGGTCGCCCCCCTCAAAGCTGGCCACGTCCTGATTTTACTTACCCAGGTCAAGGGGCGGCGGGGGGCCACTTTACGTTGAAGCCAAATTTGGCACTTCGACTTTGACACCGGCACAACGTGCTGGATCCGCTCAAGCTGGTGCTGACTGGATTACTGAGCGATAGACTTACCCGTGGATTTCAATCTCAGGAGGGTCTGATTCCCCGCCGCTTGCGGCGCATGAGAGGAAAGAAGAATTCCGAATACCCCGCAGCTTGCCGCGGGGATCTTTATTCTCATGAAATTACTCAATCAAATTTTCGGCAAAATCATCAGAGGAGGATCTGCAAAACACCTGATTCACACAGCCGAGTTGCTCGAAGCGGCAGCGGCACTCTTGCGGGCGGAGTGCATAGCGCGACCTTCGACGAGATCGCCCAGGCGGAGGCCATGGAGATTTCCGAGATCCTGCAAAAGCAGTTCGACCGCGATGTGTTGGACGCGGTCACGCCGGGTGAACAGGCATGGGCCTACTTCGAACTGGCGGCCAATGAGGAGACGGACACGAATGGTGCGTAGATAAGGCTGATTCCGGGGAATCAGGGCGTGGGCAGGGATCGCTCTCCGAGCGGTCCCTGCCTCAGTCTTGCGAAATTCGGCTTATTTATCCGCGAGAAACACGGCAAGGACTTCATCAAAAAATTACCCAAGACGCTCTCCAAAGGCGAAATCTACAAACACGACTCGGAGCCGGATCACAAACGCTACGTGGTGCTCGGAAACGACGTGGCGATCTTGCAGCGCAAGAGCGGTGGCGGGTCCAAATCCTGGGCGATCACCCATTTCGACGAATACCGCGGGCCGCAGCTTGCCACGATCAAGGAAAAATCAAGGCGGGTGGCGAGTCAGTATATCCAAAACCCGTCTACGCAGTGAGAACCCTATATGCCCGGTTTCCCGCTGGGTGCCGCCAAGACCTTCAGATTACCATGCACACCCCCATTTACAACCGAAATTCCGAGCCGCCCGCAGACGGCTGGTTCCAGATCGAGGTCACCGGCACGCACCCGGCGGGCGACGGCCGCCGCCAGGTGATCGACGAGGCGGCGCTGCGCGACATCGTGAGCCGGTTCCGCGAGGAGGCCGGGCGCGAGGACTTCGCGGCTCTCGATTGACATCCACCCTCAGCATGGCATCCTCCCTTCATGGTTGGCGATGACATGAGCGGGCCGGACACGGACGAAACGCCCGTTGAAGGCACCCAGTGGACCATGCCCTGGGAGTGGACTTCCGAGCAACGGGATAAGGCGGGCATTCGCCGGACTCAGCCCCGCCCGCTCCGCGCCGCCTGGAAGGCGAAACTCGATGAGGCGGAGTCTCACGGCTGAACCTCCTCCACTTCGACGTTCACTTTGACCGCCCCGCCCTCGCGCGTGAAAACCGGCTCGCCCACGATGCGGAAACGGGGGCCTTCCAGCGCCACCACTTCGCGCTGGTTTTTGTATTTCGGCATCACCTTGCCGACCACGGGGTGGATCGTCGTGGTGATCCCAACCGGTGCCACGTGCGTTTACAGGAGCTTCGCGCGGAGGATTTCGGTGACTTGTTTGGGGTTGGGTTTGGTGGCGGCGAGTTTCATGACCTGGCCGGTGAGGAAGTTGAGGAGCTTCTCATTGCCGGCTTTCACGGCTTCGACTTCCTTCGGGTTGTTGGCGATGGCCCGATCGACGAGGGCTTCGAGTTCACCGGCTTCGGCCTTTTTGAAGCCGAGGCTGTCGGCGATGCCGGCCGGGGCCTTTTCCGGATTCTGATAGAGGACGGCGAATACCTCGTTGGCCTGGCTGGAGGCGAGGGTGCCGTCCTCGACGAGCAGGAGCAGGGCGCGGAGGTTTTCCGGTGTGACGGGGCAGGCGTCGATACCGATGCCTTCCTCGTTGAGTTTGCCCATCAGATTATTGATGATGAAATTCGCGGCCTTCTTGCCGGGGATGGATGGGTCGAGCGAGGCCTCGAAGTAGGCGGCGAGGTGGCGGTCGGACGAGAGGACGGAGGCGTCGTAGGTGGTGACGCCGAAGTCGCGTTCGAAGCGTTCGGCGAGTTCGTGCGGGAGTTCGGGAACGAGCGGGATGATTTTCTCAAGCAACGGCGCGGTGCGGATGGGCAGGAGGTCGGGGCAGGAGAAGTAGCGGTAGTCGTGCGCGTCCTCCTTGGTGCGCATGAGCTGGGTTTCGCCGCGGTCGTCATCCCAGCGGCGGGTGGATTGGATTTGGCGGATGCCGCGGTCGAGGTCCTCGGACTGGCGGGCGATTTCGAAATGGATGGCGCGGCGGACGGCGGAGATGGAGTTGAGGTTTTTCAGTTCCACCTTGGGGCCGAGCGGGTCTTCGGGGCGCTTGCGCAGGGAGATGTTCACATCGCAGCGAAGCTGGCCTTTTTCCATGTCGGCATCGGAAACATCGCCTTGCTGGAGGATCATTTGCAGGGAACGGAGATAGGCGAAGGCTTCCTCGGCGGAGTCGATGTCCGGCTCGGAAACGATTTCCATGAGCGGTGTGCCGGCGCGGTTGAAATCGATGAGCGAGGAGTTTCCAAGGTGGGTGGACTTGGCGACGTCCTCTTCCAGGTGGATGCGGTTGAGGCGGACTTTTTTTCCGGGGTTGGCGATTTGTTTCCGGTGGTCTGTGGGGTAGCAGTGTTCGTAGAGTGGGACCTCGCCGCCAATGCAGAGGGGCAGGTCCATCTGCGTGGTCTGATAGTTTTTCGGCATATCCGGATAGAAGTAATTCTTGCGGTCCCACTTGGAGATTTCCGGGGAGGAGCAATGGATCATGCGTCCGGCGATGAGGGTTTTCCCGATGGCGGCGCGGTTGAGGACGGGCAGGGCGCCGGGCAGGCCGAGGCAGACGGGGCAGGTGTGGGTGTTCGGTTCGTCACCGAAGGAGGTGCGGCAGGCGCAGAACATCTTGGTGTTGGTTTTCACCTGCGCGTGGACTTCGAGGCCGATGGTCACAAGATAAGACATTGGATATTTGGGATTTGAAATTGGGAGAAGATCACAGATTCAAGTCCTTGATGAGCTGGCGGATCTGGGGGTCTTCGAGGGCTTTGGTGATGAGGGGGTGCCGGAGGAGAGTGCCGAATTTTCCCTCGCGGGCAAGGTTTTGGAGTTCGGGATCATCGACGACGATGGCGCGGGGGATGGGCTGGCCGGTGGCGGGATCGATGACGGGTTCAAGCGGCGAATCCGAGTGGGCGGTGATGACCTTGGCGAGTGTGAGGCGGGTGGGATCGGCGAGGGGATCGAGGAAACGCAACCAGGATTCGGGCAGGGCGTGTTCGATGGATTCCTTGAGGTTCTGGGAGTATTTGGCGGGTGTGGGCTCGCCGATGCCGAGGGTTTTCTCGGCGAAGGCGCGGATCTCGGCGATGGAACCGGTGTGGTGGATGAAGGTGGCTCCGATGAGGCAGATCAGCGAGGTGGGAATGAGGGCGAGCAGCAGCCGGAAGGCGAGCCTGATGACGGGGCTGGTGGATTTTTTCTCCTCTTCGGGTTTTTTGCCGAAGGGGCTGGCGACGGCCTTGGCGAGCTTGCGGATAAGGAAAAACGCGGCGAGGAAGGCGGCGAACGGCAGGCCGGTGGTGATGAGTCCGATGGATTTGCCGAACCACTCGAAGGAGACGGCCGGAGCCTTTTGCCAGACGGCGAAGCCGATCCACGCGCTCAGCGCGAGGACCACCGTGCCGACAAGCATCCGCGTCATGCCGCGCAGCATCACAAACCCGGCGCACACCGCGAAGATCACCAACGCGGCGGTGCCAAGGCTGATCTGCGGGATGGAGTCGGGAGGCATTGGGGAGGTGCTGGGAAATTGAAGTGCTGGGAGGCTGAAATGGCGGGAGGCGGTGGTGCGGGTGCCTACCCGTGGCCTCGGGGAGCGGTGCCCATATCCTTGCTCCTCCGGATCAACAGGCGTGACGGTTTTCCAGGAAACCCGGTGAATCCATGGTGGCGGGCAGGATGCCCGCACCACGGGGCCCGAGGAATTGAACCGTGACCGGGCGAGGCGCGATGGTTTTGGCATCGACGATAATGCCGATGTCCTCGCTCTTGAGCGCCCGGCGCGGGAGTTTGGACAAATTCCCCCGCGCGGCGGTCGGGGTGATGGCAAGCATGCTCATGCGCCGAAGATGACGCATATGCGGCGCGATTGCGAGCCGGTTCTTGGCATTGGCCATCAGCCGATGCAGGTTGGGCAACCATCATTGGCTCTGGAACCGGAGCGCGTTTTCCGGTCACCTCGAACCAGAAAACAGAATTGGCCGCAAAAAGTGCGCAGGGATAGAAAAAGGGTTCTTCCCTGTTTGCGACCTCTGAGTGGAAATAGAGGCCACGAAAGAACGATCAAGGTTCTTTCGGTACACGCATCCGCGAAACATACCAGACCAAGGTTCCGAGAGCCAATGCGCCGGCCGCGATCAGCGCGGCAGGGACGGACTTGGACGGCGTTTCGACGGATGAATCCGCCGGCTGGCCACCGCGCGGGCCTGCTTCCCTCCGTCCGGCAGCGCGTTCACTCTCCCGTTTCGTGTCCCGCGCGATGCGATCCACCTTCTGGCCGGGGGCGGGGCCGTTCAGGTCATATTCCACCGGATCGCCCTCGAAGCGGAAGGTGCGCTTGCCATCCTTGATTTGCCGGTACCATTGCCTCCATGGCTCGGTATCGCCTGGTGTCCGGTAGCGGGTGCCGGGCCCTACCGGCTTGGCGACGATCGGCAGCGCGTCGAGCGTCCGCGCGGCATGGGCGAACACCGGACTGTCCTTGACCCCCTCATAAAGGTTCAACTCGCTCGGAGGCAGCACCGAGATGTCCACGAAACCGCGCTCATCGAAGAGGAATTCACCCAAAACCC
>CAZKQK010000198.1:0-7515 GCA_964554865.1 uncultured Luteolibacter sp. | reverse complement strand
TTCTTCGTAAGACTCTTTCATTCTCCATTCCAAGCCGGTTTATCCCGGCGCTTTCACTGACCCTTAAAATTGCGCCCTGGGGAACAATCAATCGTACGGGCCATGGAGGGGGAATGCAAGGTAGGTGAGGAGGCGCAAGCGAAAGTTCTGATTATTTATGTCTCCTGTAATTCGGGCGGCGTTGAATCAAAATCCTAACATTCCTTGACACTGAAACCCAAAGACTCTCCACAGAGACTTTATTCATCCTTCATCCTTTGGAGAAGGATGATACTTAAATTTAGACTTTAGGATTTCGGAAAATTGATTCTTGAATTCGTCTGTGAACTCAACGCTGCGCATAAAGTCTAACGGTAAATAATCTTCCATAACCCAAAAGCGAAAATTTTCAATGAGCAATGGCGGCTTGGATAATTCATGAAATGAATGATTGGTTTGGATATCCATAATCAATCCGATAGGATTATCCAAAGGCTTCGGAGTCAGCGGAGGATCATGTTTCTTGGAATACGCCTCCTTTACAATTTTGAACTGCTCGGCGGGATAAAGACTGTCTTCGCGAGAGAGTTCGATTTCCGCGGTGCCGCTTTTGAGGGTAAGCCAAATAGCGTATTTCGGCGTTTCGAATTTTGCATTGTGCGGGTTTTCAGTATTTGCTGTTTTGGCTCCTGAGGGCGTATCGCATCCGGACAACCCCACCGCAGAGCATGAGCAGGCGATGAGGAATTTGATTCCATGTGGGTGCAACAGCCTGGCCAAGCTGATTGGCAACTTTGGTTTCTTCATTGTTTTGTGCATTCCTGAAACAATGTGTTGGCAATTGTCATTGCTTCTTGGTGGTCTTTTCCCTTGCCCCCCTCAAGCATGGCCGATGCAACCGCATTGGTCATGATTGTCGATATTGTGACTGCGTCCGTTTTGCCATGGCATTGTGGCTCGGCGGCGTAGGCTTGAAGTTAATTCCACGGGACAGGCAAATTGTCAGGAATTTCTTTCGTCTTAAGATTTTCCTCCGGGAGGAACAGGTTGGTTCCCTCATCCACGCCCCGCCCGCCGGTTCCGGCGCTGCCGGGTCAGTGGGATCGGCGCAAACCCTTTTCCTTTGGCGGGGTCACTCGGGTTTCCAGTCGGGGAAAGCGGTGCGGAGTTGTTCGCGGTATTTGTCGGCCTCGGCCTTGTCGCCTTGTTTTTCAAGGGTTTCGACGAGTTTGTGCAGGGCGCGGGGCTTGAGTTGTTGGTCGTCGATGAACTGGACAACGATGAGATATTCGGCGGCGGCCTTTCCGGTGTCTCCGGCTTGCGTTTCGAGGTCGCCGAGGAGGATGCGGAGGCCGCCGCTGGTGCGGCCCTGGGGGCGGAGGGCGACTGCCTCGTCGGCGGATTTGCGGGATTCGGCGAAGCGGCCGAGGAGGAGGAGGGCGCGGCCGCGGTCGAGCAGGCCGTCGGCCTTCCAGGCGGGGTTGTCCTCGACGGCGAGGACGTTGTTGGCGGCGGCGAGGGCGCCTTCGGCGTCCTTGATTTCGAGGCGGGACTTGGCGAGGTAGCGCCAGACTTCCTTGGGAGTAGCGCGGGGTTCGTCGGTTTTGGCGATGAGGGCGAGGCAGCGGGCGGCCATGTCGTAGTCCGCGGAGTTGTAGGACTGCATGCCGGACCATTGGAGGGCCTGCTCGGGGATGTCGCCATCGTATTTGCCCTCGATGGCGAGGTTGATTTCGGCGGCGAGTTTGGGGGCGTCCTGGGAGGCGAAGTAGCCGAGGGCGAGGAGGATGCCGGCGTGTTTGCGGTAGGCTTCCGGGCGCAGGGTGCGGGCTTTTTCGAGGAAGGGGACGGCTTCGGCGGCGGCGTTGGATTTCACCATGCCCCAGCCGATGAAGTAGTTGGCCTCGGCCTGGAGGTTGTCGCCGAGGTCGGGGACGTTCTGGAGCAGTCCGCGGTAGCGGGCGATCATGTCCTGGATGTTGCCCTCGGAGCGGCGCATGCGGGCGGATTCGAGCCAGGCGTAGGAGAGGAGGTCGGAGGGCGTGCCGGCGGCGGTGAGGCGGTCGAAATCGGCGATGGCCTTCTGCGGCTCGGCGCTCTCGGTGTAGGCCTTGGCGCGTTTGGCGAGGGCGGAGGGGACGCGGGGATCGTCCGGGTAGCGGGTGATGAATTCGGCGAGCGAGCGGATGGCTCCCTGATGGTCGCCGGCTTCGGCGAGGCACCAGCCGCGCTGATAGAAGAGGCCGGGCCGGTTCCTGTCGCTGACGGCGGCGGCGTTGATCTCGCTGTAAACCTTGGCGGCGGCGGCGGTTTCCTTGTTGGAGAAGAGGGTTTCCGCCTTCATCATGAGGGCGGTGTGAATGCGCTGGTCCTCGGGCCGGCTCTTGCGGTAGAGCTGGAGGAAGGCATCCACCTGGTCGGGAAGGTGGCGGCCCTCGATCTGGAAGAAGCAGAGCAGGCGGTAGTAGGATGCCTGGAAGGCGAGGTCGTTCTCGGGTTTGACGAGTTTTTCGACCTCGCGGAAGAGGGTAAGGGCCTCGGCGGGCTGCCTGAGCCGCATGTGGGCGCGGGCGGCGATCATGAGGCGGGCGGCTTCCTTTTCTCCCTCGGCCTTGATGCCGCTGGAGCGGAAGACCTGGATGACCTTGGCGTATTCCTTTTTGGCGAAATGGTTGCCCATGAGGGCGGTCTGGGCGTCGGCCCGGAAATCCTCCATTCCCGGTGTGCGGAGGATCAGGGCGAGGTGGCGGTCCGCGACGTCGGTTTTCTCAAGCTTGGTGGCGGTGAGGGCGGCGTGGAGGGCGGCCTCGCCCCGGATCTTTGGGAGGTAGGGTTGGGCGACGATTTCCTCGAACCGGGTGAGCGCCTCAAGGAGCTTGCCGGCGTTGACGGAAAGGTGGGCGAGGGCGAGCTTGGACTGTGGGGCGAAGAGGCCGCCGGCGGGATCGGTGAGAACCTTGTTGAAGGCCGCGGCGGCCTCGCGGTCGCGGCCTAACAGACGGTAGCAGTTGCCGGCGAAGTAGTTTCCGCGCGGGCGTTCCTCGGGTTTGGCGGCGTTCGCGGCGTAGCGCTCGAACATGGGCGCGGCAAAGGCGTATTCGCCCTTGTTGTAGTGGTCCGCGGCGAGGGTGTAGGCGGCGGCGGCGGCCCACTTGCCCTTGCCGTAGCGGTTGAGCAGGGTGCTGAAGCAGCGTTTCCCGTCCTCGATGCGACCGGACTGGTATTGGCTGTTTCCAAGATACCACCAGGCCATTTCGGCGTTCGGGTGGTTGGGGAAGGCGGCGAGGTATTCGGTGAAGATCCGGGCGGCGCGCTGGAAGAGGTCGTTGCGGTTGGCGAGATCGGTGGCGGCGTTGGCGGTATCGTAGAGGTTCTTGCCGCGGAGGAAGAAATCGTTGCCCGCGTCCGGAGCCAGCGCGGGATCGACCGGCTCGGCCCGGGGGACCTGGGCGTCCGCCGGAAGGGAGGCGAGGAGGAGGAGTGCGAGCGTGCGTTTCAAGGCGGCTGGGAGTTGGAGTTTGCCGGCGGGGTGTCAATTGGCGGGTTCCGGCCTCTGGGTGGCGAAGGAAATGTTCCAGATGCCGGCCTTTTGGCAGGTATCGATGACCTCGACAATGCGCTGGTAGGCCACCTTGCCATCGCCGCGGATGCGGACCGGCTGGTTTTCAAACTGTTTGGCGATGGCGGCGAGTTTCTCGTGGAGTTGGGTGAGGTCCACGGCGCTGCCCTCGACGCGGATGGAGTTGTCCGCGAGGACGTTGATGATGATTTCCCCGCGCTGGCGCTCGGGATCCGCGCCCTCCTCGGCGGTGGGGACGGAGACGCTGAGTTCGGTTTCCGAGCGGGAAAACTGCCAGCTCACGATGAAGAAGATGAGCAGGAGGAAAACGATGTCGATCATCGGGGCGAGCTGCATGCCCGCGGGTTCCGGCTGGCGGCTGGTGAATTTCATGCGCGGTCGGATCGGTTAGATTCCGTGGAGGTCCTGGCGCTCGCCGCCGAGGGGAGAGGGCACGGGCATGGCGTAGTCCTCACGGGCGCGCTGGGCGGGCGTGTGGGTGTAGGCGACGTGCGGTTGCTGGCGCTCGACCTGCGAGTGGAGCAGCGCCATGAGGTGGGTGGCGGCGGCTTCGAGTTCGGCGATGTATTTTTGCACGCGGCCGCGGAAGACCGAGTAGAACACCAGCGCGGGGATGCCGATCATCAGGCCGGCGGCGGTGGTGATGAGGGCCTCGGAGACGCCCTCGGCGAGTTCCATTTGGCGCACGCCGGCGACATCGCCGGAGGAGATCTGGAGGAAGGACTTGATCATGCCAAGGACGGTGCCGAGCAGGCCGACCATGGGCGCGATGGCTCCGATGTCCGCAAGGTAGGTGATGCGGGAGCTGAGGAGTCCGGCCTGGCGCGAGCCCTCGGCTTCGGCGACTTCGCGAACGCCGCCGAAGGAGGCCATGGGGTATTTGGTGAGGAAATCGAGGGTTTTCTGGGTGACGCGGGCCATGCACTCGTTGCGGCGGTGGCAGTAGGCGATGAGGCCGAGGTAGTCGCGCTTGCGGATCATGGCCTCGGCGGCGTCCATGAAGCGGTCGCTGACCACGGCGTTGCGCCGGATGGTGAGCAGGTAGATGAGGACAAGGACCACGCCGGAGACCGAGAGCAGGGCCAGCGGGTACATCATGATGCCGCCGGCGGCGATGATTTCCAGGAAGTCCATCTGCTTGGAGGCCGGCTCCTGCTCCGCCGTCACTTGGGCGGACGCGAGGGGCGCGGATAGGAACAGGCCCGCAACGGACAAAAGGAAACGGTTCATGGAAGTGGTGGGAGTTTAGCCGACGCCCGCAGCATGGCAAGCCCCGCAATTTCGGCTTTCCTTACGAATGGGGATCGGCGGATTTTCCACGGGAATGGGGGGGTGCGGAGTGTTTGCGCATTTGCCGGTGGGCCGGGCGGATGCAAGAAAGCCCCTGCCCTTGCGGGATGGGGCTTGGGGTGGGAGGAATCCGGGCGGACTGAAGTCCGCGCTCCTCAGAAGTTCTTGATGTCGTCGCGGTTGGTTTTGTCCGAAGGAGTGGCCGGATCGGTGTTGCCATCCTTGCCGACGGACCAGAGGTCGAAGTCGGGGTTCTGCGCGTTGCTGTTGGCATTGCCGGACGCGTTCACGGCGGTGATGTAGCGGTAATCGTTGCCCCAGGGATCGGTGATTTTGGTGGAGGCAGTGACGGCACCGGTGGTCCAGCCCTGCTTGCCGGAAGTGGGGTCTAGCTGGGGAAGGTAGATCTTCTTGGTGTCGTCCCCGAGCCCATCGTAATAAAGGGCCTTGAAGAGGATATGGGAGGTGTTCGCGCCTTTGGTGACGTTGGTGGTGGGCGGGTAGGTTCCGAAGTCGAGCTTGTATTCTTCGAGTGCCTTGGTGATGAGGGCGAGCTGGACCTTGGTTTTTTCCTTGGCCTGGCGTTCGTTGACGAAGCCCATGCCACCGACGACGAGGCCGGCGAGGATGACGATGATGGTGATGACGGCCATCAACTCGATGAGCGTGAAGCCGGCGGCGCGGCGGCGTGGTGAGTTTTTCATGGGATGGTGTTGGTGATGGAACCCGAGAAGGAATCAATCACGGTTTCCTGGATTTACCATGTGAATTTTACCGGACAAGCGGGGGCTCCGGGCAGGGTGCCCGGATCACTGGTTGCCCATGGCGGAGATCATCTTGATGAGCGGCAGGAAGAGGGCGAAGACGACCGAGCCGACGATGAGGGCGAGGATGACGATCATGATCGGCTCGAGGATCGAGGTGAGGGCGGTGACGGCGTTGTCCACCTCGTCGTCATAGACGTCCGCCACCTTGAGGAGCATTTCCGGGAGCTGGCCGGTTTCCTCACCGACGTCCACCATGGAGATGACCATGTTCGGGAAAACGCCGGAGGCCTGGAGCGGGGTGACGATGGTTTCCCCTTCCTTGACGGCCTCGTGGACTTTCTCGATGGCGCGGGAGATGACGACGTTGCCGGCGGTGTCCCGGGTGATGTTGAGGGCCTGGAGGATGGGCACACCGGAAGTGACCAGGGTGCCGAGGGTGCGGGAGAAGCGGGAGACGGCGGACTTGCGCTGGATGTCGCCGAGGATCGGCATTTTCAGCTTCATGGTATCGATGACCTGGCGGCCGCCCATGGTGCGCCCCCACATGTTGAAGCCGAACATGGCGAGACCGGCGACGACGAAGACCCAGACGACGTTGGGGATGGGACCGACGGAGGCGCTGAGGAGGAACTCGGAGGTGCCGAAGACGATCTGGGAGATGAGGGGCAGTTCCTGCTCGGTGTTGGCGAACATCTCCTTGAACTTGGGCACGATGAAAATCATGAGGAAGATCAGGATGGCCACGGCGATGAACATGACGATCACCGGATAGACCATGGCGGAGACGATCTTGTTTTTGAGTTTCTGGGCCTTTTCCTGATATTCGGCGAGGCGGTTGAGGACGATTTCGAGCACACCGCCGAGTTCGCCGGCCTTGACCATGTTCACGTAGAGCTTGTTGAAGATGCGCGGGTGCTGGGCGAGCGATTCGGAGAAGGTGGAACCGCCCTGGACGTTCTCGGCGAGGGAGGCCACGGTGGCCTTGAGAACGGGGTTGGGCTCCTGTTTCTCAAGCACGGTGAGCGAGCGCAGCAGGGGCAGGCCGGAATCGATGAGGGTGGCGAGCTGGCGGGTGAAGATCATCAGGTTCTTCGGCTTCACGCGGCCGCCGACGGCGCTCTTGGATGCCTTCCTGGCACCGGTCTTGGCCTTTGTCTTGGAGGGCGCGGCCTTGCCTTTCCTGCCCTTGCCCTCCTCCTGGATCTGGGTGGGGTAGAGTCCTTGGGCGCGAAGCTGCTGGACGGCTTCGTTCTCGTTGTTTGCGGAGACGACGCCGGTGGTTTGTTCGCCTTTGGCGTCGAGGGCTGCGTACTGGAAGTTGGCCATGGGACTGGGGCTTTGGGGATTCGGGAGTTGTGGAAGGAACGAAAACGGAATTCGTGGATCTTGGCGAGGGGAAATTCGGTGGAGCGATCAGGTGTATTTGAGCACTTCCTCGATGGTGGTGCCGCCGAGGTAGATGTTGCGGAGACCGTCCTCGCGGAGGGTGTTCATGCCGAGTTCGACGGCTTTCTGCTTGAGGACGACCGTCGGGGCGCGGGCGGTGATGAGTTCCCGGATGGGATCGGTGACGTTGAGGAGTTCGTAGAGGCCGCGGCGGCCGCGGTAGCCGGTCTGGCCGCAGGCGTCGCAACCGGCGCCGGTGAAGAACTGCTTGTCGCCGAGTTCGTGGGCGGAGACGCCGAGCTGGCTGAGGATGGCCTCGTTCGGCTCGTAGGGGGATTTGCATTCCTTGCAGATGGTGCGGACGAGGCGCTGGGCGAGGATGCCCTCGAGCGAGGCGGAAACAAGGAAGGGTTCGCAGCCCATGTCAACGAGACGGGTCACCGCGCCGGGGGCGTCGTTGGTGTGAAGGGTGGAGAGCACCAAGTGGCCGGTGAGCGCGGCCTGGATGCCGAT
>CAZKQK010000197.1:0-7540 GCA_964554865.1 uncultured Luteolibacter sp. | reverse complement strand
AGAATCCATGACATCCGACGGATTTCCGTTATCCTCCCGCAAACGACGAACAGCCGGAATTCTGATATGCCCGCTTGTCCCATGATCCAGTTTTCTTCCATCAATCTTCGGCATGCGAAAGACAATGACAGGATATCCTGTTGTAGTCTGTCCTAAAGACTTGTCAGCACGGATGTCTTAAATGACTTTGGACGGGTTCTCAGAGCCTGCCGGCCGCCTTGACGTCGGAATACCGGTTGGCCAGGGCGATGGGAAACTCGCGCGCGGTCGAGTCCAGGGTGAGGATGCCGGAAGCGGCGAGCGAGGCCAAGACCTCGTGGCGCTCCTGCACGTAGCGGTCCGCCGCGAGGAAACGGAGAGCCGAGGAGAAGGAATCGACCGGACGGGAAAACGAGTGGTTCACCGCGTCCTCGCGCATGCTGGCGAGGAGAACCAGATGGCGGGTGTGGAGCACCTGCATGGCGGGCAGCAGTTCCTTGCCATCCTCGCCGCGCAGGTTTGTTAGGAGAATCACCAGCGAGCGCCGCCGCTGCCGGGTCATCAGTTGTTCCACCGCGCCCGCGAAGTCGCTCGGCGCGGCGGTGGTGCGGTAGTCGTAGAGGTGGTTGAGCAGCACCGGCATCGCGTGCGAGCCCTTCATCGGCGGCAACCAGCGGTCGGTCCCGCCGAATGATTTCACCGCCACATGGTCGCCCTGACGCAGGGCCACGTGGGCGACGAGCAGCACCGCGTTGAGCACGTGATCGAACTGGGGCACCCCTTCGTCGAGCGCCCTCATGCGCCGGCCGGTGTCCAGCAGGAAGACCACCGACTGATCGCGTTGTTCCTGGAAATCACGGCTGATGAGCACCTGGCGGCGCGAACTCGCCTTCCAATCGATCTGCGAGAGCGCGTCGCCATCGCGGTAGTCGCGGAGTTGGTGGAAATCCCGGCTCGATCCGCCGCGCGGACGGCGGACGATGCCCATCGGGCTTTCGCGCTGCTGCATGGCGAGCAGGGCGAAACGGATCACCGGCTCGTAATTCGGATAGACCTTGACGGTTTCCGCCCCGAGGTACCGCGTTTGCCGCCACCAGAACCCGAGCGGGGACAGGCGGCGCAGCGCGAGCGGCCCGAAGACCGCCTCGCCACGCTCGCGGATCGTGAGTTGATAGAACACCTTGATCTCGCGCGAAGGCGGCAGTTCGCCGGCCCATGGCAGAAGTTCCGTCACCGAGCCTTGCGGGATGCCGTCGAAAAACTCCACGCGCGCCGGTTTCGCCGATTCATTTCCCAGAAAGATCCCGATCTCTCCGGGTTCGCCGCACGCGAAGCGTCCAGGGAGCCGGCGTTTCACGGTTGGTCCGGCGGTGAAACGCACGAACAGCCAGTCCGCCAGCGCCACCAGCAGCGCGAACCCGCCCAATCCGAACCATGGCATGACCATGCCGGGCGCCATCACGGGCACGGCTCCCAGCAGGAGCCAGACAAAGCACAGCGTGACGATGCGTTGGGTGGGAACCATGGTCGTGAAAATGATATCTAACCGCGTGGCGCGGGCACTCCCCCGATGATGGCTTGCAGCACCTCGTCCACCTCCTGGCCGCTGATGGCGACTTCCGGCGTGAGTTGCACGCGGTGGCGGAGCACCGGCAGCGCGGCGCGCTTGATATCGTCCGGAACCACATAACCGCGCCCGTCAAGGGCGGCATAGGCCTTGCCGATGCGCACCAGGCTGATCGCTCCGCGGGTGCCCGCGCCGAGCGAGATCGAGCGCGCCTCGCGCGTGGCCTGGGCGAGCGCCACCGCATAGCCGACCACTTCCGGCACACACTGGACGGCGGCCGTGGCCGCCTGCGCCGCGATGATCTCGGCAGGTCCGCAAATGGTCCGCACCTGATCGTCGAACCCTCCCGGAGCCTCCGCCGCCGCACGACTCACGATCTCGCACTCCGCGGCGCGGTCCGGGTAGTTGATGAGCACCTTCATGACAAAGCGGTCGAGCTGCGCCTCCGGCAGCGGATAGGTGCCCTCGTGCTCCACCGGATTCTGGGTGGCCAGGGTCATGAACGGCGGCGCGAGTTTCATGGTCTCGCCATCGATGGTCACCTGCCGCTCCTGCATCACCTCCAGCAGCGCGGCCTGGGTTTTGGCGGGAGCGCGGTTGATTTCGTCGGCCAGCAGCAGATTGGTGAAAACCGGCCCCCGCTTGAGCTGGAATGTCTGGCTTTTCATGTCGAAGAGCCGGAAGCCGGTGACATCGGAAGGCATCAGGTCCGGAGTGAACTGGATCCGGCCGGACGCTCCGCCGAAAGTCCGCGCCAGGGTGGCCACGAGGTGGGTCTTGCCGAGGCCGGGCTTGCCCTCTAACAGAACATGCCCGCCCGCCAGAAGCGCGGCGAAAACCTGGTCGATCACCTGGTCCTGGCCAAGGATCACGCGCCGGACCTCGTCGCGCATGCTGCGGATGATGTCGGCCAGGCTCGGAGCCTGTGGCTCCGACGGAGCGTCTTGGATGGGGTATTCGTCGTTCATGGTTTTTGGGAGCTTTGGAGGAGTTGGAGGAGAAGCTGCAAGTCGGCGGTGGTGCGGGTAAGGATCGCCGAGTCCGAGGGAGCCGGTTCGGCCAGCGCCCGGAAAACATGCTCGCGCGGGATCCCTGCGAGATCCGCTAGATATTGGAAGAAATCCGCATCACGCCGCCCGGCGCGGACGCTGGCACGCTGGCCGAGTTCCACCACCTGCTCGCGCAAGGGGGCGAGCAGGGAAACGGCCTTGTCCCTGCGCCATTGGAAATCCCCCAGCGCCTCAAGATGGTATTCGTATCCCCGCAAAACCGGAGCCGTGGCGGCGGGCTCGACCGGGCCGAAGCGGCCGAGGTTTTTCCACAGCCAGACGACCGTCAACAGCCCGAGTCCCACAAGCAGCGGCCAGAGGTGCTCGGCCAACATCGCGAAAAACGAAAGCCCGGTGCCGCGCATGAATCCGCAGGTGCCCGCGTATTCCGTTGCGGAAAGCAGAGCGTCCAACAGCGCCGCATGCTCCTCATCCCCAATCCAGCGGTTGCGGAAAATGCGGGAATCCGTCACCACCGAGATCCGCCCGTCACCGAGTGCCCGGGACGCGAACACTCCGGGTTTTCCCTTGCCCGCCGAGACCGCGCTCTTTGAGGCGGCGTCCACCTTGTAGCTTTCCCCCTTGAATCGTATCCTGTCGGCGGTGACCTCGCTCCCGGTGGGTTTCAGGTCCAGTTTGATGCCAGCGCGCTCCAACATCCGGAACAGCGGCGGCTCGAGCACCGGCTCCTCCGAGTAATTCGACCAATCATTGCGGTCCGCACCCGCTTTTTCAACAAGCAGGATCAGATGCCCGCCCTCCATCACCCATTCCTCGACGCGGCTGACGAAGCTCGCGTTTGAGAGCACCGGCGCCGGCAAGAACCAAGTGGCATCACTCCATTCGGGCGCGGTCCATGAGATCACGGACTTCACCTCGATGCCCGAGCGCTCCGCGTAGCGTTCCGCCGCCAACCATGGATTGACCCGCGCCTTGCCCTTGAAGCCGATTTCGCGTTCGACTTCGACATAATCGCAGGAAACAAAAACCACCGCGGCCGCGGCGCACAGGAACAGCCTCATGCCCGCCTCCCTTCCACAAAGGGCCAGGAGCGACACAGCGATTCGATTTCCCGGTCACGCGGGGCCATGCCGGCGTATGCCAGCGCCATCCATACCTTGGTGAGACCGCCGAAGTACTCGGGATGGGCCGCCGCGCCCACCTGTTCCACACGCCTCACGCAGTCGCCCTCGGTGTCCGATTCCCGGATCTCCACACGTCCCCGCTCGATGGCCATGGAAATCGCGCCGCGGTAGAGCAGGCCGAGCGCCTCCTGATGACGGCCCGCGCGCCAGAGGGCCATTGCCGTGCCGGGAATGTCCGCGGGCAGGGATTCGGGAGAAACCTCCATACCCATCACCACCCGTGCGCGGGGAGCCACCGCCACGTCCTCACCGCCTGCCGCAATACCGCGCAGCGAGTGACGGCTGATCCACACCAGCCAGACGGTGAGACCGAGGATCAGAGCGACGGCGCACACGGCGAAAACCGTGGCCAGCCAGCGCAGATCACCGTCGAACCTGAGCCAATCCGGCCATCTCCAGGACGATTTCCCGCTCTTTGGCACCTTGTCCGTCACCACATGCACCTTGAAGTCCTGATGGGATTTCACCTCGCCCATCAATTCCCCCGGGGACTTTTCCCCAGCGGCGGCGGGAGCGGCCGCGATTGTCAGGAAACAGGCCGCCAGCAACATCACCACCACGCCGGTCAGCCTGCGGGCGAGGCGCTTCAACGCGAGTTCGACATCCCAGCCCTCGATCCATGTGCGGTTGTTGATATATATGCCAAACCCGCAACCGGTGACAAACACATCGGATAGCGACATGGCGGCCATCACGCAGAGCGAGACCGTCCGGACAATCACCACCGGTATATCAAACGGCTCGTCCGGATTCCACATCTCCAGAGCCATTCGCCATCCTCCGTCCTGCCCCTCCGGAATGAACATGATGACCAGCATCAGGATCGCCAGGCCAAACCAGAGGGATGCGAGGTCGGCGATGAAATAGATCCACATGATCACGCTCTCACCGCGCCGCGTGACCTGGACACAGCGTTGCGAGTAAGCCTTGCCCCGCAGCCCTTCGAGATCCTCCACCGCGATGGTCACCGGCAGCCATGGCGAAAGCCGCGCCCAGAACATGCGGAAAAAGAAGCGCCGCACCCATGTCTTCGGGATTTCCCGCAGCGCGGAGCGCCATGTCGGTTTCTCGCCGAATAGCCGTCTGCTGATTTCAAACAGCACCACGCGCGAGCCCCACGGCTTCATCCACCAGAAAACCAGCAGCCACAGCGCCGGCACGTCCCATAGCAGCCAGCCGGACAGAGCAAAGGCCGGCAGCACCGCCAGCCACCATACCGAAAGGCAGCGCCAGAAATCCCGGCGCACCATCGCCAGCCCCAGATCCACCGCCTCCCAATCGCTGCGCGGCCGGATCTCCGCAGTCACCGCGTCAAGCCGCACAGCCCGCCCTCCTTCCCGCCAACAGGAAATACGCCGCATGCAGGATCCACGCGGTGATGCCGAAGGCGTACTTGACTTCAGATGGAATCGGCCGGGCCGACCAAAACCCCTCCACCACCGCCGCAAGCGTGGTGAGCAGGGCCGCGCCATAAATGAGCGGCAGCGCCCGTTTCCCCGCCTCCACCAGCGCCCGCACCCTCGGCAGGCGGCCCGGTTTCAGGATCGCAAGGCCCAAACGCATGCCCGCCATGCCCGCCACCACCATGCCCAGCAATTCGAACGACGAATGCCCGGCCACGAAAGTCCAGAAAGACTCCGGATTGCACGCGTGATTCACATAACCCGCCGCCGCCCCGATGTGAAGACCGTTGAAAACCAGGAAAAACAAGGTGCCCAGCCCCGCCGCCATCCCGCCCGCGAAGATCCGGAAATCGATCGCCACGTTGTTGTAAATGTAAAAGCAGAACATCATGAAATTCGATCCATACTCGGACCTCAGGTGGGCAAGCTGCTCCTCCTTGCCGCCATACATCTGCTCCATGGACACCATGCCATCCGCGCCGAGCACCGACTGGATCCAGCGGATGTCGTGATGGGCCGAGAACAGCATCACGGAAAACGGAATCCAGAACACCGCGTTGCACAGCCAGAACAACCGCCAATCGTCTCTGACCGCCTGCGGGAAATCCCTCATCACAAAGCGCCCGAAGTTCCGCCAACCCGGGCGCCGCGCGCGATAAAGCACCTCGTATCCGCGGATGACCAGATTGTTCAGCCGCTCGGTGATGCGCCCGCCATACATCCGCGATTCCGCCAGCGAAAGGTCCAGACACAACTCGCGGAAACGCCGGGGAAACTCGGCGGCATCCGGCGCGTCCTCCTTTTTTTCAAGCCGGTTGACCAACAGCTCGTATTCCGCCCAGCGCGCCTGGTTCTTGTGCTCGAAGTCTCCGGAAGTCATGGGCGCGTCATTTCGGCGTTCAGGCCGTCGGCATTGTTAAGCCCGCATCGCCATTCGTCCATGCCCAACTTGCCCATCCCCTCCCCACACGATTTTCGGCTTGCCGGATTTGGCTTTGCCCCACAAAGTCAAATCCGATCCCAACCAACATGAAATCCTCACACCCCATCGCACTGTCACTCGCGCTGCTCGCCGCACCCGCCCTCGCCGGGCTCGAACCCGGAGAACAGGTATCCGTCACCATCCGCGGCGTGGATGCCGGAGAGCAGCGGAAAATCAACGGCTCCTACCGCGTCGGCGAATCGGGCGGCGTCCGCCTGCCCTTCCTCGACTCCCCGGTGCCCGCGCGCGGCCTCACACCGGAGCAATTCGCGCGGGCGGCGGAGGCGGCCTATCGCGGGGCCGGCATCTACGTCCGACCCGCCATTGAGGCGGAAACCGTCCAGGGCAAGGACCAGCAGGCCGCGGCCGTGGTCTCCCTCGGCGGCCAGGTGCGCCGCGCCGGTGAAACGCCCTTCCGCAAGGGCATGACCGTCATCCAGGCCATCGACGCCGCCGGCGGACGCAACGAATTCGGCGGACGCAACCTGCTCCTCTTCCGCAACGGCAAACAATACTGCCTCGACTTCACCCAACTCGCCCACAAGAACATCCTCCTGAAACCCGGCGACTCCATCCAGGTCGAACAACGCGGCGCGATCACCGACCGCTGGAAAGGCTCCGGGGAAAAAATCCAAAACCTCCTCAACCCAAAACCCTAAGAAGCCGCGACCTTATTGTCGTGACCGCCCAAGGAGCCGCGACCTTATTGTCGCCGCTGTCCATGATCGGCGAAAGAAAGGCAAAATCATCCGGAATCCGGACAATCACGATCCGCAACCCGGTTGTCGCCGAATTCCGTTTCAACATCCTGGAGAACCTCACCCCATCTGAAAGCCATCGGTCGAAAATACCCAAAACCGCTCCGGAGACACTCACGAACCAGACACTCGAAAATCCGGAGTTCGGCAGGAATCATTTCCTCCACGGCAAACCGCCGCGGGTTTTCATGGCGATCAATGCGACCATGCATGGGGAAAATTGGATACCCCTTCGGTTTCACCTTGGGGACAGCAAGGCATGTTCGTCCGAATCACCGTGCCTTGACACCCATCCGCGTCCAACCGCGGTTCATTGCTCTTTCCGCCTGAGGAGCCACGACCTTATTGTCGTGGTTGTCAATCGGCCGCCAACGAAAGGCCGGATCATTTGCGGCATAATCATTCCGAAACCATCGACAAAAGCGCGGCGCCGGTCGCGAAACGCCCACCAGCGTCAAAAAGCGCGCACCGCCACTGGCGGGGGCGCACGTTGAGACGGAAGTTGAGGCTCATGATGCGGGTGATGTCGACGACAAGGCGGCTGGCGGCGGTTGCTGTGTCTCGTCTTGTTCGCCTCCCTGAATTCTCATGGGTGAAGGTAGTTGGTAAGCGGTCAACAGAACCCCACTATCCCGCGGCAGCTGTTTGGGCGTAGGA
>CAZKQK010000196.1:6767-7689 GCA_964554865.1 uncultured Luteolibacter sp. | reverse complement strand
CAGGATGCGCGGGAGCGGAGCGGCTGCGGCCGGGGTATTATGGAGTGCGCGGGATCTGCGGACCGGGGATTGATGCGGGTGAGCGCGATTATTTCCGGATAATCACGCAAAGAAAAACCCGCCGACTCGTGAAGAGCGGGCGGGTTTGAGAGAAGGACCAAGAGCGGCGATCAGTATCTCTGACTGCGGGAGTGGTCGAAGTAGGTTTCGAATCCGAGTTCCGGCGGGAATTCGGAGAGGCCGTCATGAACATTCATTTCGATGCGGTTGTCTTCACCGCAGCGCTCATAGGGAGGCTTGAAGGTGCCGCGATAGGTCGGGCAGGTGAAGGTGAAGAGTTCGTAGAAACCGTAGCCGAGGCGGCGAAGGGCGCGGCTGGTTCCGTCCACGGCACCATAGGTGAATCCGGCTTTGCGGCCGTATTGATCGTTTTTGCGGACGATTTGCTCGGGGATCTCGATGAAGCCGTAGACGATGTTGCTGAGCGCACGGCCGAGCTTGCGTTCGGCGGTGTAAGTGTGGCCCGGAGGCGCGTGAATGTCAGCGGAAACGAAGACAGTGAGAGAGGCGAGAGCGCTTGCGATGAAGACGAGTTTTTTCATGCTGAGAGGAGACTAGGGACGGGAATTGGGGGTTGGCAACGGCAAATTTCCGGAATTTTTCGCGGGAATCTTGTAACCGCTGGCCCCAAAAAGACGCGTGTGCGGGGAAGATGGGATCGTCTTTGGATCGTCTTTGTGAATACCGGATTCGCCGCGACCGCAGGGAAATTCCAGTTGGTGGCGCGGCAATCGGGCGGCTTGTCGGATTGGCAGCCTGCCACAGACGACCGCCACCACGCCGGCGACGGTTCAAGATCCGGATCGGTGGCCATGCGGTGAGAATCGTCGCCCGCGCCACTGGAGTCCGGAGATGAAGGGCC
>CAZKQK010000196.1:0-6667 GCA_964554865.1 uncultured Luteolibacter sp. | reverse complement strand
TGGTGATGAAGGGCCTGGTGATGAAGGGCCTGGTGATGAAGGGCCTGGTGATGAAGGGCCTGGTGATGAAAAAAGAAATTCCAATCTTTATTTCCGCTTGAAAAAAGCCGATTCGGGTGGCAAACGGGTTCGACGGATGTTAGTGCTGACGATGCTATGAGGATGTTGCCTGCCATTCCCTGGAAGCCGGTGGCGGTGATCGCCGCCGTATCGATGGGGGTGGCGGGAGGTTTGGGGTTCTATGCGTTCGATTATGGCGAGGGTCTGAGTTATTTCTCAAAGGATCCCCGCGCCTGTGCGAACTGCCATATCATGAACGACGAGTATGACTCGTGGCAGAAGGGCGGGCACCATCAGGCGGCCACGTGTTCGGACTGCCATCTGCCGCATGATTTCGTCCCCAAATACATCGCCAAGGCGGACAACGGATTCTGGCACTCGAAGGGTTTCACCTTCATGGATTTCCACGAGCCCATCCAGATCAAGCCGCGCAACTCGGGCATCCTCCAGGACTCCTGCATCCGCTGTCATGACGACTTCGTGCACGAGTTGGTGCCCGGCAGCCGGACCGTCGGCGAGGACACCCTGCAATGCGTCCACTGCCATCGCGGCGTGGGTCACGGCGCGCGTCACTAACAGAAATCCCAACCCCATCAAGCGACCATGAAAACCCCATCCGCCGATTCGCCGACCGTCCGCACCTGGAAGTTGAAATGGTTCGTTCTGACCGCGCTGGCGGCGGCCGGCGTCACCTTCGGCGTGGTCATGCTGCTGATGACCATGTTCCATCGCAAGGGCGAGGCGCAGAACCGCTATGTGCGGTTGGTGGAGGTCACGGAAAACACCACCGATCCGAAGCAGTGGGCGAAAAACTGGCCGCGCCAGTATGACGGCTACATGCGCACGGTGGACGTCACCCACACGCGTTACGGCGGATCGGAGGGCGAGATCCCCGAGTCGAGGATCGAGCGCGACCAATGGCTGAAGCGGATGTTTCTCGGTTATGCCTTCGCGCTGGATTTCCGCGACCGCCGCGGTCACGCCTACATGCTTTACGATCAGGAGCAGTCCAAGCGCATCACCGAGCGGCCGCAACCGGGGGCATGCCTGCACTGCCATGCCTCGGTGGTGCCCACCTGGCGGCGCGTGGGTTTGGAAACGCAGGGGAAAACCCTGGCCGATGCCGAGGGATTCGACTGGGACGCGGTGATGAGGGGTTTTGAGAAGATGAGCACCATTCCCTATCAGGAGGCGCACGCCGCGATGTTGGCCACGCCCGACGGCACGCCGCACGGGGAGCCGCATCACGCGCAGATCGGCGACGCGCATCCGGTTTCCTGCGTGGACTGCCATGATCCGGACACGATGGCGCTGCGGGTGACGCGGCCGGGCTTTGTGAGGGGGATCCAGGCCCTGGCGAAGAGCGACGATCCCACGCCGCATCTGCCGAGCGTCGAGCGCTGGCGGAAGGGCGACCGCAAGCAACCCTATGATCCGAATGTGGACGCCACGCGCCAGGAGATGCGCTCGTTTGCCTGCGCGCAGTGCCATGTCGAATACTATTGCGGGCCGAAGGCGACGCTGTTCTTCCCGTGGGAGAAGGGGCTGAAGATGGAACAGATCGAGGCTACCTACGAGGCGACGAAATTCGCCGATGGCAGCGCCTTCGCGGACTTCGTGCATGCGGAAACGGGAGCGCCGGTGTTCAAGGCGCAGCATCCGGAGTTCGAGATGTGGAGCCAGGGCGTGCACGCGCGCAGCGGTGTCTCCTGTGCGGATTGCCACATGCCTTACAAGCGCGAGGGAGCCGCCAAGGTTTCCGAGCACTGGGTGCGCAGCCCCTTGCTCAACATTTCCCGCTCCTGCCAGAGCTGCCATCCGTATCCGGAGGAGGAACTGTTAGGCCGGGTGCATGCCATCCAGGACCGCACGCACAAGCTGATGGACCGCGCGGGCACGGCGGTCGATGAGATGCTCACCGCCATCGTCGGCGCGAAAAACGCCGGGGCCACGCCGGAGCAACTCGCGGAGGTCTTCAATCTGCAACGCAAGGCGCAATGGCGGCTGGACTTCGTCAACGCCGAGAACTCGATGGGTTTCCACGCGCCGCAGGAAGCCGCGCGGATCCTCGGCGAGGCCATCGACTATTCCCGCCAGGCGCAGATCAAGGCCGGGGAAATCAAGGCCCCGGAGAAGTAAACCATATCCGGTAATGATACCGACGGGCGGTGTGCGTTTCCGGAAATCCGGTGGGTGCGTTCGTCCGTTCGGTGTCTTTCCATGGTTTCCCGGTTATTCTTCCGCGATTACCGGCGCTTGCCTTTCCGGCGCTTCGGCTTGGTGAAGGGGCTGCCTTTGCTTTTGGCGTGTTTTCCGAAGCGTTGGCCAATTTGGGGTGTGGGGGGCCATCCGGGATTCATCTGGATATCCTCCTCCGGCTCGGACCGGTTTTTCAATCTGGCGTTGTTGCGCTTGTGCCACTCGGCGAGGGCGAGTTCGTATTCCCGCCAGCGGATTTTCTCGCAGATGGGGGAGAGATAATAGGCGACGAAGTCCGGGTCCGCGGCGAGTTCCGGATCGAGCTGGTTGATATGATGGGGCTTCGGAGGCTCCGGCATCGGATCGCCGGTGTCCGGTCGGCGCCTGAGGAGCGGCCCCATGATTTCCTTCATCGCCCGGACGCTGGGCTTCTTGTCGAAGAGTTTTTTCGCAAGCTGGAAGCCGAGATCCAGATTCCAGCGCGGACGGGCCGGAATCAGATCGTTTTCCTCGGGCGTGGTGGTTTCGAACAGTTCCTTGAGCTTGGCGATCTGTTCCGGTGTCAGCTTGATGGACAGCTTGGCCTCGGCCTTGCGTTTGTAGCGCTCGGGATCGAGGGCCTGGGCCTTGAGCAGGGAGATGTTGGCGCGGGTGCAGCCGTATTCGAGTGCCAGGGCGGCTGCGGTCTCGCCGGCCAGCACCCTGCGGGTGGCCTCTTCGCGCTGCTCCGGCGTCATGCGTGTCTTGCCTCTCCCTGTCCCGGACATGGGGCGAGGCAAAACGATGGCCGGGCGCTTGGCAAGATCGGAGCAAGGAGACCTCCGGCCGGGCTGAACGGTTCAGCCGAGTTCCTTGATGCGCAGGTTGCGGAACTTGTAGGTCTTGCCCTTTTCGCCGTGATGCTGGATACCGATCACGCCTTTCGCGTCCTTGTCATCGGTGATGTCGGTGGTGACCACGCCGTTGACCTCAATGGTGATCTTGCTGCCCTTGCAGGTGATTCGGTAGGTGTTCCAGTCGTTGCGCTTGAAGGCGTTTCCGGCGCGCTTGCGGAAGGCTGCCTCGCTTTCGGCGTTCCCTTTGACCGGGCTGATGAACCACATGCGGCGGCCCTCGTCATAGAGCCCGCCGGACCACATGCGCTTAGGGTCGCCATCGACCTCGGCCTGGTAGCCGAAGACCTTGTTCGGCTCGACGTGGGCGCGGAACATGAATCCGCTGTTGGCCGTGCCCTCTGGCAGCAGCACCTCGCCTTCGAACACGAAGTCGCCGTAGATCTTCTCGGTGACGAGGAAGAATTTCCTGTCACCCTTCAGGTGGATCTCCCCGTCGGCCACCTCGATTTTGCCCCAAGTGTATGGGTTTTTCCAACCGGCGAGGGTTTTTCCGTCGAAGAGGGGCTTGAACCCGGCCTCCCCGGCAAAGGCGGTGACGACGAGGCAGGCGGCGGCAAGGGCGCGGATAGTGAGTTTCATGAGGGTGGGAGATACGGTCCCCGGAGCGCGGCTTTGTCAGGAATCGGCGGCCTGGCGGAGGTTGACGGGCGGAATGCATGGACTTCTCCCCATCGATCAGGCCGGCATGGACGCCGGTTTCCGGCCAGTCGAGGAGGTCATTCTCCGTCCACAACCCGTGGAATGGTCTTGGACGCGGGGGAGTCGTTGGCAAGCCGGGAGCCCGCAAATTGGAGAGGGCAGGGGATGATCTCAAGCAAAAGCTACGTAAAAGCAAAATATTTCGCTGGCTGAATCGTCAGTTTTTTGTTACGAGCCTGCCACTGTTTAGCTCCCCACACCATGGCTTCCCTCACCGAACACACCCATCACATCCGTGTCCGTTCCACCCAAATGGAAATGCCGTCCGCCGGAGCGGTCGGTCGGCCCGAGGATTATGATCGCAAACTGCGGGACGCCCAGGAAGAGCTCGAGCGAATCCAGCAGCAACGCGAGGAACTCGAACGCAAAAAACACGAGCTCGAGGAACTCACCGCCCGCAAGCGCGCTTTCGTCTCCCAACAGGTCGAACTCACCGAGAGGCTCACCGCTTCCCTTACGCTCATTGACCGCGAACTCTTCGACATGCGCAACGAGTCGAACGACCTCGAACAGTGTCGCGCCGTATTCGCCGGACACCTCGACAAAATCCAGAAGATCAACCCGGAAAACTGGACCCGCGAGAACCTTCCCGAAAAGCTCGAAAAAGCCAGCGTTTCCATCGATCTCGCCGCCGACGAATACGATCAGGCCGCCGCCCACTTCGAGGGCAGCCGCGCCGGAGCCATCTTCGGCCGCGCCTCGAAACGCGGCCGCGCCTCCGCACGTTCCGCCGCCAGCTCCGAGTTTTCCGCGAACCTGCGCAACGGCTTCGCCTTCAACCTGCCAGTCATCATCCTCGGCGGCATCGCCCTGATCGCCTATCTGGTCAAGTAACACACTCCTTGCCACCGATGAAACAAGCCACACTCTTCAAGGAGGATCTGGAACTCGACCAACTCATCGAAAACACCGCGGAACTCGACCGCCGCCGCCGGGAACTCGCCGAGGCCCAGCGCCGCATCGCCGAGGAGCGCGCCGAGCAGGAGCGCACCATACCTCCTCTCGAGGAAATCCAGGTGCGCATGAAACGCCGCCGTCACGAGGAAACCGTCTCCCGCGGCGAGATCGCCAATATTCGCCGCGATCAGAACCGCAGCCTCATGATGCTGCTGCTCCTCATCGCCGCCACCGCCTCTCTCATCTGGTGGGGCGTGCGGCTCATGCAGGGTGCCTGATTCCCCCGCCCTTAGCGCGCTTCTTGCGTTTCCCCGCAGCCTTCGCCCCGCTGTCGTTCGCTGGCGTGAGTTTCTCCCTCAGTTGCGGCCATTGCTCGCGGCTGACGATGTAGCCCACGCACTCCGGCATGCCGCAGCGGCACGGGTGGTCCTCGAAGCAATCCACATCAAAGCCGTAGTCAAAGGTCAGCTCCTCGCCGGGATTGATGTCCCGCAGCGCGTGGATGTAAATCCGCCGCCCCTCGATCCATGCCTCGCAGTTCGGCGCACACGAATGGTTTATCAGCCGCGCCGTGTTCCAAGGCACGTTCCCATCCAGATCGTGGTTCTTGGACAAGGTGAAAATGTAAACCGCCGCGTCGCCCGATTCCAGGGACTTGGCGTGCTGGGCCAGCCCCCGCCGCTCGCTCTCCTTCTTGTCGATCAGCTCGCCCACATATTCGATGATCTTCGCCTCCTTCGGAATGAACGTGGTCGCATAAACCCCGCGGCCGTGGATTTCCGAACCGCGCACCTCGCAGTACCGGCTTTGCCCGCGTTGCCACAACTCCACCAGCTTCCGGTGCAGGACGGTCTCCCGCGGGACTCCCTTTTTCCTCGATGCCATAACAGTTTCTAACGAACTTCCCTCTTTGATACCGCCGGCAGCTCCATGTCCTGCGGCAGCGTGACAAACAAGCCGCGCAGGTCGTTCACCCGCAGCCCGGCCCCATCAATGAATGTCCAGTCGTTTTTCCCCTTCTCGGAAATCGCGACCTGGAACCCGGTGCTTTCGATGATGTGGCTCTTCGGGGCCTGGCCCTGCACATTGCGCATGATCCGGAACCGGGTCG
Organism: uncultured Luteolibacter sp.; assembly: GCA_964554865.1. GTDB lineage: Bacteria > Verrucomicrobiota > Verrucomicrobiia > Verrucomicrobiales > Akkermansiaceae > Luteolibacter. Next base: position 805 of record CAZKQK010000196.1, on the reverse strand, counting down.
CGGTGGGAACCAGCACCATCCACTTGGTGTAAACCAGTTTCTCCACATCCACGCCGTTCTCCTTCACCACCTTGCGTCCCGGAAAAACCTGATAAACCTGCGGCTGCCCCTGTGGCTTGAATGAAATCATGCTGATTCCCTGCTGCACCATCTGCGCGGCCACACCTTCAAGCTGCTTCTCCAGTCGCTCCATGCCCCCCATACGCTTGGCCGCCCGTTCCTTCCATTGCGGGTTCATCCGCTCCACCGCCACCTTGTAGCGCCCCATCACCACCTCCTCGCCCAGCTTCGCCACCGCCGCCACCGCCGTGGCCACCACATCGGGCGGCACCGGCTCGGAAACAACCTCCGCTTCGGACAACGAGGTCGCGGCCACTCCTCCCGGCTGCTGGCCATACGCGGACACGGCGGCGGAGGCCACCAGCGCCAACAACAGGAATCCTCGGATCGCTTGCACGCCACATCGATGCATCCGCGCCCCCCGGTCGTCAAGCACCGCCGCCGCGCGGGCCATTCGATTGTGTCGGCATCTTCACATTCAGACGCGGACATTGTGACGGGATCGTCACACGCGTGTCCTTGAGAGCGGCAGCCGGCGGCGGGTTAGTCTCCGCCACCAATCGATCCCACCGGATGCCCCCAGTTGCCACCAGCTCTCGCAAGCTTTCATCCGGACGACCCGGAATCCCCATCCGGTTACTCCGGTGGTGCCTCATTCCCATTCTTTCCTCCATCCCGGTACAAGCACAGGACGACTACCGCTTCTACATCCGCCAGTACAAGATCGAGGGCGGCGGGCGCCTGT
>CAZKQK010000195.1:0-7701 GCA_964554865.1 uncultured Luteolibacter sp. | reverse complement strand
ACGTCCCACAGCAGCGGGGATTTGAAGTTCTGCCAGACCGCGTTGGCGTTCGGGATGGGGGCGAGGAACCAAGCGAACCAGACGCGGCCGACGTGGAAGGCGGGGAAAATGCCCGCGCACATCACGGCGAAGATCGTCATCGCCTCGGCGGCGCGGTTGATCGACGTCCGCCAGTTCTGCCGGGTGAGGAACAGGACGGCGGAGATGAGGGTTCCCGCGTGGCCGATGCCGATCCAGAAGACGAAGTTGGTGATGTCGAACCCCCAGAAGACGCGGTTGGACATGCCCCAGACGCCGACGCCAGAGATGACGAGATAGGTCAATCCGCCGCCCACGCCGATGGCGGCGATCAGCGCGGAGGGAATGAACAACAGCCACCAGAGGAAGGGCTGGCGGTTCTCGACGACGCCGCAGATACGCTCGGTGATCCAGTGGTAGGAGCGCCCGTTGAGGATGAGCTTCTCGCGCTCCAGCACAGGGAGCTTGACTCCCGTGTGGGTCTCCGGCGCGGTGTGGGTGGATGAGGCCATGATGAGGGAAATGCTGGGAACTGAAATGCAGGGAAACCGGGATCAGACCATGTGGATGGTTGCCTTGCCGATGTAGGGTGCGTCCGGCATGCCGGGGTTCGGGTTCTTGACGCGGGCCAGATAGCTGGTGCGCGGGCGGGTGCCGATGTAGTTGAGGAGATCGTAGTTGCGGGCAATCTCCTTGGAACGGCCGAGTGCGGATTTCTCCTTGTCGAGGAGGTTGCCGAAAGTAATCGCTCCGGCGGCACAAGCCTCCTGACAGGCGACTTTCACGGAGTCCACCGGGATGCGCAGGGTGTCGGTGCGGACCTCCATCTCGGTGGAATGTTTTCCGGCGACGAGGGTTTCCTGTTTCTGCCCGCGTTTCTGGCGGATGACGGCGTCCTTGAGGCGCTGCACGCAGTAGGTGCATTTCTCCATGACGCCGCGCATGCGGACGGTGACGTTCGGGTTTTTCTGAAGGTGGTCCGGATCGCCGACGGCCTTCTCTCCGAGGGGACCGCGGTAGAGGTTGTGTTTGATGAGCGGATTGCGCTTGTTGTAGTCGAAGAAATTGAACCGGCGCGCCTTGTAGGGGCAGTTGTTCGCGCAATAGCGGGTGCCGATGCAGCGGTTGTAGGCCATCGAGTTGAGCCCGTCCTCGGTGTGAACGGTGGCGTTCACCGGGCAAACCACCTCGCAGGGGGCGGACTCGCAGTGAACACAGGCGACGGGCTGCGGAACGAAAGCGGGGTTGTCCATCACCCAGTCGGGAGCCTTCTGATACCCGCCGGTGGCCTTGTCCTTGATCTTGTTGCCGTCCTTGTCGAAGGCGTATTCCTGGGCGGCGTAGTAGCGGTCCATCCGGATCCAGTGCATCTCGCGGCCCTTGGCCATCTGCTGCTTGCCTACGATGGGGATGTTGTTCTCCGCCTGGCAGGCGATGAGACAGGAAGTGCAACCGGTGCAGGAGGAAAGGTCGATCGACATGCCCCACTGGTGGAGCGGGTCGCTGATGAGCGGCTGGCCCTGGCGGTCTTCCGGTTTGTAGAGATAGATGTTCTTGGGGGCGTGGGAGTCGTTGCCCTGTTTTTTGACATCGGCGAGCTGTTTTTCGAAGCGGCCCTTGATTTCATCCTCCTTGGTGGAAATCTCGCGGGCCAGGGCGCGGCCATACATCGAGCTGTGTTCCTGCGTGAGGGCGAGACTGTAGGTTTTGCCTTCGAGGAACCTCACCTTCGCGCCGGTGGCGATGTAGGTGGAGGCGGAAGTGCGGAGCGGATAGGCGTTGAAGCCGGTGTTGATGCCGACGAGGCCGACATGGCTCTGGTTTTCCGGCTTGCGGCCGAGTTCGTCGTCCTTGTCAAAGCCCTGGCCGTATCCGAGAGGGATGACGAGGGTGTTCTCCGCCTGGCCGAAGGAGATGACCACCGGGATTTCAAGGGTCTTGCCGTTCACGGTGACGGCGATCATCCGCTGCTTGCGGTTCTCGCCTTCGCCATCGGGACCCACGGCGGCATATTTGCCTTCCACGGGGATGAATCCGAGCGCCTTGGTCTCGGGCTCGACATCGACGAGCTTGTCGTAGATGCCGAGATCCTTCGCGGTCCTCGGAGCGATGAGGGCGGCGTTGTCCCAAGTGATTTTAGAAACCGGATCCGGAGCTTCCTGGAGCCAGCCGTTGTCGATCCAGCGGCCGTCGTAAACCGATGCGTCCGTCGCGAAGACCACTTCGAGCGAGTCCTTGCCCGGAGCGGGCGCCGCACTCAGGGCCGAAGCGAGGGCAGAGGCGGAAACACCGGCGGCGGGCGAAGCGGAAGGATAGGAACTGTTCTTCAGGAAACCATCGCGAAGCAGGGACTTCCATGGCGCGTCCCCTTCCCCGCCGATGGCGGCGAAGGTTTTTCTAACAGCTTCATATGCGGGCGACGGCGCGCCTTTCCCGCCATCGCCATTGACGAGTTTCCCGTCGTCCGAAAGCAGCGCGAGCAACAATTCCATTTCGGAAACGCAATCCTGATAGAGCGGCAGGATCATCGGCTGGACGATCGTGTAAACGCCGCGGTCGCTGCGGGTGTCCGACCAGGTTTCCAGATAATGGGCGGCGGGCACATGCCACGAGGCGGCGTGAGCGGTGGCGTCGGTGCGGATGCCAAGGTGGATGGACGTTTTCAGTTTGGCGAGGACTTCGCCGAATCCGAGATCGGCCGGAGCGTCATAAACCGGGTTGCCCGGAGTGAGCAGCACGAGGGTTTCCACCGTGCGGGACTCGATGTCGGACTTGAGTTGGGCGAGCGTGCCGAGACCGGTGTTTTCGGTCTGCACGATGGCAAGCGGCCTGCCTTCGCCGGTGCCGCCGAGTGCTTGGTTGATGGCGAGCGCGAGTTGATGGACGGCGGCCGGTTGGCGGGAGCCGGCAAGCACCAGTGACTTGGCTCCGGAGGCCTTGAGGTCGGCGACGAGCGGCTTGATCCAGGAAAGGGTTCTCTCATCCGCTTCCGGATTCAGTCCGGAGGCCGCGGAAACGCCAAGCTCGCGGGCGATGAGGGCGGCGACGGCCAGGACACGCGTGGGAGGCACGCGAAGGCGATGGTCGGCCATGCCACCGGTGAGGGTGTAGGCGGACTCGACAACATAGAGGCGGTTCATTTTCGCCGCGTCCGGCTTCTGGTCGTAGGCGGCTCCCTCCGGCTTGCGTCGGTCGAAAAACGCCGTCACCGAACCCTGCGGGTCATCACCGGCGAAGTCGCAATCAAGCGAAAGGATCCGGTCGGCCTTGGAAAAATCCGCGACCGGTTTCACGCCGTCGCCATACGCGGAAGCGGAGTCGCCGGTGAGAGCCTCATACTGATAGAATCTCGCCGCACCGAATTTGGCGGCCAGATCCTTGCGCAAGCGCGCCCGGGTGGGGCTGTCATCGGCTCCGAAAACAAGCCCGATCTTCGCGGATTTGTCAGCGGCGAGACCGGCCAGAACGCTTTGGAACTCGGACCTTTTCGCGGGGTTTCCCGATTTCAGGAAACGGCGGGAACGGTTGGGCGCATAGAGGTCGAGCACCGATGCCTGGGCGAAGGCGTCCGTGCCGGCGGCATCCGGATGAAGGTTGTTCGGGGCCACCTTCGTCGGGCGGCCTTCGAAGGTGGTGACCACCAGAGGCGTGGCCCCACCGGCGCGCGGCATGGCGGACGCGTAATAAGTGGCCTTGCCGGGGATGACCCATTCCGGCGCCTTGGTGTAGGGAACGATGTAGGTCTCCGGACGGCGGCATGCGGCGAGACCGAAGCCCGCCAGCGCGGTGGAGGCCCCCATCAGCTTGAGAAACGAGCGACGGGTGGTTTCCGCCTCCGATTCATCGGCCATTTCGGCGGCTCCCTGCGGAAACTCGCGGTCCAGCCACTCGCGGAAGGCCGGGCTGTCCTCAAGCTGGCCCGCACTGCGCCAGGAAACGGTGGTTTCGCCGGCGGGAACTTCGGGGTGTTGCCAGATGCGCTTGCTCATGTTCGACTTCTGAAGTGGTGGAAATTCGGAAAACGGATATCAGTGGTGGCAGGTGGCGCAGCTTTCCTTGGGCTGGACTTTGAACTGCTCCTTGAGCTTGAGGCCGAGTTCCTCGGTGGTCTTTACCCCGAGCGCCTGGCCGTGTTTGGAAACGTATTCTTCCGCCTTGTAGCTGAAGTTATAGACCTCTTCGAGCGGACGCAGGTGCTCCTCCGGCGCGCGGTGGCAATCGAGGCACCACGACATCGAGAGCGGCTCCACCTGATGGACCACCTCCATCTTGTTCACATCGCCGTGGCAGCTTTGGCAGGAAATGCCGCGGTTCACGTGCGCCGAATGGTTGAAGTAAACGTAGTCCGCGGGCTTGTGGATCTTCACCCACTCGATCGGCCTGCCGTCGTAACCCGGGAAATTCGGGTCCATCGACTTGTGCAGCGCCGCCAGTTTCGGACTCTCACGCTGGACGTGCTGGTGGCAGTTCCAGCAAGTGTTGCCCGTCGGCGTGTTCGAGTGACCGGAGACATCGACAAAAGAATGGCAGTAACGGCAATCCAAACCCAGTTGATCGACGTGGATCTTGTGCGAAAACGGGATCGGCTGGGCCGGTTGATACCCCACGTTGAGCGCCTTGGGAGTCGCGTAGTAACTGAAGGCAAGCGTGATCCCTGCCGCCACGGAACCGGTGCAAACAGCGATTTTCAGGGGAAGCAGGTTGGACCAGCGGGGAAAAATGTTGGCCATGGCGAGGGCAATGCGGTGCGTGGAGAGCGGCTTTCCGGTGGCCGGAGGCCCGTTCCTTAACGGGAACCCGGGGGCTGACCGGCGCGCCGGGAGGATGCAAACCGCAGCAGTCCTTGCAACGGAAAAAAGAAAATCTGCGGCATTTTGTAAGACCTAACCGAAATAGCGCGGCGTCACTGGGAATTCGCCCAATTCAGCCCCTTTTCCCGCCGCCATTTCCGGTACGCGGCAAAGCGCTCCCCCTTGGGCAACATCCTCCTCGCCGGATCCTCGTTCAAAAACTCCTCAAACGCCCCGCCACCGGATCCTTCCGCCGTCCGCAAACGGTTCTCGGCGGCCTCCTCCCCGGACGAAAGCTCCGCCAGCCCTCGCTCAATCCTGCGCAAGGTGCGCGAAATCCCGAACACACACATCATGATCAGCACCCCCACCCCAAGCAGGGCGGAAACCAAAATCACCAGCGTGGATGACGCGATATCGGGCACGCCTCCATTCTGGACAGCCATGCTCCCGTGAAAAGCCGTAAATTCCCATCCCCCTGCCAACTGGAATGGAAAATGCGGACGAAAAACGGTCTGCCGCGAAGTTTCCCGCTTGCCTGCCGCGTTGACTGCCACCAGCAATCGAAAGCCTCCACCCACCGCCATGCTCAACATCGCACTCTTCGGCCCGCCCGGCGCCGGCAAAGGCACCCAGTCCGAATACCTGGTCAAGCGCTTCAACCTCTTCTACATCTCCACCGGCGACCTCCTCCGGCGCGAACTCGCCGAGGGCAGCAAACTCGGCGAGGAAGCCCGCGGCGTCATCGCTTCCGGCGGACTCGTACCTGACGAAATCATCGTCCAAATCATCGAGAAAACCATTCAGGACAACCCCCAGGCGTCCGGTTTCCTATTCGACGGATTCCCCCGCACCTTCGTCCAGGCCTACATCCTCGACGGCCTGATGATCCGTCTGAACACCTCCCTCACCTGCCTCATCAACCTCGCCCTGCCCGAGGAAACCTCCGTTTCCCGCCTGCTGAAACGCGGAGAAAGCTCCGGCCGCCTCGATGACAACGAGACCGTCATCCGCACCCGCCTGCGCGAATACCACGAGAAAACCCTGCCCGTCCTCCAGTTCTATCGCGACAAGGGCCAACAGTTCGACGTCGATGCCACCCGCTCGGTCGAGCAGGTCCGCGAGGACATCGTCCGCATCCTCGACAAGGAACTCGAAAAGAATCTCTTCAACCTCGTGCTCTTCGGCTACCCCGGCTCAGGCCGCGGTTCCCAAGGGCTGCGTCTGGCCGCCACCTACGGCCTGGAATACATCGCCACCGGCCGCATGCTTCAGGAGGAAATGCGCCTCGACACCCCCATGGGCCGCCGCATCTCGGAATACCTCGAAGCCGGCGAACTCGTGCCCGACGAAATCGTCGTCCGCCTCATCGAGAAAAAACTCGCCAACCCCAACGGAGCCCGCGGCTTCATCTTCAAGGGCATCCCCCGCACCCTCGTCCAGTCATACATCCTCGAAGGCATGCTCCTCAAACACCATTCGGGCATTTCCCAAATCGTCAATCTCGAGGCCCCGGTCCTCGAACTCGTCAGCCGCCTCGACGCCCGCAGCCAAACCGAGCGCCGCATGCCCTACGACGCCAGCACCGCCAAAATCGTCAACCGCCTCCACGAACACGAGGCCCGCACCATCCCCGTCATCGACAAATACCGCAAGGAACGCGAAGTCACCGACATCGACGCCACCGGCACCCCGGACGAAGTCTTCATCCGCCTCAGCGCCGCCGTCCAGGCCGGCATGCACAAGGCCAGGTGAAAAAGTAACCCGGACCCAACCCTTCGCCCCGCTCCGTCCACCACCGCTAAAAACCAGCCCGCAAGCGAAATTAAATTATTTCTGTCTCTTTTTTTTCACGCTATTTTTCCCCTCAAACACTTGCCGCACGGGACGTCCTGGTTTAAGCCCCCGCGCCTATGGCTACCTACCGCGTGCTCGTATCGGATCCGATCTCGGAAAAAGGCGTTGAGGCCCTGCGCTCGGCCCCGGGAATCTCCGTGGACGTCAATACCGGTCTCAAACCGGAAGAACTCCTCAAGATCATCGGTGATTACCACGGGCTCGTCGTCCGCTCCCAGACCAAGGTCACCCGCGAAGTCTTCGCCGCAGCCAAAAACCTCAAGGCCATCGGCCGCGCCGGCGTTGGCGTGGACAATATCGACCGCGCCGCCGCCACCGACCACGGCGTGGTCGTCATGAACACCCCCAGCGGCAACACCATTTCCACCGCCGAGCACGCCTTCACCCTGATGCTCTCGCTCGCCCGCAACATTCCGCAGGCCCACGCCTCCATCATCGCCGGGAAATGGGACCGCAAGTCCTTCGAAGGCGTTGAAATGAACGACAAACGCCTCGCCATTCTCGGCATGGGCCGCATCGGCACCGAGTTCGCCAAACGCGCCCAGGCCTTCGGCATGCACGTGGTTGCCTACGATCCCTTCCTCACCTCCGCCCGCGCCCAATCGCTCAAGGTGGACCTCGCCGAGAGCCCGGAGCAGGCACTCACCGGAGCCGACGTCGTCACCCTCCACATCCCGCTAACCCCGGAAAGCAAACACGTCCTCAACGCCAAAACCCTCGCACTGATGAACCCCGGCGCCCTCGTCGTCAACTGCGCCCGCGGAGGCCTGGTCGATGAAGCCGCTGCCAAGGAACTGCTCGACTCCGGCCACCTCGCCGGCATCGCCCTCGATGTCTTTGAAACCGAGCCCCCGCCCGCCGGCTTCCCGCTGCTTGGCGCGAAAAAATCCGTCTTCACCCCCCACCTCGGAGCGTCCACCGCCGAGGCTCAGGAAAACGTCGGCATCGAGGTCGCTTGCCAGATCCGCGACTTCCTCGTCACCGGCGAGATCCGCAACGCGGTCAACATGCCCAACCTCGACAGCCGCACGCTCGA
>CAZKQK010000194.1:0-7771 GCA_964554865.1 uncultured Luteolibacter sp. | reverse complement strand
GACGACTACCGCTTCTACATCCGCCAGTACAAGATCGAGGGCGGCGGGCGCCTGTCGAATCTGGAGGCGGGCGGGGCGGTTTACCCCCATCTCGGTCCCGGACGCACACCGGACGACGTGGAAAACGCCCGCGCCGCCCTTGAGAAGGTCTATCATGACAGGGGTTTCCAGACCGTCTCCGTCCGGATCCCCGAGCAGGATCCGCGCCGCGGCGTCATCCGCCTGCAAGTTGTCGAGGGCAAGGTCGCGCGGCTCAGGGTCAGCGGCGCGAAGTGGCATCTTCCCAGCCGCGTCCGCCGCGAGGTCCCCTCGCTCGCCGAAGGCACGGTGCCGGACTTCAGGCAGGTCGAGAGGGAAATCATCGCCGTCAACCGCCTCGCCGACCGCCGCGTCACGCCCGAGCTCAGGCCCGGGGCCGAACCCGGCGCCGTGGACATCGAGCTGAAGGTCGAGGACGAACTCCCGCTCCACGGCTCGCTCGAACTCAACAACCGCCACAGCGCGGACACCACCCCGCTGCGCCTCAACGGCTCGCTCTCGTACGCCAACCTCTTCCAGCTCGGCCACACCCTCGGCGCGAGCGTCCAGATCGCCCCGGAAAACACCGGCGACGCCCTGGTATACTCCGGCCACTACATGGCCCGCGTCTCGGACAAGGCCAGCCTCATGCTCAGCGCCACCCGCCAGGACAGCGACATCTCCACCCTCGGCGGGGCCGCCGTCGCCGGCCGCGGCGAAATCCTCGGCCTGCGCGCCATGATCGACATGCCGGGATCCGACAGCTTCCATCAGGGTTTCAACATCGGCATCGACTACAGGAACTTCGCCGAGGACGTGGTCATCGGCAAGGACGTCATCTCCTCGCCCATCGAATACTACCCCATCAGCGCCAACCACTCCGCCGGCTGGGTGGGCGACAAACACTTCACCGAACTCAACACCTCGCTCAACCTCCACCTCCGCGGCATGGGCGATGACCAGTCCGCCTACGGCGACAAGCGCTACAACGCCTCCGGCTCCTTCATCTACCTGCGCGCCGACGCCGCCCACACCCGCGACGTCAAGGGCGGCTCCCGGGTCTTCGGGAAAATCCAGGGCCAGCTCTCCGGCGGCCCGCTCATCAACAGCGAGCAATTCTCCGGCGGCGGCCTCGGCACCGCCCGCGGCTACCTCGAGTCCACCCTGTTGGGCGACAACGGCGTCTTCGTCACCGCCGAACTCCGCAGCCCCACCCTCATCGGCAGGGGCGACACCTCGCCAAACCCCGGGGACGAATGGCGCTTCCACGCCTTCTATGACGGCGGCGTCACCGGCATCCACGACCCCCTCCCCGGCCAGCGGAAACGCGAGGGTCTCTCCAGCATCGGCATCGGATCGCGCCTGCGTGTCCGCGAACACTACAACGCCTCCGTCGATGTCGCCATGCCCCTCATCGAACAACCCAACGCCGACGACGGAAGCATCCGCATCACCTTCCGCGGCTGGGCCGACTTCTGACATCCTCCCCACATCATGATCCGACCTGTCATTTCCGCGGCACTGCTCCTCGCAGTAACATCCCTCCACGCCGAAGATTCCAAGGACGCCTGGTGGAACAAGGACTGGACCCGGCGCCAGAAACTCAGCCTCGACGCCTCCGCCCTGCCCGGCCCCGCCGGCGAGTCCACGCTGCTCCTGCGCATCGCCGACGGCGCCGTCTTCGGTTCCGCGCGCGAGGACGGCGGCGACCTCCGCTTCCTCGCCGCCGACGGCGGAACCATCATCCCCCATCATGTCGAGCTCTACGACAACCTGTTGGGCGAGGCCTTCGTCTGGGTGAGGCTCCCCGATGTCAAACCCGGCGCCGACTCGTTATATCTCTACTTCGGAAACCCCGACGCCGCCGCCCCCGGAGACTCCGCCGCCGCCTACGGCAAGGACCTCGCCGCCGTCTTCCACTTCGCCGAGGCCGGCGCCCCGCCCGCCGACGCCACCTCCAACGGCAATGCCGCCGCCGCTCCCGCCACCGTCGCCGACGGCTCCATCATCGGCTCCGGCATCCGCCTGTCGGGGGATGCCCCCCTTGCCCTCGACACCACCGAAAGCCTCGCCTGGACCGCCGGTGGCCAAGCCACCGTTTCCTTCTGGTTCAAACCCGCCGCCCTCCAGCCAAACGCCGTCATCCTCTCGCGCGGCGAAGGCGCGGAAACCTTCCGCGTCATCCTTGACCAGGGCGCGCCCGTCGTCGAGGCGGGCGGAGTCCGCAGCGCCGCCGCGTCCCCCGTCGCACCCGCCGCGTGGAACCACCTCGCCGTCACCGCCGGGGGGCCGACACTCAGTGTTTTCGTCAACGGCGAGCCCTACTCCACCGCCGCCGCCGGCCTGCCCGCCTCCACCGCGCCCATCATCCTCGGCGCCGCGCAAGACGGCTTCTCCGGCGATCTCGACGAACTGCGCTTCCACTCCGCGGCCATCACCCCCGCCGCCGTCAGGCTCGCCTTCATCAACCAGAGCGGCTCGGACGCCTCGCAGAAACTCCTCGCCGCCGGCAACACCGAGGGCGCCGCCGCCACCTCCCGCAGCGAGACCCTCGAGCACATCATGCTCTTCGGCGACATCGCCCGCAACATGATGTTCGACGGCTGGATCGCCGTCGGCGTCTGCATCCTCATGGTCATCGCCGGATGGACCGTCGCCCTCAGGAAATTCCTCTATCTCAACAGGATCGAGAGGGGAAACCGCGAGTTCCTCAAACTCTGGAAATCCCTCTCCACCGACCTGACCGCCCTCGACCACGCCGACGGGAAAACCATCGGGAGCATGGGCGGCTCAGTGGACGAGGAGGACCGGGAACTGATGAAGGACTCCCCCCTTTATCATATCTATCACATCGGATCGGATGAAATCCGCCGCCGGCTGGAAAAATCCGGCGGCGACCGCGGCGGATTGAGGGCGCGCTCCATCCAGGCCATCCGCGCAAGCCTGGACGCCGGACTCGTCCATGAGAACCACCGCCTCACCGACGGCCTCGTTTACCTCACCATCAGCGTCGCCGGCGGCCCCTACGTCGGACTGCTCGGCACCGTCGTCGGCGTCATGATCACCTTCGCCATCATCGCCAAGTCCGGCGAGGTCAATGTCAACTCCATCGCCCCCGGCATCGCCTCCGCCCTGCTCGCCACCGTCGCCGGCCTCGTCGTCGCCATCCCCGCGCTCTTCATCTACAGTTATCTGAACGGCCGCATCAGGAACGTCGTCAGCACCATGCGGGTCTTCATCGACGAGTTCGTCGCCAGGATGGCCGAGTTCCACCAACCCCGCGAGGAAACGCCGGGCGGCGGCGGATATTCGATCTAAACTTCACATAACAACATGGCCTCCGCAGACGACAAGAGCTTCGACGACATCAACGTCACCCCGATGGTGGACCTCTATCTGGTCCTCCTCCTCATCTTCATCATCATGACCACCGCCGGCGTGCAGGGAGTGAAGGTGAACCTGCCATCCGCAAACTCAAAACCCGCCACCCAGAAGCTGGAAGCGCCCAAGACCCAGGCCGTCACCATCGACTCGGCGGGCAACATCAAGCTCAACACCACCCCCGTCACCCTCGCCGACCTTGAAAGCCGCCTCGCCGCCGCCAAGGCCGAAAACCCCGAGGTGCCCGTCGTCGTCCGCGGCGACCGCTCCAACCAGTATCAACTCATCATGGACGTGCTCGACGTGCTCGGCCGCGTCGGCGTCACCCGGATCGCATTGGCCACCCAATCGAAGTAAGCGCCATGTCCGATTCCAAACCGAAAAAGCGCAAGCGCAAGGAGGCCAACCCGCTGCCATGGGTCGTCGGCGTCGTCGCGCTCATCGTCACCGGCCTGTGGGCCGCTTCGCGCGGGACGAAAGCCACCGCCGTGGCACTGGTCGCCGGGGAAACCATGACCATCACACTGCCGCCGCCACCACCACCGGTCACCCCTCCGCCGCCACCGCCGCCGCAGGATGAACCACCACCGCCGGAAGAGGAGGACATGCTCGTCCAGGAGGAGGTCACCGAGGAGGAGGAAGCCCCGGAGGAACCCTCCGCCGAGCCACCGCCGGATCTCGATCTCGGCCCCGGTTCCGCCGGCGGCACGGGCCCCGCCATCGGCGGCGGAGGCAAGGGCACGGGCCGCATCGGCGGCACCGGAAACCGCGGCTCCGCCAGCAGGTTCGGATGGTATGCCGCCAAGGTCCAATCCTCCGTCCGCGACGCCCTCGCCCGCAATCCCTCCACCCGCAGCGCCACCTTCTCTTCCCTCAACGTGAAAATCTGGGCGGACGCCACCGGCCGCATCACCCGCGTCCGGTTGATCGGATCATCAGGCAGCCCCGCCGTCGATCAGGCCATCCGCGGCCGCATCCTCACCGGGCTGCGGCTGCCGCAAGGCCCGCCGCCGGACCTGCCCATGCCGATCAACCTCCGCATCAGCGCGCGCAAGCCCTCCGTTTGATATCATTTCCCATTTCCCATGCACCTGCCCCGCACCGCCCGCGTCCCCCTGTTGGCCGCCACCCTCGCCGCCGCACCCGTGCTCGTCGCGCAAGAGGAAACCGCCGCCGGCAACCCCGCCGACCCGCTCGACCCCACCGTCGGCCCGGCCCTCGATACCGACCTGCCGCAGGATCCCAAACCGCAACCCGTCGCCAACCCCTCCGAAAACGTCACCATCAACCTCATCGGCCGCCTCGTCGCCAAAGGCATCCTCTCCAGGGAAGAGGCCGATGAAATGATCCAACAGGCCGAGGCCGACGCCGCCGCCGCCGCCGCGCGGAACGACATCGCCGCCCTGCCACCCGAGCCCTCCCCCGAAGAGGAAATGACCATCGCCTACATCCCCGAGGTCGTGAAACAGCAGATGCGCGACCAGATCCGGCAGGAACTCATGGCCCACGCCCGCGAGGAAAAATGGAGCGAAAGGCAATACCCCGGGTGGACCTCGCGCCTCAAACCCTTCGGCGACCTCCGCATCCGTTCCGAAAACACCTTCTACCCCGATGGCAACGACAACACCGGAGCCTTCCCCAACTTCCAGGCCATCAACACCGGCGCGCCCTTCGACACCTCCGGCACCCAGTTCTCGCCGCAATACAACGTCGACAAGGACCGCCACCGCGCCCGCCTCCGCGCCCGCTTCGGAACCGAAATCATGTTAGGTGACGGCTTCGACGGCGGCATCCGCCTCGCCACCGGCTCCGACAGCTCCCCCACCACCACCAACCAGTCCCTCGGCGGCTCCGGCGGCAACTTCTCCAAATACGCCGTCTGGCTCGACCGCGCCTTCCTCCGCTACGACGCCGGCCCCGGCAACGGCGACGGCGAGGAACTCGTCCTCTCCATCGGCCGCTTCGACAACCCCTTCCTCTCCACAGAAATGATGTGGGACGACGACCTCGGATTCGATGGCCTCGCCGCGCGCGGCCAGGTCCGCGTCAGCGACAAGGTCTCCGCCTTCCTCGCCGCCGGCTACTTCCCCGTCTACAACACCGACTTCAACCTCGCCTCCAACCAGCCCTCCAAGTTCGACAGCACCGACAAATGGCTGCTCGGCGCACAGCTCGGAGTCGAGTGGAAACCGGCGGACGACCTCACGGCCAAGCTCGCCGTCGCCTACTACGACTACGACGGCATCGAGGGCGAACTCTCCAAGCCCTTCATTCCGCTCTCGCCCAACGACGCCGGAAACACCGACGCCACCCGCCCGTCCTTCGCCCAGCGCGGAAACACCTACATGGCCCTCCGCGACATAGACAACAGCACCGCCGCCAACGACTTCGGAAACAAATACCAATACCAATACTACGGCCTCGCCACACCATTCGAGAACATCACCATCACCGGCCGCCTCGATTACGACCGCTTCGAACCCTTCCGCCTCTCGCTCCTCGCCGAGGCCACCCGCAACATCGCCTTCGACTCCTCCGCCATCGACAGGATCGCCGTCAACAACCGCGGCCCCTCCAAAGGCGCCGGAAAACCCGGCTCCTTCGAGGGCGGGGACACCGCCTGGCACATCTCCCTCCTCGCCGGCAGCCCCATCCTCGAAAAGCGCTGGGACTGGCAGGCCGGCTTCGGATACCGCCACGTCGAGTCCGACGCCGTCGCGGACGCCTTCACCGACTCGGACTTCGGCGGCGGCGGCACCAACATCAGGGGCTTCTCCATCGGCGGCAACCTCGCCATCTCACCGCGGGTCCGCTGCGGCATCCGCTGGATGAGCGCCGACGAAATCGCCGGCCCCCCCCTCTCCTCGGACATCCTCCAGATCGACCTCAACGCGAAATTCTAACAGCAGCACCGCCATGAACCGGATCCTCTCCGCCACGTTCCTCCTTCTAACAGCCGCCGCCCCGCTCCACGCCCGGCCCCAGGCCGATCCCGCCGCCAAGCTCCGCGAGCAGCTCAAGGCCACCCTGCTCCAGCTCCGCGCCGCCCGGACCGAGGCCGCCAACGCCCGGGCCGCCCAGGCCGTCGCCGAAGCGAAAACCGCCGGACTGGAGGAAAGGAACAAACAGCTCCAAGCCCGCGTTGCCGCCCAAGGCGGGGAAATCGCGGAAATCAGGGCCGCCTCCGAGGAAAGCGCCATCAAGCTCAACAACACCATCGCCGGGCGCGACAAACGCATCGCCCAATACCGGCAGGGCCTCGCCGAATGGAAGGCCGGCTACCACAAGGCCGCCGCCGTCGCCCGCCGGAAAGAGGAACAGCGCGCCGCCCTCGCCTCCGAAATCGTCACCCTCAGGCACACCGTCGCCGACCGCGAGCGCAAGAACATCGGCCTCTTCAACACCGCCTGCGAAATCCTCGACCGCTTCGAGAAATTCTCCCTCGGCAAGGCCCTCTCCGCCCGCGAACCCTTCATCCGGTCAAACCGCGTCAGGATCGAATCCCTCGTCGAAGGCTACAGGAGCGACATCATCGACAACCGCATCGCCGCCCCCGCCAAAAAGCCATAGGCCCCGGAAAACCCGTATGAAACCCTTCCGCCCTCCATATCCCTTCGGCGCGCCCATCCGGTTCGGCGTCCCGATCATCATCGGCTTCAGCTTCTGCCTCACCGGCCCCGACGCCGCCGCCGACATCCTGCGCGGAGGCGCGAGGCCCGGCGCGCCGGGCAAGGGCCGCGGCCCCAACCACGGCGGAGCCCCCCCGCCCTCCGCCACCGACGCCGCGCGCGCCGGCGCCCGCGACAGCCTCGCCCGCACCACCCGCACCATCAACTCCATCCGCGCCATGCAGAACGCCGCGCGCAACGCGGCCCGGCAGGGCTCCAACAGCCCCGGAGGGAATCCGCTCAAACCCGCCATCAACCTCCCCAGGGTCCCCAACGGCCTCGTCGCCGGCGGATTGAAGGTATCCGGCTCCCTCACCGCCGATCCGTCGAAATGGAAAGGCGCCGAACTCCCGAAACAAACCGTCAAAAACGGCAAAACCAAAGTCACCGTCAGACAAACCGCGCAACAGGCCCTGCTCGAATGGGAAACCCTCAACGTCGGCAAAAACACCACCCTCGCCTTCGACCAGAAAAAGGGCGGCGAAAGCGCCGGCCAGTGGATCGCCTTCAACAGGGTCGGCGACCCCGCCGCCAACCCCACCCGGATCCTCGGCAACATCACGGCCGACGGCCAGGTCTACATCATCAATCCCAACGGCATCATCTTCGGCGGCTCCTCGCGGGTCAACGCCCGCAGCCTCACCGCCTCATCCCTCCCGGTAAACTCCAACCTCCTCGAACGCGGCCTGCTCAACAACCCGGAC
>CAZKQK010000193.1:0-7889 GCA_964554865.1 uncultured Luteolibacter sp. | reverse complement strand
CGGGCAGGGTCATCAGGAGCACAAGCACCATGGAGGTCAGCATCCAGGCGGTGTCGCCCGAGTCGATCACGGCCGGGGCCTCCGCGGCATCCGCAGGTGTCGTGGCCGCCGGGGCTTCGACTGCCGGAGCGGCGGGCGGCTCGGTATCCTGCCCGAATGCGGGAGGTGCCATGGGAATGGCTGCAAACGCGACGGCCGCCGCCGCAAGGGCTCTCAATTTGTTTAG
Organism: uncultured Luteolibacter sp.; assembly: GCA_964554865.1. Classification (GTDB taxonomy): domain Bacteria; phylum Verrucomicrobiota; class Verrucomicrobiia; order Verrucomicrobiales; family Akkermansiaceae; genus Luteolibacter. Next base: position 7,663 of record CAZKQK010000193.1, on the reverse strand, counting down.
ATATCGACTGGTCATGGTGGTCAGGGTTAATCGGATGGTTGTGTGCTGCATCCCGACGATTCCAAATCCCCGAGGGAGCATCGGCCGGTTAGCAAACCCCGTGCCAAGATCCCATGCCGCCCGTTTTCGGAAGGATTGACGTTTTCCAACCGATGAATTTCCCCGAAAATCCAGATTCTCGCTTGCCATGTCAGGAAAGGGACGGTAACCCACCTCCATGCGGAGCGCGGATCCGTGCCAAATAATGCTGGACATTTCATTAGGAAACCTTAAGTTTCCCTCCAACGGAATGCTTCCGGCGCTGTTCAGGCACGTGGGAAGCTAAGTCCGAATCGCTCTTGTCTGTTCCGCCACCGGCGCAGCCAAGGACGCAAGCAGCAACCGAAAACCAACACAACACGATGCAAAACTACTGCAAAACCATTGGCGCCCTGGCCGCTGCCTCCGCCCTTGTGGCCGGCACTGCCTCGGCGGAAGTCGAGTATGAAATCCACACCGGTTACACCACCGAATACATCTGGCGCGGTATCGACCTTGGCAATAGTCTCGGCGAGCTCGGTCTGGACGTCGCCAGCAGGTATAATGAAGTCAGCCTGAGCGCCGGTGTCTGGGCCACCGCCTTTGATTCCCCGGCTCCGGATGAAATCAACAGCGAGGTCGACTTCTACACGGAAGCCGGCTACGATTTCGGCTGGGCGAACCTTGCCGTCGGTTACATCTACTACTGGAACGTCGGCAGCCTCGGCGTGGACAATCAGGAAGTCTACTTCCAGGCTTCCCGTGACTTCGGTTTCGCCACCGCGTCGCTGACCTACTTCTGGGACATCTGCTCCAGTGGCCCTGCCGGCAACAACAACGGTTACACCGAGCTTGCCCTCAGCCGTGGCTGGGAACTCAGCCAGTGTGTCACCCTCAACGTCAGCAGCGCCCTCGGCATCATGACCGAAGGTTGGGAGTGCTCCCACTGGGTGACCAAGGCCGCCCTTGACTGGGGCTTCGCCGAAAGCGCCAAACTGTCCCCGTTCGTTGCCTTGTCCGTCGCCCTCGGCGAGGACAAAGGCAGCCCCTGGACCCGAACCGACAACGAACTCTTCGGCGGCTGCATGCTTGCCGTTGGTTTCTGATCGAGATCGATTCAGTCCAATATAGCTCCCGGAGCGGTCGCGAAAGCGGCCGCTCCTTTTTTGTACCCGTCGCACCCATCTTGCTCTTGGAAACGGAGCGCTCCAGCCACAGCATCCGTTCATGTTTCTCGGCCTCGACTCCTCCACCCAATCGCTGACGGCGGTCATCATCGATCCGGTTTCGGGCGAAATACGCCATCAGGAATCCGTCAATTTCGGTGCGTCATTCCCGGAATACGGATGCCCCGGCGGATTTATCCCCGGCGGGGAAAACGGCGAGGTCCACTCCAATCCGCTGATGTGGCTGGATGCCCTGGATCTGCTATTCGCCAGGCTTTCGCAGGCCGCCGATCTCCGGCAAATCCGGATGATCGCCGGCTCGGGGCAACAGCACGGATCGCTCTATCTCGGGGCGGATTTCGAGCGGGTGATTGCCAATCTCGCCCCCGCAAGCAACCTTTCCTCGCAGCTTTCCCCCACCCTCACGCGCGCCACTTCGCCTATCTGGATGGATACCTCCACCGGTGCCGAGTGCCGGGAAATCGCCACCGCTGTCGGCGGTGATGCGGAGGTTTGCCGGCGCAGCGGCTCGGTCGCCATCGAGCGCTTCACCGGGCCGCAAATCCGGCGCTTTTCCAAGGAACAGCCCGCCGCCTACTCCGCCACCGCGCGGATTCATCTGGTAAGCTCGTTTCTCGCATCCGTGCTCGCGGGACGTTCCGCCCCCATCGACCACGGCGACGGCGCGGGAATGAACCTGCTCAACCTCGCATCCCTGGAGTGGGATTCGGAATTGCTCGCCGCCACCGCGCCCGGCCTCGGGGATAAACTGCCCGCCAGCGCGCCAGCCACCACCCCGCAGGGCAACATTTCCCGTTATTTCGTGGAGAAATTCGACTTTTCTCCCGATTGCCGCTGCGCGCCCTTCACCGGAGACAATCCGGCCTCGCTCGTCGGCATGGGAGCCACCCGTCCGGGTGCCATCGTGATCTCCCTCGGCACCAGCGACACGTTTTTCGCCGCGATGCCTGCCGCCAAAACCGATCCCAATGGCTTCGGCCATGTCTTCGGGAACCCGGCCGGCGGTTTCATGTCGCTGATATGTTTCCGCAACGGCTCGCTGGCACGCGAAGCACTGCGCGACCGCCTGGGACTCGACTGGTCCGCCTTCGACAAAGCCGCTCTCGACACCACTCGTCAAGCCGCCGGCGCCAACCTGATGCTGCCCTTCTTCGGCCCGGAAATCACCCCTCGCCGCGACTTCACCGCACCAGTCCTGCGGGGCCCGGAGGACTTCGAGACCGGTAAAAACCCAGGTCTCCAGGTGCGGGCCCTGCTCGAAGGCCAATTCCTCAACATGCGCCTCCACTCCCAATGGATGGACGTGCCCGCCACCCGCATCCGCCTCACCGGCGGCGCATCGCAAAACGCCGGCATCGCAGGCATCGTCGCCGATGTTTTCCAGGCTCCCGTCGAGCGGCTCGATGTCTCGAACTCCGCAGCCCTCGGCGCGGCACTGATCGCCGCCGCGGCGGATGGCCACGATCTCGCGTCGCTTCAGGAAACCTTCTGCCACACTGCGGAAAATTCCTCCATCGCGCCCGATCCATCGCTCGGACCGATCTATCAGGACGCGCTCGGCCGCTTCGAATCGCTGCTTCACGACTCCTGATCCGGGTTTCCCGCCAGCTTGGCGTTTGACCGTCATGGGCCGGCCACCTAGGCTGCGGCGCATGTCGATTGAATCCCACGCCAACCGTTTCGTCTGCGATCTTGTGGCCTATGAGCCCGGCAAGCCGATTGACGAAACCGCCCGCGAACTCGGCCTCGATCCCTCGGTGATCGTCAAGGTGGCCTCCAACGAGAACCCGCTTGGCCCGTCTCCAAAGGCCAAGGCCGCGATGCGCGCCGCCATCGAGGAGGCCCACATTTACCCGGACGGCGGCGGTTTCCGCCTGCGCACCGCCATCGCCGATTCGCTTGGACTCTCGATGCGCAACGTCGTGATCGGCAACGGCTCGAACGAAATCATCGAGCTGCTGTGCCACACTTTCCTCAACCGCCGGACCGGCCTCATCGCCGCCGAGCACGCCTTCGTCGTTTACAAGCTGATGGCCACGCTCTTCGGCGCGAACTACATCGAGGTGCCGGACCCCGGATTCATCCACGACCTCGACGCCATGGCCGACGCGATCGATGAAAACACACGCCTCGTTTTCATCGCCAACCCTAACAACCCCACCGGCACCATGGTCGGACAGGAAGCCATCGACCGCTTCGTCAAACGCCTGCCCGAGCACGTCATCGCCGTGTTCGACGAGGCCTACATCGAGTTTCCAGACAATCCGCCCGACACCCTGCGCTATGTGCGCGAGGGCGGAAACGTCTGCGTCCTGCGCACCTTCTCGAAACTCCACGGCCTGGCAGGCACCCGCGTCGGTTATGGCATCGCCCCCCCCCATCTCGCCGACCTGCTCCAGAAGGCGCGCCAGCCTTTCAACGTGAACGCCGTCGCCCAGGCCGCCGCCATCGCCGCCATTGGCGATGCGGATCACATTCGGGCAACGCTCCGCGTCAATCGCGAGGGTCTGGATTTCTATCAGAACGCCTTCTCCGAACGCGGTCTCGAATACGTTCCGAGCCACGCCAACTTCGTGCTGGTGAAAACCGGCGACGGTGATCGCGTCTTCAGGGAAATGCTCGCACAGGGCGTCATCGTGCGCGCCATGAGCGGCTACAAGCTGCCCGACTGGGTGCGCATCTCCATCGGCACCGCCGCCCAGAACGCCCGGTGCATCGAGGTGCTCGACCGGGTGCTGGCTCCCGCCCAAGCCCGCTGACACGTTGCCTCCGGCATCTCCCGCCGGCGGACGTGCCCCGAAGTTCCCGCTCGGCGGGTTTGACATGGAGTTTCCGAGTGCCTAACTTTCAACGCGAGGGAGCGGTCAAACAATGGCAGATTTCAATGTTCCGAATGACAAGAGGGAGTTCCGTTGCGAACACTGCGGCGGGCGCATCCTCATTCCCGCAAACCTCCCGCCGACCACCGGTCCCTGCCCCCATTGCAGCGGAACGATCACCTCGCCGACTCTGGAAAACACGCCGCCCGCACCGTTTCCCATACCCGCCGCGCCGACTGCTCACTCCCCGGTGGTGCCACCGGCCACCCCTGCGATCCCGACAGCACCGCCCCAATCGCCGGTGCCCCCGGTCGACCGGCTCGCGACTCCGATCCCAGGGATTGGTGCCGCTCCGTCCGCGTCGATTGCTCCGGGTCTATCGGCCCCCCCGCCCGCAACGCCAATCTACTCCGCCATCCCCGCGCCCACGGTGGCTCAGGCGGGTATCCCGACGGTTCCGGAGATCCGGCCGACGATGATCAATGCCGGTGTCCCGGCCGCTCGCGAGCCCGTGGCGGCAGTCGCGGCCGAGCCTTCCGCTTCCCCTGCGCCTGCACGAATTCCGCCACCGAAACAGTCCGCCGCCGCCGAGCCGCCTCCCACACCCAGGGAGCGCGCCACCGCCAAACCGGCCGAGGTTCCCCGTGCCGAGGATCCCTCACACGCCAATCACCGGCGGAAACACGGCGCCGAGCCGAAAGCTGACAAGCCCCCCAGAAGCAGCCTCATACCGGTGCTCATCGTCCTCTGGCTGATGATTCTCGGTGCCGGTGCCGCGGTTTACTTCGTCACCCGGGAAATGGGCCGTAACGTGGAGCCCCCAAACGTCACCGGTCCCAAGGCCGACTCAGCCGCCCGCGAAGCCAACTATATCCGCGTCGGATGGAAAAAGGAGGCCTATCAGGTTCTCGGAGATTACATGGCGGCCACCAGCGCCTCCGGAAAACTCCCGCACATCCTCAACGCGGAAAACCTCTCGGAAAAAATGGAGGACTTCTACGGCGGCGGAGTCATCAATGACTCGGATACTCCCGCCGAGGCGTTCTCCGTTTACGAACTCTCCGAGCAGGATCGCAGACGCGGCCTCTTCATGATGGTTTACGACCAGCCGCCACAGTTCGACATGAAGGAGTTCTTCCGTCCGCTCGCCTCGCTGGAAGTGCAATACGGCATCGACGAGGCGGACCTCCTTCTCAGCACCCTCGCCCGCGTTGGCAACTTCGCCATGGAACCCATGCGCGTCCACGCCTTCTTCAAACGCACGCCGCAGGGACTCAAGCTCGATTGGGAAACCTTCGCCCAAACGAAATACCGCACCCTCCAGAGTTTCCTCGAACTCCCCGAAACCGGTCTCTCCGGCACCTTCCGGGTCTTCATCATCGAGGACGTGCCGGACAAGAACCGCCTCGAAATGGGAACCCGCACCTACCGCGTCGCGGATCCCGCCAACACCACCGACACCGCGCGCGCCAATGTCAAGGTGGACTCCGAAATCGGCCGCACCCTCTCCATCATCAACTGGCGGGGCACCAAGGAAACCCGGCCCATCACCCGCACCGCCACGCTCGAACTCCGGTGGACCGGCGATCCCGCCTCTCCCCAACTGGAAATCAGCCGCTTCATCTGCTGGGAGTTCCTCGGCCTTGGCGGTGATGACCGGATACCCGCCGCCGCGGCGAAGTGATCCATCCGCCGGATGCACCCGCTCCACGATCCACCGCAGCCCACCATCGCCGCCATCGCCACTCCGCCCGGCACCGGCGCTCTCTCGCTCATCCGTCTCTCCGGTCCGGACGCCCTGCGCGTGGCCGATCTCGCCACCGACGGCCGCGCCTCCACCCAGATGCCGCGCACCGTCCGCCACTGCCGCGTGCGCGATCGAAACGGCGACACGATCGATGACGGGGTTCTAACGGTTTTTCGCGCGCCTAACAGCCACACCGGAGAAGACTGCGCCGAGTTCGCCGGCCACGGCGGCATCCTCGTCACCCGCGAGATCCTCGCCCGCTTCATCGCATGCGGAGCCGAACCCGCCCCACCCGGTGAATTCACCCGCCGCGCCTTCCTCAATGGCAAACTCGACCTCACCCAGGCCGAGGGCGTCATGGATCTCATCTCCGCCCAAACCCGCCTCTCCCTGCGCGCCGCTCGCGGCCAGCTCGAAGGCCTGCTCGGCAAACGGACCACCGCCGCCCGCGACCATTTGCTGGAAACCCTCGCCCATCTCGAAGCCTGGATCGACTTCCCCGAAGAGGACATCGATCCCCAATCCGGCCAAGCCCTGCGCTCGCGCGTCCGGCATGTCATCGACGAAGTCGAGTCCATGCTCGCCACCGCCGACCAGGGCCGCGTTCTGCGCGAGGGCGTGCGCACCGTCATCTTCGGCGAGCCGAACGTCGGCAAATCCAGCCTGCTCAACCGCCTGCTGGGTTTCGAGCGGGCCATCGTTTCCGTCGTCGCCGGCACCACCCGCGACACCATCGAGGAAACCATCAATCTTCACGGCATCCCCCTGCGCCTGGTGGACACCGCCGGCGTGCGCGAGGCAGCGGACATCATCGAGGCCGAAGGCATCCAGCGCACCGTCCGCCAGATCGAACGCGCCGACCTGCTGCTGGAAATCGCCGATGCCTCGCTGCCCAAACCCGCCGAGGCCATCTTCCCCGCGTCCGGAGCCAAGCACCTCCTCGTTCTCAACAAATCCGACCTCGGCGAGCATCCCTCATGGTCCGGAGCCTCCGCCGTCCGCCTTTCCTGCACCACTGGGGACGGATTCGACAAACTCTCCGCCGCCATCCGCGACGCCCTCCACTTCGGCCACGTCGATTGGGGCGAGCACGCCGTGGCCATCAACGCCCGCCACCAGCACAGCCTCAACCGCGCCGCCACCTCCCTCAACGCCGCGCTCAACCTGCTGGAAGACGACTCCTCCGATCCCGAACTCGCCGCCATCGACCTCCGCGACGCCCTCGACGCCCTCGGCGAAATCCCCGGCAAGGTGGACACCGAAGACCTTCTTGGCGTCATCTTCAGCCGCTTCTGCATCGGCAAGTAGCCGCCGCGGCTGTCAGTTCCGGGAAAACCTCACCCGGCACCGAAAACCCGTCCGATTTCTCCGGCCACCCCATCCTCACGGCCCTCTTCCGTGCGGACGAAAATCTCCTGAACCCCCTTGTCCGACTGCATCACCCCCTTCAGCCCGCCAGGCACCGCGCGCTGGATCCGCACACTTCCCGTGGAACTACACTGCCCCAGCGAACGCCCGCCATACGAGCGCCCGATGATCACCGCCACCACTCCGTCCATCGCCTCAATCCCGGCAAGAACCCGCTCGCATTTCTTCGATGTGCTCCGGTGACGACCCCGCGATGGCATGGCCAAACCATCACCCCACTCCGCCCGCCCGACAAGCCCGGCCAACCGCTCCAAGCGGCACAAGCGGGGATTTTATAATTCGATGCATTTCTCAATCCGAAGCCTGCCCTTTGTTTTGCAGATCCCGCGCACTCCAAAGCACCCCCGCCGCAGCCGCACCGCTCCCGCGCATCCTGCGCGCCCCGTCCTTGCGCCTCGCGCTGAATCGTTCCCGCGCCGCCTCGAAAAAACCGTTCACAAACCCACGGCTCCCGATCACCGCTC
>CAZKQK010000192.1:0-7934 GCA_964554865.1 uncultured Luteolibacter sp. | reverse complement strand
ATCCCTGCCCACGCCCTGATTCCCCGGAATCAGCCTTATCTACGCACCATTCGAGCCAGTCCCCCCCATGATGGCCGATCCGCCGACTTCCTCCGCCGCGTCTGGTGCGCCAGGGACGACGACGGGCAACTCACGGAATGGGTGGCGGGAATGCGCAACACGGAAAACCCTCGCTGACAGGGCCGCCTCATTTTGAAAGGGGCGGTTTCCAAGGGTTGCCTGCGGAAGGGACGGACCGCAGCCTGGCCCTGAACCGCTGGCACTTTCAAAATAAGGGTCCTGTGTATCCACCACTCCCGCCTTGACAAACTCCGGCAAACCCGATGGATTACGGGCCCCGTTATTTTCCGTTAGCTTCCGCGCCGGATGAGACCGGATGAATGGGATTCCCGCCTCACTTCGTCCGGATCCGGATTCCTCCCGCAATACGCGCCATACGCACCCATGTTCCTCAAATCACCCATCCACGCCCTCGGGTGTCTCGCTTTCGCCCTCCTCGCCACGGTTTGTACCACCTCGGCCTCCGATATCCGCATCAGCGGAAATGTCAGTTGGCGAATCCAGGGCGGTGCCTGCACCTTGAATGTTTCCCGTCTCGGCAATGAAAGCCCGGCCGGAAGCCGCTCCGGATCGCTGCGGGTCTGCCTGTGGGTCACCCGCTCGACCTTTCCCCAAACCGGATACCGGGTGGCGATGGCCAGACTCAATCCCCTGAAAGGGGGATACTACTACAACGGCCTTTCGCTCAAGACGGATGTTTCCCTGCCAAAGGTGACCGGGGACCACCTCTTCACGATATCCGTCGAAGAGTTCGGTTCCGGGAGATGGATAACCCGTTCCCACCGGTCAACAGGCTTCCAATATCTCAAAAAAGGCAAATTCGCCAAGAGGCCCCCGTGGAAAGCTCCCAACGGCAAGGTCATCAAGGCTCCGGCAAACCTGAAAGTGGGCACCTTGCTCACGATCACCCTTCAGGGCTTCCAGCAAAAGTCCTCGGGGCCCATCGCCTACGTGCCCGTGGGGTCACAGTTGAAAATGAGGATCCGCCTCGATCAAAACGGCCGAACCCTGGTTTTCGGAGGATCCCAGGAGCAATACTGGCCCGATGGGGCTCCCGCCTATTACAAGTATTCGCGCGCCAAGGACAAATACGCCAACAAAACCCGTCCGGTAGGCCGTCTGTATCTCGACTACGGATCCGCATCCGAGAAATACGGAGGTGTCTCCTACGGAGACCACCGCCTCTTCTTCCAGGGTCCGAAACGGGGATTCTACAAGGCCATCGACTATCAGGGAGCCATCAATTTCCTCGGCACGTCCTGGGGGATTTTTCGAATCAAATGACCCAAATCCGCCGAAATGTGCGCATGGCCCGATCGGTTCGGAGAATCGGCCGCGCGGGCTTCGCCTCGCTCATCGCCTTAACTTCATGCGGCGAGAACGACAGGAAAGCCGAGACCCGAACGCGGGACTTGCCCGTGCAATCGTCGATTCGCGGCAAGAATTCAACAGCCGACAGAGCGCCATCGGAGCGCGGAAACTCCCGGACGCGCACCCCGGATCCGGCCGCCGGTGTGGCTCTGGCGGAACCGGAACCCGCTACCACCTCCGAGGATGATTCCGACACGATTCCGGACGAGGTTCTGCACGAATGGCTGCAACGCGCGGGAAATGATCCCCGGGCCACGCTCCGTGAGGCGCTCATCGTGGAAAATCCTCTCCTGCGGGCCACTCTCGCGGAGTGGATTCTCAACGCATGGACCACCGATGACCGGATCGAAGCGCTGGAGTGGGCGGAAAACTATCTGAATGAGCCATCCCCGGCGGGTGTCGGCCTTGTCCTCGGAAACCTTCTCCCGCCATGGGCTGTCGATTCGCCTCTTGACGCCCTTGCCTGGGTCCGGCGGGTTCTCCCCCGCAGCCTTGTCGCCCGCGGTGAGGCCGAGGTGGCCGCCGCTTGGGCTGCCTCTTCTCCAAGCCGATTGGCCGAATGGCTGGACGCCCGGCAACCGAACGAGGTCGATCCGTTCTGGTGGGAGGAACTCGTCCACGGCCTCACCACCGAGGACCCTGCCGAGGCGTTCGAGCGCGCCGGGATGCTCAACTCGACCACAGCGGCGGATGAGCTGAGGAATGCCGTACTCCGTTCATGGCTTCTCAATGATTCCGAGGGCCTTGACGATTGGCTTGAATCCCGGCCGGAATACCGATCGGAAGTCGCGGCCATTCGTGCGGAAACGGACATTTCCAGGTTTCCGGAATAAACATTGGCCGGATTTCCGGAACCCGGATAGGGAATCCGGGAGACGGCGGCATCCGGAGCCCCTTCCAATCATCGCCGCGTCTTCCGTTCCCATCCATGCCCCCGCCGGACTCCGCCGTGATCGCACCCGTTCCACAAACCGCTTCATCCGTGACAAACCGGAGGGTTTGCCCACGTTTCCAAGCTGCTTTTTGTCCATCGTCATGAAAACCGCCCTGACTCTGCTCGTCCCGTTCATCTGTTGTCTTCACGCGCGCGCCGCCGATCAACCGAACATCGTGTTCCTGTTTTCCGACGACCACGCCCTGCAGGCGATCTCAGCCTATCACGAGCGATTCAGGGAAATCGCCCCCACGCCCAACATCGACCGCATCGCCCGCGAGGGAGCGCTTTTCGAGCGATCCTACTGCACCAACTCGATCTGCGGTCCCTCGCGCGCCAGCATCCTCACCGGCAAGCACTCGCACCTCAACGGCTTCCGCAACAACGACACCGACAAGTTCGACGGCTCCCAGCAGACCTTTCCCAAGCTCCTCCGCAAGGCCGGCTACACCACCGCCATGATCGGCAAGTGGCACCTCGTCACCGAACCCACCGGTTTCGATCACTGGGAAATTCTTCCCGGCCAGGGAAGTTATTATAATCCGGACTTCATCGGCCCCGGCGGCAAGCGCCAGCGGGTGCAAGGCTATTGCACGGACGTCATCACCGACAAGGCGATCGACTGGCTCAAGACCGCACGGCCCAAGGACAAGCCCTTCCTGCTGATGTGCCAGCACAAGGCTCCCCACCGCAACTGGATGCCGGCACCGCGCCACCTCGGGCTCTTCAAGGACCTTGAAATGCCCGAGCCCCCCACCCTCTTCGACGATTACGAAGGCCGCAGCAAGCTGTTAGGCGCCCAGCAGATGACCATCGCTCGCCACTTCGGCTGGGGGCACGACATGTTCCTGCCGCGCAAACCGGAAAACCCGACCTTCCTCGCCATACCCAATGGCGAGTTGCAGCGGATGAACCCATCCCAACTCGATGTTTTCAACGCCGCCTACCGCAGTGAAAACGAGGCGCTCACGGCCGGGCTCGGGGCCGGAAGCATCGACGACCGCGCGCTCACCCGCTGGAAATACCAACGATATGTCAAAAACTACCTGCGCTGTGTCCGCGCCCTCGACGAGAACATCGGCCGCATGCTCGATTTCCTGGACGAATCCGGCCTCGCGGAAAACACCATCGTCATCTACTCCTCGGACCAGGGTTTCTACCTCGGCGAACACGGTTGGTATGACAAGCGCTGGATGTTCGAGGAGTCCCTCTCCATGCCCTTCGTCATCCGCTGGCCCGGCGTGGTGAACCCCGGCACCCGCTCGAAGGCCATCATCCAGAATATCGACTACGCCCCCACCTTCCTCGAAGCGGCGGGCTCTCCGGTTCCGCCGGACATCCAGGGCCGCAGCCTGCTGCCCGTGCTCAAAAACGATGGCAAGGCCCCCGATTCATGGCGCGAGGCGATCTACTACGCCTACTACGGCGAGAACACCCACAACGTTCCCCCCCACGACGGGATTCGCACCGCCCGCCACAAGCTGTTCCGCTTCACCGGTACCGACGAATGGCAGCTCTTCGATCTGGAAAACGATCCGCAGGAAATGAAAAGCATCCACGCCGCCCCCGCGAACGCCGGACTGCTTGCCGATCTGACAGCACTCTATCGGAAACTCCGCGCCGGCTACAAGGTCGAGTGAGGTTTCCCCTGCGGCCCGGCTCTCAATACGCGACCAACTGCTCGCGCACCACGGCCATCGCATAGTCGCGGTTGAGGCGGGCGATGTGCTCGACGCTGATCTCCTTCGGGCAGGCGGCCTCGCACTCGTATTGGTTCGTGCAGTTTCCGAAACCCTCGGAGTCCATCTGGCGGACCATTGCCAGCACGCGCTTGTCGCGCTCCGGCTGCCCCTGCGGCAGATGGCCGAGGTGGGAAACCTTGGCCGCCACGAAAAGCATGGCGGAGGCGTTCTTGCACGAGGCCACGCAGGCGCCGCAACCGATGCAGGCCGCCGCGTCAAACGAGGCGTCCGACCGGGCCTTCGGAATCGGGATCGCGTTCGCATCCACCGCGGAGCCGGTGCGCACGTCGATGTAACCGCCGGCGGCGATGATCCGGTCGAATGCGGTGCGATCCACGATCAGGTCGCGAATCACCGGGAAGGGATTCGCCCGGAAGGGCTCGATCCAGATCGTGTCGCCATCGCGGAATTTCCGCATGTGTACCTGGCAGGTGGTCACGCCCCGGTCCTTGCCGTGGGGCACGCCGTTGATCGTGAGCGAGCAGGTGCCGCAGATGCCCTCGCGGCAATCGTGGTCGAAGTGGATCGGCTCATCGCCCTTTTCCACCAGCCGCTCGTTGACGATGTCGAGCATCTCAAGAAACGAGGCCTCCTCGGGGATTTCCCCGGCCTCATAGGTTTCGATCCTGCCTTGGGCCTTGGGCCCGGCCTGCCGCCAAACTTTCAGTGTCAGATTCATGGGAAACGAGCTGGGAAACGATCACCCGGCCTGGCGCCACAATCCGCCATTTGCCGGTCCGCCGTGAGATTAGCCCCCATCCCGCGCCGGGCTAGGAGAAAAATACGGATTTGTGATCCATTCCTCCAATTTCCCACGCATCATTTGCCGCCCCTGGGGAGGAGGCGCCTTACCGTGCCTCATCCGTGAAGGGAGAGCCCCGGGAAATCCACCGCCCATTCGCATCCCATCGGCTGGAAACGACAATAAGGTCGTTTCTCCAAGAAAAAGCGCGCGTCGGATATCCCCCCGGATTTCCCGACGCGCGCTTTTGTCCTGATTCCATTGCTTTTTCCCGTGCCCGGCTGACTTCCCCCCGGAGATCAGGCCGGAACCTTGCGGTTCAGCGTCTGGAGTCTGGCGTTGCGGTTGACCTTTCGGCCTCGCAACAAGCCAAGAATCGCTGATTTTTCGGAATTTGGAAGCTTTTCATGATCCCGTTTCCGGACAAGTGGTCCCAAAACCGGACATGATGGGGCGTATGGGGGACAAGCAGACTCCGCTCCCATTTCCTTTGATCACGATTGAGATTGCCCGGAGACCTGTGGCGGATTAGCTGTCGTGTGAAATGAACCCGCTCAAACGACTCTCCTTGGCGTGTGCCGTCCTGCTATGCGTCCAAGCGCCGCTTTCGGCCAAGCAGGCTCCGCCGTTCGGAGATTCCCTGAGTTGGGACACCGGCAAGGAGGCTCCCTCTTTGGAAAAGCTTCGGGGCAAGTCGGTGATGATCCTGTTTTTCCAGGGTTGGTGTGGCATTTGCAACGGATGGTCGGGGGCTTTGTTCCGGCAGCTTGGTGAAGCTTATGGCGACGATCCCGGTGTGGCACTCATCGCGATCAAGACCGATGGCGGCACCATCCGGGACGCGCACGAGTATATGAAAAGCCGGACCGAGTTGCGGCATTGGATGGTGGCGGTGGATCAAAACGCGAGCTACTACCGCCAGTCCACCGGGCAGACGAAACTGTATCATTATCTCTGGATCGCACCGGACGGAAGCATCGGGGAAACTGGCAAGGCGGGTCAGTATTTTCCAGGCGATGGCGGCAACAGGTACACAATTGCGGCGAAGGAAACCCAGCCGAAGATCCGGAAAGGCACGTCCGCGCTGATGGCGATGGAGCCACCACTGTCCGGGCAGCTTCAGGAGGCGGTGAAACTGGCGGAAAGAAGCTTGTTCCTCAGTGCCTTGTCGGAAGTGGCGAAGTTGGGGAATTCGGAACCGGTCCGCGCGGATGCCGCGCGTTTCCGCGAACGGATTTCCGGCCTGCTGATGACCTCCGTGGAGCATCACAAGGCCGTCCTCGGGGACGCATCGAATGAAAACCGGTACCTGTCTTACCTCGCGCTATCGGGCATCGAGCGGGACTTCGGAAAATCACCGCCCGGACTGGCAGCACGCCAAGCGGTTTCAGCCGAATCCCGCTCCACTTGGGTGACCAACGAAAAAAGCGCGGAGTCCGAGTACAAATCGATCATGAAAAGGGCGGAGCGCGCCGATGACGAGAGCGCCAGGGAGCGCATCGGGCGGGCCTTGAAAAAACTCGCTGAGGAGCGCCCCAACACGGTCTATGGGCGGATGGCGGGCGGCGCCGCTTCGGGCGGCTGAAGCCCGCCGGACCGCGTCATGGCCGCCGGAGGCAGGCACTCCGCTATTTCCGGAAGACGATCCGGCCGTGCTCCGCGTCGGCCCGGATGACGTCGCCGTCCACGAATTTGCCGTCGAGCACGTCGAGGCTGAGCGGGTCAAGCAGGGTGTGCTGGATGGCGCGTTTGAGCGGGCGGGCTCCGTAAACGGGATCGTATCCCTGGTTTCCGATGAACTCCCTGGCCTGTTCGGACAGGGCGAGCGCGAGCCCTTGCTTGGCGAGGCGCTTGCGGACGCGGTCGAGCTGGAGATCGACGATGGTGGCGATCTCGTCGCGCCGGAGGCGGTCGAAGATGATGATTTCGTCGATGCGGTTGAGGAACTCGGGCCGGAAGTGGCCGCGCAGGGCCTCGGTGACCCTGGCTTCGCGCTGTTCGGCGTTGTCCTCGTGGAGGATGAACTGCGAGCCGATGTTGGATGTTAGAATGATGACGGTGTTTCTGAAATCGACCGTGCGGCCCTGGCCGTCGGTGATGCGGCCGTCGTCGAGCACCTGGAGCAGCACGTTGAAGACATCGTGGTGGGCTTTTTCGATCTCGTCGAAGAGGACGACCGAATACGGCTTGCGGCGGACGTGTTCGGAAAGTTGTCCGCCCTCCTCATAGCCGACGTATCCGGGAGGCGCGCCGATCAGGCGGGCGACGCTGTGTTTCTCCATGTATTCGGACATGTCGATGCGGACCATCGCGCCCTCGTCATCGAAGAGAAACTCGGCGAGGGCTTTTGACAACTCCGTCTTGCCGACGCCGGTGGGGCCGAGGAAGAGGAAGGAGCCGATCGGGCGGTTCTCGTCCTGCAAACCGGCGCGGGCCCGCCTAACAGCATTGGAAACCGCGGAGATCGCCTTCTTCTGGCCTACCACCCGTGCGCCGAGGCGTTCCTCCATGTGGACGAGTTTCTGTTTCTCGCCCTCCTGCAGGCGCGAGACGGGAATGCCGGTCCACGACGAAACAACGCGGGCGATGTCCTCCTCGGTAACCTCCTCCTTGAGGATGGCTCCGTCCTTCTGGAGTTCCGTCAGATCCTCCTTGGCGGAGTCCAGCGCCTTGTTGGCCTCCGGGATGTCGCCATAGGTGATCTGCGAGGCCCTTGTCAGGTCGCCGATGCGCTGGGCGCGCTCGGCCTCGCCCTTGAGGGTTTCCATCCGTTCCTGGGCCTCGCGCACCTTGTCGATGACGGACTTCTCGTTCCGCCACTGGGCCATGAGGCCGGACGATTGCTCGCGGAGGTTCGCCTGCTCCTCCTTCACCTTTTCGAGGCGCGCGGCGGAGGCCTTGTCGGTTTCCTTTTCGAGGGCCTTCTTCTCCATTTCGAGCTGCATGATCTGGCGCTCGAGCACGTCGATCTCGGTGGGCATCGAGTCGAGTTCGATCTTGAGGCGCGAGGCGGCTTCGTCCACGAGGTCCACGGCCTTGTCGGGCAGGAAGCGGTCGGAGATGTATCGATCGGACATCGCGGCGG
>CAZKQK010000191.1:0-7970 GCA_964554865.1 uncultured Luteolibacter sp. | reverse complement strand
CATAGCCGCCAGACCTCTGGCAAAAATGCGAGAGGTGCTCTGTTGACCGCTTACTCCGGGCCGGGCCGGTTGGGTGCTTGCGGCGGGTTTGCCAACTTCGATGTCCTGGAGGTTGCGGCGGCTGGGCCGGGTGATGTTGTGGTCCGGGAAATCGGGATCCGGCGGCACCTTCTTGCCGGTCATCGCCTCGTATCTTCGGATTGCCGAAACGAAGGGCCGCTGGAGCTTGATGCCGGGGAGTGTCTGCGGGAGCGGATCGTTGTCGCTCTTGTTGACCATGTAGTTGTCGGCGAGCTTGCCACGTGCCTGGTCCTCGACCATTTCCACAAATGAGGCATTTGGAGGCGGGTCGAATTTCCGAATTCTGTCGAAAATCCGTCGGACCCGAGGGTGTTCCCAGTTCACGGACCAAAACGAGTCCTTCGCGTCGGCACCGGAATAGATGTTTTTAAATGCGGTCAGTGATATCCTCTTCTGTTCGTAAAGCGAGACGACTTGTTCGAAAAAATCAACATACTCCACGGGGGGAAGGTGGCCGCACGCGTAGCCGAAGTTGATGACCGAAACGTTGAACAGAACTTCCTTTTGAAACGCCATTCCATCACAAGGCGGAAGGCACTCGATGTTTTCCGCGATGCTTCGCCAGTTTTCCGTAAGGTAATCCACGAAAAACTGCTCTTCCCTGTATGGAATGGTCGGGTCTGTAGGAGACGGTTGGCGGGCCTTGCGAAACACTTCCTCAATATTGGAAGGAAGAGCTACTTCGGCATGAACCAGAACCGATGCAAGGATCATGAATGTGATGAAAACCAGACGTATCATCGAGATCGGAATGTGTTCGGTTTGTAATCGGGAAGCATATCCAGCAAATGGATGAACTTGTTGACTTTTTCGGCCCCCGCATTGATCCAGGAGCCGTCGTAATCCATGATTCCCACATGCCCGTATGCGGTACCTCCGGACGTCCGGGGGCTTGAGCAGACCATGCCCGGACAAGGTCCGCCCCGCCAACTGCGCAATGCGTGAAACTCGTTGGAAAAGTCCTTCACTGTCGGATGGGTGGCGGGATAAGAAGCATTGTGCAGATAGTTCCAACCGGGAAGATCAAGATCGATGTTCTCTTCAGGATTGGCGTACCAGTCCATTTTCGCAATAGGGGCGGCAACAAATGGAGTGGAGAATCCGAACTTTATGCGGTAGAAATACGGAGTAGTCGCGCCCACTTGGTTGGCGATGTGGGTGACAAAAATATTGCATTTAGGCCTATTTTTGACGGATAGGTTAAACATGTATCCGGGTTGAGTGGCGATTTCATTGCCCTCTGCATAGGCAGTGGCACCCAGCCACGTGACCGCCTTATTCCTGACATCCTTTGCGAGCGCATCGACACAAATGCCGTAGTAGTCCGGTTGTCCCGCGTAGAGCAAGGGATTGGCCTGGTCGTCCTTGTTCTTTGCCGATCGCGCGTTCCTCAGTCTCACGAACGGAAAATCAATTTGCGTGGCGTCCGGCAGCACCATGACGGCCTTGAGCTGGAAAATGCCGGGGTGGTGGTTCCTAAGCTCGCAATGCGTACCCTCAAGCGCAAGCAACTCAAGAAGGTTCTGGGGGTTCTGGCGGAAAATGGTTTCCCAGGGTTCGAGCGAGCCCGTTCCGAGAAGTTTTCTCCGCTGCCAGAAGATTTCCAATTCGCCATCGAAATCGGGTATCGGGGGTGAAAGTTGGTTGCCGAAGTCAAGGATGATTGACTCGTTTCCGGTGACACAGGCTCCTTCGCTGAAGGGCTGCCCGGATGTTGGAGCGATGTTTGGCGCAGGGGGAACGGGATCAGGTTCTCTGGTGGTCAAACAGGCAGGGACATAAGTAATACGGCGGTTTTGAGCCAGACTTTCAGGTCCGGACACTTCCACGACGGGGCCGATCGTCTGGCCCTCCGGGCATTCCAGGATGATTTCGAGATGCTCGGGTTCCCCGGGGCCGCGTGAGGCGACGGAACTGACCGGCGAGTTGTTGGGAAATCCACTTCCTGATAGACGATGCCAATGCGCAGGGGGATCCGGTACCCTCCTTCCGGTGCCGG
This sequence comes from uncultured Luteolibacter sp., assembly GCA_964554865.1. Taxonomy (GTDB): domain Bacteria; phylum Verrucomicrobiota; class Verrucomicrobiia; order Verrucomicrobiales; family Akkermansiaceae; genus Luteolibacter. The sequence continues at coordinate 5,890 of CAZKQK010000191.1, read as the reverse complement.
GCTGTCGAGTCGCAAACGGAATCTGCCAATCGCCCCTTGCAAAATCGTCATTTCCTCGCCTTCACCATGGGATTGTCTGTCATTCATGCAGGTGAAGCACTCCAGAATGCCCGACCAAGAGGGGGGCGGGGCCATGGAGTCCACGGCGCTCTTCAGGCCGGAGTATGTCGTGTGTGACTTGAACTGTGCGCCATCCATGCCAGATATCGCGTGTTGGGTGTAGACAGAGATCCCATCGTTGCTTGGGCTTGAGATGCTCGACGCATAAACACGTTTCACCGCGATCGTCAGTTGTTCGATAACGGCGACGGGGGCCGAGGGCTCCGCGTCGGTGGGTTCCGGGTATGCTCCCGCGGTTGTTCCACCGTTACCGGCCGCCTGATCCGGAATCCCGTCACCATCGGTATCGGCAGCGAAGGGGTTGTTCCCGTCAAAAACAAGTTCCTGCCAGTCCGGATGACCGTCCGAATCCGAATCAAGACTCCAATCCGCCGCGATCCGGTAGAATTTCCGAGCGCCGTCCGGCTGGATCTGGTGGGAGTAGTGCGCCCTCATGGCAACGCTGTTGGCGATGTTCTCGGTTATCGCGGGGATGGCGCCGGTGAATTCGGAGATCATCGCCGAATCCAGGGTGCCGAGGGCCGGGGAGGGTCCGTTGAAGCTGACCGGATTGTAGAGGTTCGGAGTCAGGGCAAAGAAGTGGTTTCCGTACTGGTTCATGTAGGACGCGTCAAATTCATCCCACACCGGGTCGAGTGTCACGCCGGGAATCACCATGCGTTTTGCGGTGTAATCATCCAGGGAGCACCACGAGACGAGCAATTCTCCCTCAACCGTTTTTTCCATGACGAGATAGGCCAGGCGGATTGGATTGGCCGGAGTCTGGGGAATGACGGGTTGGCCTGCCGGCAAGGAGATGACAGGCTCGTGGCCCCGCATCAGGGGGCATATCCATTCGCCTCCGAATCCGTAGACCGATTCGAGGGTGCTCCACGAGCCGCTTTCCAGGGATTCGCTGACCTGAAGGCGATAGAGCACGCCCGGAACCGTCTGCACACGGAGGCTTTGCCACCAGCCGGAAGATTCGTCCCGGATGCATTCAAAACCCCATTGCGTGGGCCAGGTGGCGGCGCGGAGCGGCTGAATTTGGAATTGTGAGAACCAGAATGTCAGAAGGCAGAAAACCGCGACGATTTTGGAAACCAGGAGAGACCGGAATGCGTCGTTCATGGTAGGATCGGTTGGAGTGAATCCTTCCTGGCGGACGGGGAGTTAGAAGAGCCGCACAAGGTCGACCGCAACGGCCTTTAGCCGTTCCCCGAAGGTGGCGGCCTGGACATGCGCCGCCGCCCCCCCGGCCTTTCGGTCGGTTTGGCGGCATCGTTGCGGTCGATGCCGACCGCCTTATGCGAGAGAACTTCTAAATTCCCATCCGCCGGAGCGGACGGCTTCCTTCTGAAGGAATAATCACCGGCCATCAAGAGAGAAGTTCATTGCCCGGGGCGAAAAACAAAAGCAGGCGGACAATGGTGGCGCGAACAGCGCGACGCGCGGGCCCGCTCGCGAGGGCGGGAAGGACGCGACGGACCGGCGCCCTACAGGGCCGATCTGAGATCGGCCGCGGCGCTCTTCGCGGCGGATGGCGGGTCCGGGACAAAGGTGAAATCATCATCCATGCCTGCGGAGGTCAGGGTTTCCGCCTCGCCGGGCCGGAGGGTGAGGGGAGCGGGCTCCTGATGGCGGGCGGACATTTCGCTGGCCCTGGCGAGAGCGGCGATGGCGGAAGCGGGGGCGGATGGCGCTTGCAAACCGCGCGGCACGCTGTCGATGGGTTCCGGCGCGGGGAGCGTGGCGGCTTCGGGAGCCGCCTTGAGGTCCTCGAACTTGCGGGCGGTGGTGAGCACGCGGGTTTCGAAGGAGCCGACGGCGGAGTTGTAGTTTTCCACGGCGCTGCCGAGCGAGCGGCCGAGCTTTGCGAAGTGTTCCGCGAGCTTGCCGAGGCGTTCGTGCAGGGTGCGGCCTAACAGCGAAATCTCGCGCGCGTTTTCCGCGATGGCTTCCTGCCTCCAGCCGTAGGCCACCGCGCGCAGCAGTGCGATGAGCGTGGTGGGCGTGGCGAGGATGACGCCCTGGTCCACGCCGCGCTCGATCAGGCCGGGATCGACCTGGAGTGCGGCGGAGAAAAACGATTCGCCGGGCAGAAACAAAACGGTGAACTCCGGCGCGTGGGCGAACTGCGCGGTGTAGTTCTTGGAAGACAACTGCTGGATGTGCGCGCGCACCTGGCGGGCATGGCGCTGGAGCGCTTCATCGCGTTGCCGGTCGTCGGTGGCCTCAAGCGCGTCGAGATAGCCATCCATCGGTGTTTTGGAATCGACGACGACGTTTTTCCCGCCGGGCAGGCGGACGACGAGATCGGGCCGGAGTTTCCTGCCCTCGTCGTTGGTGGTGGAGTGCTGGGTTTCGAAATCGCAGTGTTCCTGCATGCCGGCGAGTTCCACCACGCGGCGGAGTTGCATCTCGCCCCACTGGCCGCGGCCGGTGGGTTGGCGCAGCGCCTTGACCAGCGACGCGGTCTCGCGCTGCAAACCGAGCTGGCCCTCGCCAAGAGCCCGGACCTGCTCCTTGAGTTCGGCGTAGGCGCCCTCGCGCGCCTTTTCGATCTCGCCGATGCGCGACTCGAACCTGCCGAGCGATTCGGCCACGGGTTTGACGAGGTTTTCGATGGCGGCCTTGCGTTTCTCGATCTCGCCCCTGGCCTCCTCGGTCTGGGTCGATAGCGAGGATTTCGCGAGATGGAGGAATTGCTCGGAAGAAATCCGCAGCGCGTCGGCGGAAAGCGCCTTGAAGGTGTCCGCGAGTTTCGCCTCGGCACGATCCAGGAGCGCCTGTTTCTCGGCGGCGGCCTTGAGTTCGGTCTCAAGGCGGGACCGGAGCTCGGTAAACCGGTTGCGGAAGGTTTGGGCCTCCTGCTCGTTGCGCTCCGCCTCGGCGCTGGTCTGGGCGAGGCGGGCCTCGATTTCCGCGGAGCGTCTTTCCTCTGCCTTGAGGCGCTCGTTTCCCGTGGCGATCCGGCTGGAGGCGGCCAGGTGCGTGAGCAGCCAGCCGACGAACAGGGCGACGACGGCGGTGATGATTTCCGGGAGGTGGGGCGCGAGTTCGGGTGGGATCATGCGGGATTTCTCTTGCGGGTGGTGAAAAGCTCGGTTTCGTAGGCGCTGCCGGGGCGGCATCCCTACCGGAACGCCCGGCAAAACGCAAACCAAACTCCCTCAATCCATGGCCCACACACTTCCCGACCTCGGCTACGCCTACGACGCCCTCGAACCCCACATCGATGCGCGCACGATGGAAATCCACCACAGCAAGCACCATCAGGCGTACATCACCAATCTCAACAACGCCATCGCCGGCAAGCCGGAGCTTGAGGCCAAGACCATCTGCGAACTGGTGGGCGACCTCGCCTCCGTCCCCGACGACATCCGCATGGCGGTCCGGAACAATGCCGGCGGCCACGTCAACCACGCGTTTTTCTGGAAAGTCATCACCCCGGGCGGAGCCAAGGCTCCCTCGGGCGACCTTGCCGCGGCCATCGACAAGGCCTTCGGTTCCCTTGATGCCTTCAAGGAAGCCTTCGCCAAGGCGGGAGCCACCCGTTTCGGCTCCGGCTGGGCATGGCTGGTGAAGAAGGACGACGGCTCGCTCGCCGTTTGCTCCACCGCCAACCAGGACTGCCCGTGCATGGGTGCCGCCGTCGCTGGCTGCGATGGCAAACCGCTGCTCGGACTGGATGTCTGGGAACACGCCTATTATCTCAACTATCAGAACCGCCGCCCGGACTACATCGCCGCGTTTTGGAACGTGGTGAACTGGGACGTCGTCTCGGAGAACTTCGCGAAGTGACACACGGCGAGCCAAAGCGCCTCACAAGGCCGCGGGGGAGACTCCGCGGCCTTTTCATTTTCAAAACGGAGTTTGTCTAACGGAAATTGGCCGCGCCGGAACGCGTTGTCGAAACCCTTGACACAGGCGTTCACCGGGTCCGCCGGGAACGGATCGAGCGCAAAGCCCCCGGCGCCGGGCGCGGCGCGTCAGCGATTCCGGCATCCGCATGCGGGTGCCCGCATGGTCCCAGGCCGCCCCGCGCGCGCCCAAGTGAGAAAACCCGTCAGCGAATGCCGCTTGTCGGGTGGAACGCCGCTTGCTTAGCCTGCTGGTGGAAACGCAAGCGAATCATGGCACAACACATCGGCATCCTCACCAGCGGCGGCGACTGCCCCGGACTCAACGCCGCCATCCGCGGCCTCGGCAAGGCGGCGCGCGAACACTACGGCATGCGCGTCATCGGCTTTCTCAACGGCTTCCGTGGCATCGCGCTCGATCAGACCGTGGAACTCGACGGCCAGATGCTCTCCGGCATCCTCACCGACGGCGGCACCATCCTCGGCACCAGCCGCGACAAACCCCATCGCATGCAGATCGGCGGCAAGGAAACCGATATGACCGACGCCATCGTCGCCAACTATCAGAAACACCACCTCGACGCCCTGGTCTGCATCGGCGGCGGCGGCACCCAGAAAAACGCCCTCAAACTTGTCGAGTGCGGACTCAATGTGGTCACCCTGCCCAAGACCATCGATAACGACATCTCCCAAACCGACCGCACCTTCGGCTTCGACACCGCCCTTCAGATCGCCACCGAGGCCATCGACCGCTTGCACTCCACCGCCACCAGCCACGAGCGCGTCATCGTGCTCGAAGTCATGGGCCACCGCGCCGGCTGGCTCGCCCTGGAAGCGGGAATCGCCGGCGGCGCCGATGTCATCCTGCTCCCGGAAATCCCCTATCAGGTCGGGAAAATCGCCGACTCCATCCGCCGCCGCACCCAGAGCGGCAAGCGCTTCAGCATCGTCGTCGTCGCCGAAGGAGCCCTCTCCGCCGAGGCCGCCAGCGAGGTGGCCGCGCTCGTTCGCGAACGCGACCAGGCCGACTCGAAAAAACAACGCGCCGAAGCCAAGGACAAACTCCACCGCTTCCACGACGAACACGTCGGCCACACCATCCGCCTCACCAAGAAACTCGAAAGACTCACCGGCCAGGAATCCCGCCTCACCATCCTCGGCCACCTCCAGCGCGGCGGGACCCCCTCCGCCTCGGACCGCGCCTTCGCCACCTGGTTGGGAACAAGCTGCGCCGACGTGCTCCACGAGCGCCAATACGGCGTCATGCTCGCCCTCCAGGGCAGCGTCCTCAAACGCGTCCCGCTCACCGAAATCGCCGGCAACACCAAACTCGTCCCCGTCGATCACCCCCTCATCACCAGCGCCCGCAGAGTCGGAACCTCCTTCGGCGATTGAAAACGCCTTTGCCCGGGAATGTCAGGGTCCGCCTCAACCGCCGAAAATCCTTGTGAAACCGGTTGATCGGGGCACTTTCGTGTTGTGCCGATTTTCCGCAGGTGCCGCGAGCATCGCCGCGGGTGATGTTACAAAAAATCCCGTAAGGAAACATCACAGCCGTCCCACAGACTGGGCATGGCGCACCCTGAGCCTTGAGTTTGCAAGGCCTCGAGGTCGTTTCCGGGAAATGGCGATTGCGACTTTTTTGAGGGTAATTGATATAATCCGGTATTTATGCGGCGATGCTGTCCCATGGGATCATGTCTTCGCCGGCGAAAAACCCGGCAACCACGCGGTATTGAGCGCTCCGATCACCTTGAATCGCCCGGATGCCGGCCCATAGGATTTCAATAACGCCAACAGGTCGATCCTCTCCCATAGTGCGGATCGCGTGACTGCGAACAACCGCGTGAAGCTGTGCCCCCATTCCGACAGGTGCGCCATGAAGCGGAGCAGCACATAGACCATCAGGGCCGTGTAAACCTGCCACT
>CAZKQK010000190.1:0-8279 GCA_964554865.1 uncultured Luteolibacter sp. | reverse complement strand
CCCTGCCCACGCCCTGATTCCCCGGAATCAGCCTTATCTACGCACCATTCGGCTCGGGAGCGTTTCGGCCAGAAACGGAAAGATGGAGCGAGGAGAATGCGGGGCAGTTGCCAGCGCGGTCGCCGGATTGTTGTGGAGCCTGCGGGATTTGCAAAAGGCAGGCTGAATTGGTTCGCTGTAGGGGGAGGTAAAAAAGGTTCGAACCCTCACGGGTTTTCCTCCACCCGCAGGCGGTAGAAACGCGCGGACGGATGCGGTGAGGGCACATGGAGCCGCATGATGGCCGGGTTTTCCGGATCGGGTTCGGGAGTGCCGCTGGCGGCGGGCCATGGGTCGATGAGGTTGGCGCTGCTTTCGAGGGCGTAGCGGATCGTGCCCAGGCCGGGCACGCGGGAAAAGCGGACCCAGAATCCGCCTTCCGCGTCGGTCATGATGCCGCAGGGCGGAGGATCGCCTGCGAGCGCCGGGTTTCCGCCGGTGGCGTATTCGAGGAAATTCGAGCGACCGTCACCGTCGGCGTCGGCCCCGGGCAATTTCAGCATCGGATCGGTGATCGAGGGATAACCCGCGAGCCAGTTATCAAAACTGCCAGCGGTGGCGGCGATGGACGACGAGAGTTTCGACGGCCCGAGCCGGCTTCCCAGCACGAGTCTCGCATCCGCCAGGTGAAGCGTGAGCAGGGGTTCCAGACCGGTTTCCGAATCGGCCTCGAATTGGTGCCCGGGGAAGCGCGCGACCAGCAGTTCGCCGTTGTCGCTCTCGATCCACAGCGTGACGGTTTCCCCGGCCCATGCGGCGGGGCCGTGGTCCCTCACCGCGATCTCGAACGCGCCTGCCGCGCCATCGACGCCCTGGCCGATCTCCCGCGACGGGCCGAAGGAAACGAAGGCCGAAGCGAGGGCGGATGGATCGCCCTGTGCCGCGAGATCGAGCAATTGGTCATCGCCCATTCCCGGGAAGGCTCCCAAGCGGATCACGGTGCCTGCGGGCAGCGGGACTCCGGCGAGGCTGACGAGAGGATCGAGCGCGCGTTGCTCGTCCGGCACGGTGGTGAGCACGACCGTGCCGGCGATCAAGGAACCGCAGGTCGGCAGGATGGCCATGATGGGGCGGAGTTGCGGGAGCATTTGCGGAGGAGGTGGGGATCAAAATCCGGGAATGGAAATCTTGAGCCGATAGAAGGCCCGGCGTTGACCCGAAGGGAGATCAAAAGTCACCTTGCCGTTCTGGACTGTCACATTGGCATGCGGTTCCCACGTTTGGAGGTCGGTGCTGATCTGGACTTCGGCAGAGATGCCTGGAGGAAATAATGCCGGAAGTTCGCCAGTCAGCGGGATCTCACCCGGTTCGGGATCCGGAGGCAGCGGCGGGCGCGGCACCGGCGGCGGCTCGAGGCTGGCCCGCACGAGCACGCGGCCGGCATTTCCCTGTCGCCGCAGGATCAGGGTGGAGAGGAAATCGAGCGGTTCGATGGCCGCCTGGCTGCCGTCCACGCCGACCTCGCGCCAGCCGCTTTCGCCGGGCCGCGAGAGATGATAGAACGGTCCCCGTTGGTTGCCGGTGGAGGGTTCCTCAAAAGTCAGGATGTCCGCCGCCGCGGCATTCGCACCGGAGATCGCCGCATGCGGGCAGCCCGCGTTCACCAGCGCCTCCAGCGATCCTGACAGATTGACAGGCAGCGAGAATACATTCGCGCCCGCGTGTGCCGGCAGGAGCACCGGAAAGGAACTGATTTCCCCGGAAAGCGCGATCCGCAAGGTGCCCGCCGAGCGTCTCACGATGTAGAAACCATAAGGAAACCGGAAAGGCGTACCAGCGGCATCCGCCACCACATCCTTTTCCTCCCAGCGCCCGCGGCCTGATTGGAAATAGTAAACCTTTTCGCCCTGCGTCACCGGATCCCAAACAACGACGTTGTCCGCCGACAAGGCGTCCACACCCGCGGCGAGGCCGAAGGGATTGTCCGCCCCCATGATGTCCGCCAGGCGCGAATGCGGGCGCACCCTCACCAACGCGCCGGGCTGGAGCCACGGCTCCAGGTTTTCCGCGCAAACAATGTCCGTGGCGCGATATTGCGTGATATCGGTCACGAAGCCCGCGCCGGTGCCGTCCAGCACATGCAAATACGAGATTCGGCCAGGCGTTTCCATGTCCAGGTGTGAGAATATGCCGGCGAACGACACCGCGTTCCCGCTTGCCGTTTCGGCGGCGCCACCAAACCGCGTGTTGGGAAGCAACTGAATGCCGGCATAGGTGCGGGCGGGAATCCCGGCCACGGCTCCGGCCACCTTCACCGTGTGGATCCCGCGGGGCTCGGTGTATGCGGCCTCATCCGCACGAATAGGTCCTGTTGCCGGAATCAGCCATGCAAGGCAGTGAAGCCCTCGTAGGAAAATGCGATAAAACATGCAAGGAGGCGTTTCCCGAATGCTATCAGGTGAAATCCGGTCCGCAACCCCGCATTGCACCGGATCGACAAAAACGCCTCCCTTGCGATCCGGGCTTCAGGGAGCGAGTTCCGCGCCAAGCCGCAGGAAACGGCGGGGCGGGTCGCCGGGAACGACCTTGGAATCGGTGACGGTCACCGGCCCTGTGCCGGGATCGTCCACGGCGGCGCCGGGGGCGGTGGTCCATGCGGCGTCGCCGGTCCTGGTGGCGAGGACCACCCAGCTCTCCGCATTGAGGTTATCCGAAGCGCTGATGGTGATCCTGATCCCCGCCATTTGCAGCGGGCGGGTGAAGGAGAACTCCAGGCGATCGCCCTCTCCGATGGTGGAGGAGTAGCCGGGATCGGTGTCAGGGTTCTTGGGATCCGTGCCAAGGACGAATTCAAGGATGTTCGGGGTGCCGTCGTTGTCGAAGTCCGCTTGGGGCTGCGCCTTGGGATCTCCGGCAAGTTCGCCGAACTGCTGCTGGCGCCAGGTTTCGAACGGCATCACGGGAGGCGGGTCGCCGCCCCATACCTCGAAGTTATAGAGCGAGTAACCATAGCCCGTGGTGCGGGTGGTGCCGTGCATCCGGACATAGCGGCCGGTGAAATCGAGGTTGTCATAAACGAGGTCCGTGCCGGTGGTGGTGTTGTTGGTCACCGTCACCATGTCGGTCCAAGGGCCGTCGGAGGAGTCGGCCACCTGCAGCTTGTAGTTCCTGCCGCCCGCGAACTCCCATTTCAGCACGACCCTGCGGATCGACTTCGGCGCACCCAAATCGACCCACATCCACTGAGGATCGACTCCATGGACGGATTCCCAGCGGGTGCCGTTGAAATCGAGGTCCACGGCCGCGGCACCGGTTCTGCTGGCGGTGGTGTGGCTTGAGGTTGATGTCGGCCGGCCAACGGATAGGTTCACGATGTCCGGGGCGATGACGAGCGCGAGAGTCGCCGTGCCGGTGCCGTGGGCATTGGTCGCGGAAATCGTGATATTCCCCGAAAAGACCGCCGAGGGAGTGCCGGAAATCACGCCGGTGGACGGATTCAGGGCGAGACCGGAGGGCAAACCGGGAGCGGTGAAGCCGGTGGGCGTGTGAGTCGCCGTGATGGCATGGCTGAAGGGAACGCCGAGCGTGCCGTTCGCCGTGAGCGCGCTGGTGATCTCCGGCAGCGGACCGGTGGTCACCGTGAGGACCAGGGTTGCGTTCGCGGAGCCGCCGGCATTCGTCGCGGAGATGCCGATGTTGCTGGTTCCCGCAGCTTCGGGCGAGCCGTGGATCTCGCCGGTGGCCGTGTCGATCGCCAGTCCGGCGGGCAGACCGGTCGCGCCATAGCTGGCCGGGTATCGGGTGGCGACGATCTGGTAACTGAACGCGGTGTTGACCATGCCGCCCGCGGCAAGCCCGCTGGTGATGACCGGCGGCAGCGCGCTTTCATCCAGGTCCATGCCCCAGACCTCGAAGTTGTAGAGCGAGTAACCGTATTGCGAAGTACGGGCCGTGCCGTACATCCGGACGAAGCGGCCGGCGAAATCGAGGTTGTCGTAGACGAGGTTCGTGCCGGTGGTCGTGTTGCCGGTTACGGTGACCATGTCGGTCCAAGGTCCGTCCGCGTTGTCGGAAACCTGGAGCTTGTAGTCCTTGCCGCCGGCTCCCTCCCATTTGAGCACGATCTTGCGGATCTCCTTCGCCTCGCCGAGGTCGATCGACATCCACTGGGGATCGACGCCGTGGACGGATTCCCAGCGGCTGCCGTTGAAGTCGAGATCCACGGCCGCGGCCCCGGTGCTCGCGCCGTTGATGCTGCTGGATGCCGCGGTCGTCCGGCCGACCGAGAGGTTGGCGACGAACGAAAGCCGGAGCGTTTCGGTGTCGGTCCCGTTGGCATTCGTCGCGGTGATGGTGACCGTGCTTGTTCCTGTCCCGGTGGGTGTGCCGGAGATCACCCCGGTGGCCGGATTGAGGGAAAAGCCGGAGGGGAGGCCGGTGGCGGTGAAGCTGACCGGGTTGTTCGCGGCGGCGATGGTGTAGGAAAACGCGACATTCACCGCGCCGCTGACGGCGAGCGGGCTGTTGATCGCCGGCGGCGGTCCGACCGTGATGGTGAAGACGAGCGTTGCCGATCCGGTGCCGTTGTCGTTCGTCGCGGTGATGGGGCTTTCGACCGTGCCCGCCGCGGTGGGGGTGCCCGAGATCACGCCGGTAGCCGGATTGAGCGTGAGGCCGGCGGGCAGATTCGTCGCACCGAAGCTGACGGGAAGGTTGATCGCGGTGATCTGATAGGTGAAGGGCGTGCCGACGACGGCGGCCTTGGCGAGCGCGCTGTCGATTTCCGGCGGTGCGTCGGGATCGGGCGGCGTGAGTTGGTTGATCCAGTCGCGGATGAGAGCCTGCTGGGAGAGGGCCATGGGATCGCCCGGGCGCATGGAGGTGCCCACCTGTGGCGGAGAGGCACTGAGTTTCTCCATCAGATAACTGCGCGCGGCGGAGCCGGACTGGACGAGCATCACGCCCGGAGCCTGGCCGCTTTCCTTGTCCACCAACCCGCTGTAGATGGCGCCGGCCTGAAGATCGAGGCCGAAGCTGTTGGTCGCGATGTCGTTGTGGCAGGCGGAGCAAAGGTTGACGAGGATCGGCTCGATCTGGGTTTCAAAGTCCACGTCCGGGGTGACGGCGATGCCGGAGAGATCCGCCTCGTTCAGCCCGCCGTGATAGAGGCCGATGGTCAGGTTTTTCACCACGGATTCCGCGCTGCCCACGGCGACGGAGGTTTTCACCTTGCCGTGGCTGGCGCTCAGCGTGTCCGCGCTGGTGTCGAAATGGAAGGTCGCGTCGCCGGCGCCGCTGCGGACCGGGACGTGATAGTAGCCGAGCACATCGGGGACGACGCGGTGCTGCGCGCCGCTCGCCGGGATGCCGGATCCGGGGAGGAAATCCCGGCCGCCACCGAAGTCGTAGTGGTTCCCGGCGGTGGCCCGCGAAATGCCGAGGTCCACCCGGGCGGGCGCTCCGAGCGTATCGAGCGCGCGACCACGCAGCATCGTGTCGGAAAGATGGAAAGCGGCCTCGGCGGTCTGGTTGGTGGCGGTGGTGGAAAGCGCGACACCGACGAACGCGGGTTCCACGCCGTCCGCAGCGGCCTCGCCCGCAGAGACGACCATTGCGTCGCCGGTGATTTGCGCCGAGAAGGTCACATTGATTTCGCCGCCCGCCGCGATGGCGAGCACGTTTCCGTCCGCACCGGTGCCGCCGGAGACGGCCAGCGGGGTGAGACCGTTTTTCTGATAGAAACGGAGTTCGGTCGGTGAGGCGAGACCACCGGCCGGAAGCGTGCGGGCATCGGCGACCTGACCGGTGAGGGTGATGGTGGTGGCGTGATAAGCGGTGACGGTTGCCGTTTCCGTATCCTCCAGGCCCTGGGCATTCGTTATTCTCAAAGAGACATCGTAAACACCGGGCGCGGCGTAGGTGTGGACCGGATGTTGCGCTGTCGAGGTGTTGCCATCGCCGAAACTCCAACTCCACGAGGCGATGTTGCTGTCCGGCGCGGTGGAGCTGTCGGTAAAGCCGACTTCCAGCGGGGAATGGCCGCTTGCCGGAGTGGCGCCGAAGGCCGCGACCGGCTGGGTGCCGCCGACGAAACGGATCCGCGCGAGCCGGTTGCCGGTCCCTGTGGACGGTCCCTGACCGCTGGACGTGTAGTAGAGCGCGCCGTCCGGCCCTGTGGTGAAACTCGCGATATTGTGGCCGAAGTCCGATGCGAACGGGCCGCCGCTATCCGCGGGAACCGGCGTGAGGGTGTCGAGGCCCGCGCCGGTGAGCGTCCAGCGCCGCACTTCGCTGCTGTAAAGGGCGTTGTAGAGTGTGGGTGCGCCACCAACCGAAAGCGGTCCGCTGCGGATGATCGCGATCCCGGTCTTCGAGGGCGAGGAGGTTTGGAGAACGATGCGTTTGCCGTCGGCGGAATTGCTGGTGTACTGATCCGTCCAGCCGCCGTCCGCGCCCTTCTCGATGCGGGCGATGCGGTCGGTGCCATCGCCGTTTTCCGAGATGTAGAGCACATCGGGAATCGGTGCGGCGGGATCGAAGGTGAAGCGGAAGGGATTGCGGTAGCGCGCGGACCAGATCCGCGCGCGCACGGCGTTCACATCACCGGCGTAGTAGGGATTTGTCGCCAGCCCCTTGCCGTCCGATGCGCTGATCTTGAGGATTTTCCCGTGGTAGAGATCGAGGTCGCCGACGGTGTAGCGGTTTCCGTCGTCGCCGAGCATCACGTAGAGGTTGTGCGGGTCGTGCGGATGGAAATCGATGTCACCGGCCTTGTGGACACCGATCGTGTTTGGCAGTCCGCTGAGGAGGATGGTTTCGGAACCGGGGACCACGCCGTTGAAAGCCTCGTTCGAGGTGAGCCGGACGATCCGCTGGTCGTTGGCGGTGGCGAAGAGCACGTAAAGGTAGCGGTTGTTCGCGAAGTCGGGATCGAGCGTCAAGCCGGTCATGCCGCTCTCCGCATTCGTGTTCACTTGGGAAACCAGGTCCGCGAAGACGACCGGCGGCCCGAAGGTTGTGGGCGAGGTCGGCGTGAAAACCAGCACTCGGCCCTGTTTTTCGCATACCCACAGGCGCCCCGCGAAGTCGAAGCGCATCGAGATCATGCCGTTGCCCTGGTGGATGGTCTCCTGCACGAAGCCGGGCACGCTGAAGGTTGCCGCCCGGGCCGCGCCGGGAACCAGGCAGGCCAAGGCGCACAAGAGGGTGGATAGCAGAGGGTATTTCATTGATCGGGTAGGGTTTCGGGTCGTTCGGCAAGCATCACCCCGCGTGCGGGGGACTCCAAGGCCGGGCATGGGTTGCGGCGCTCGTCGGCAAGAATGCTCGACGATATGCACATTTATGCAACAAAATATTGGGGATTGCCGCCGTTGGTGGCGCCGATGCGCGTAAAACGGCATGTCCGCGCCAAGTTTTCGGCGGAGCCTGGCGACTTGGGCGCACGGTCGTTGCGAGCCTTTTTCAAGCAGCGAGGTGCGGAAAGGCGTGTCGCCATCGCGCACGGTGAATCGCGGGAGAAATCGGCTTCCCGCTTTTACGGAAGAAACTTCATACGCCCGATCAGGAATTTCGGATGACGGAGGATATCCGGGCAGGGAACGCGGAATTGGTAAAATCCGACAGCCAATTATCGACAGGCAATCATTGGCGCTTCGCTGTCGTTTGCGGTGCGAACCGTTCCTGGCGCAAAGGGAGCCGATCCCTGGAAATGGATGCCCGGCGGGGTTGGCAACCGTTTTTCGGGCAAGCCGTTCCGATTCACTTCTCCTCCCCGGGGACTTCCGGCGCCTTTGGCAGCTTGTCCACCTCTTCGAGGAGATTGACGATTTCGACGCCCCGGACGGCCGAAGCGTCGTGGCGGAAACGGAGAACCGGAGTGGACTTGAGCACCACCCGCCTCATCACCTTGCCTTGGATGGCTCCGTGGTCCCGGTTGAGTTTCTCGATGACCGGCGCGGCATCGCCGCCGAGCACGCCGATCCACACGCGGCCCTCCTTGAGGTCCTGGGTGATCTCGACCTCGCTGACGGTCACGAGTTTGCCATGCCATTCGTAATCCTTCTGAATGACATTGCCGATCTCGCGGCGGAGCAGCTCGTTGACTCGGTCGGTGCGGCGGGACATGTGCGGAAGAAGTGAAAGTGATCGGTGACCGGCGATCAGTGGAAGAGCATGGGTCCGGGAGTCCTCCCGATCGCCGCTCACCGATCGCCCGGCGCCTTGGTCAGAGCGTTTGCGCGATTTTTTCGAGTTTGTAGCACTCGATGATGTCGCCTTCCTCGTATTCGTTGAATTCG
>CAZKQK010000189.1:0-8384 GCA_964554865.1 uncultured Luteolibacter sp. | reverse complement strand
CGCCTCCCCGACCATTGTCGGTTTGGCGGCATCGTTGCGGCCGATGCCGACCGCTAGTTGCGAGGATTTCTTACTTCCCCATCCACTGGAATGGATGGAGGCATTCCATTTCAAGCCGTCCGGACCCGCAAGCAAAAATTGGCCTGCGGTAAAATTTGTCCGGAGAGCGCATGGCCGTTCAATTTGCCATCATTTCTTCACACATCACTCGAACCGCACCATTCGCCGCTTGCATCACATGACGCCCATTTCGCGGGGCTCGCAGCGTGACATATAAAAACGAAAACCCGCTCAACGCCCTTCGTTAACCCGGACGCAGTCAACATCCATGCCGGCCATGCCGCCGTATCGGGACAGGTCCCTTTTCCAGCCGCTCACGCCGCCGATGGCGAAGTTGACAAAGAAGAAGAAGAAGATCGGTTCGGAGGCGGAGAGCCTCGCGGTTTTGTGCCGGCCCACCCCGATGTTGTCGCGGCAATGGACCTTGCGGAAGAGCGCCAGACTGGTTTCCCGAAGGATGCTTCGCATCGGCCTCGCGGGGAACCAGGCTGTAGATGTCGCGGGAAAGCCGCTCCTGGTGTTCCCGGGTGAACGGTGTGTCAGACATCTGCGGGTGGGACCTCCCCGGTCTTATCCCGCCGGAAACCGGCGGGGTGCCAAATTCCCGAAAGAAAAAGACACCCGGAGACATTCCGGCAAACCCGCGCCGGTGCCGCAGGGAATCAGGGCAGCGGCTTGACCATGATATCCTTGAAAAACGCCTCGCAGCCCGGATCGTGAGCCTGGAAGGCAAAGGTGCCACCGTCCTTGATCCAGCGGTTCTCCATGCCGCCCGGGCGGGAATCGCCTTCCTTCTCGGCATATTCGGTTACGACCTTGCCGTTGATGCTGATGGTGATGGTCTTGTCCACGACCTTGATGTGGTAGTCGAACCAAACGTCATCCGGCACGATTTTCTCCGTCACGTCCTTGATGGCGTAAAGGCTGCCGGTGCGGCGCGGATCCTTGTCGAAGGAGTTGTTCACCTGGCACTCGTAGCCCTTGGAAGGCCAGCCGTCCTTCTGATATTCGGTGGCGAAGTAGATGCCGCTGTTGGCATTGGCCTTGGTCATGACCCGGGCCTTGAACTCGAAGTTTTTGAACTTCGCGCCATTCACGTCTCCGGCGTAGAAAATATGGGAACGTCCGCCCTTGATGTGGAGCGCGCCGTCCTTGACACCGAAGGCGGAAGGATTCTCCTCGTTGACTTTCCAGCCGGTGAGGTCCTTGCCGTTGAAGAGCGAATGCCAGCCGTCCCTGGCCTCTTCGGCGCGGACGGAGAAGGATGCGGCAGCCAGGGCCGCGACGAATGCGAGGGATGTCAGTTTTTTCATGTGCGGGGAATATGGAGGATTTTGGCGGGGGTTCTAGGAAAATGTTCCGCCCGGGATACGGCCCGCGCGCAGGAGCCGCGGGCCGCCGGCGGTTTCCTTTTCTGGCAGATTTCAAGGTTCCCGTCATAACGTTTTTCCGCAAACATCGGCCGGACGGTCGCGATAAGACCGGGGGTGGCAGGGCATCAGTGAATCGGACTTATCCATGATCCCGGGAAAAACTCCGGAAGCGCCGGATTTATCCCATGAATTTGCAAAACGGGAGAAATCGCCCGGAAAAAGCCGCCGGACTCACATCCGGCGGCCATTCTAATCCGAAATCGGGCGTGGCCTCACTGCCCGCCGGGAACTCCCTGCGGCAGCGGGAAGGGCATGCCGCCCTGCGGAGCGGGCGCGTCCCGGATCTTCACGAGGTGGAGATCGAAGATCAGCGTGCTGTTAGGCCCGATGTCGGCGGAGCGGCGCTCCTCGCCGTATGCGAGTCCGGACGGCAGGAAGATTTTCCACTTCGCGCCAACCGGCATGTTGGTGAGGGCTTCCTTGAAACCTTCGACCACTTGCAGGGTCATCGGCACCGGTTCACCTTCCGGCGAGGCGTCGAACTGCTTGCCGTCGATGAGCGTGCCCTTGTAGTGTACGAGGAATTCCTTGTCGTCCTCCCCACCTTCCTTGGGCGCGGCGTATTTCTCATCGCCGCCCTTTTCGACGATCTCATACTGCATGCCGCTCTCGGTGGTGATCACGCCCTCGCGCTTGCCGTTTTCCTCAAGGAACTTCTTGCCGTTCTCGAGGTTTTTGGTGGCGAGTTCCTTTTCGCGGTTTTGCAACATGTCGCCGAGCGCCTGCATGGCAGCCTGGAGTTTCTCCTCCTCCATCTCCGGCTTGCCGCCCTTGAGCGCGTCCATGAAACCCTTGAGGAAGGTGTCCTGCCGGAGGTCGTCCGCGCCAACACCGAAGCGGCCGAACTGCTGGGAAAAGGTGCTGCCGGTGCGGAAACCGAGCGCGTAGGACGAATCCGCCTTCACCGTGGCGGCATCGGGTTTCGGCTGGGCCGGCACCTCCACGGGCGGCGTGGTGGCTTCGGACTTCGGGGCGTCGCCGGCCGGAGCCTGGGCGGAACTGGTGGCGGCAAGACCGACGAACAGGGCGCCGGGGATGAGTTTGCGGATCATTGTGGTGTTTGTGGGAAAGGGCGGCAACGTAGTGGCCCCCCCCACGGCTGTCGAGAACGGGTTTTCCGCGCTCCCGCGGAGTGGCGACCTTGCCGCCGCCATTTTCCCGAACGCTCTTGTTCGCATTCCTCATGGCAATCCGAATGGCCGGATTGCGGACGTTTTCACATCCGGAGAATCTTGGGGCGTTTCCGATCGAGCTTTAGGCGTGGGCGACAGCAAGGACGCCCCTCCCCCATGCCTCAACAGCAACCGGCGCTGGCGCAGGTCTTGGCGGCCGGGACGCAGTCGCGATCCTCGAAACCCGGGCTGGCCGGCAGGTCCGGATCGATGTCCGGGGCCGCGAGCGAGAGGTTGGGCTCGAGCGCTTGCAGGCCGAGCTTGGCGAGCAGGGCGCGGTCTTTTTCCATGCCGGGATTGTCGGCGGTGAGGAGTTTCTCACCGTAGAAAATCGAGTTCGCCCCGGCGTAGAAGCACAGCGCCTGGATTTCATCGGACAAACGGGTGCGTCCGGCCGAGAGGCGGACCTTGGCATCGGGCACGGCGATGCGCGCGCAGGCGATCATGCGGACGAGATCGAAGGGATCGACCTGCGGGTTTTCCGCCAGCGGCGTGCCGGGCATGGGCATGAGCGAATTGATCGGCACACTCTCCGGCTGGGGGTTGAAATTCGAGATCACCTCCAGCAGGCGCAGGCGGTCGGCGATGGTCTCGCTGAGGCCCAGAATGCCGCCGCAGCAGACGGAAATGCCGGCGTCCTGGACATTGCGGATGGTGCGCAAACGGTCCTCGTAGGTGTGGGTGGTGACGATGTTCGGATAGTGCTCCGGCGAGGTGTCCAGGTTGTGGTTGTAGGCGGTCACCCCGGCGTCGCGGAGTTGCCGCGCCTCTTCGGGGCCAAGTTCGCCAAGGGTCACGCAGACCTCCATGCCAAGCGTGGAAACATTGCGGACGATGTCCAGCACCTGCTCGAAGCGGGGAGTTCCGCCGCGTACACCCTTCCAGGCCGCGCCCATGCAGAAACGGGTGGATCCGGCCCCCTTGGCGGCGCGGGCGTGCTCCATCACCTCCTCGCGCTCCATCAGCACATGGCTTTCCAGCTCCGTCTTGTAACGCGCGGCCTGGGCGCAATACGAACAATCCTCGGAGCAGCCGCCGGTTTTGATCGAGAGCAGCGTGCAAAGCTGGATTTTCCCGTCCGGCCAATGCCTCTCGTGCGCCTCGTGGGCGCGCTTGAGGAGATCGAAAAACGGCAACGAGTGAAGTTCCTGGAGTTCGGCGAAGGTCATGGCGGCGTCTGCTGGTGAGTCCTAAGCCTGAATCAAGCCCTTTGGAAACCCGATAGCAAGAATTGAGCAGGGAAAAGCGGGTGAGGAACACGGCCCGGCACTCCGGAGGCGAAGCGCCGGCCTGACGGTTCAGCGCCCCATGGCCTTTTCCATCAGCTTGTTCATGCGGCTGACCGTGTCGCGCGCGTCCTCCAGCAGGCCGGCGGCGATGAGGGCGTTGTCGAGGAGTTGTCCGGAAACGAGTGCCGCCACCTCCGGATCGGCATCCTTGGCGGCGGAGAGTTTCCGCACCAGCGGGTGGCGCGGGTTGACCTCCAGTTCCACCCTCACCTCGTCCTTGAAGTTCTCGTCCATCGCCTTCATCATCTGCCGCATTTGCGGGCTGAGCCCGTCGGCCGGGACCAGCGCGATGACCGGGCTGTCCACCAGCCGCTTGCCCGCCGCCACCGAGGTGACGCGGTCGCCGAGGTGGTTTTTGAGGAAATCACAGAGCGCGGCGGTTTCCTCCGGCGTGAGGGACTCGCCGGATGTTTCGTGATCGTCCAGCTCCACGCCGCCGTGACGGACGGAAACGAGTTTCTTGCCATCAAAGGCGCCCAGGGAATCCACAACGTATTCGTCCACCGCGTCGGTGAAATGGATCACCTCCAGCCCGCGCGATTTGAATGCTTCGAGATAAGGGCTTGTCTCGATCTGCTCGCGGCCGGAACCAACGAGATAATAGATCGAATCCTGTCCCTCCTTCATCCGGGAAACGTAGTCGGCAAAACCACAGACCGAGCCGGGATCGGTGAGGGATGACTCGAATCGCAGCAGTTTGGCCAGCGCCTCGCGGTTGGCATGGTCGGTGGCCACGCCCTCCTTGAGGAAACGGTCGAACTTCCTGTAAAACCCGCGGTATTTCTCCGGATCGGCCTCGGCTTCCTTTTCAAACATTCTGATCACCCGCTTGCTGATCACGCCGCCGAGTTTCCGGATCAGCGCGCTGTCCTGCATGGTTTCGCGCGAGATGTTGAGCGGGATGTCCGCGCTGTCCACCACGCCCTTCATGAAGCGCATCCAGTCGGGCAGCAGGTCCTTCGGCGAGGGATCGATGAGCACCTTGCGGCTGTAAAGCGCCACGGCGGGCTCGGACTTGGTGAAGCCCATGCGCTCGGGATTCTCGGTCGGGGCGAAGAGCAGGGCGTTGATGGCGAGCGGCGCGTCCGCGCTGAAATGCAGGCGGTAGGATGGATCGTCCCAAGCCTTGCAGGCGAACTGATAGAACGCCTTGTATTGCTCGTCCGTAACCTCGGACTTGTTCTTTAGCCAAAGCGCCTCCACCTCGTTCACGCGGGTGCCGTTGAGCAGGATCGGGAAGCCGACGAAGTTCGAGTAAGTCCGGATGAGATGCTTGATCCGGCTTTCCGTGGCGTATTCCCTGCAATCCTCCTTGAGGGTGAGGACCAGCTTGGATCCGCGGTCGAGACCGCTGGTTTCCTCGATTTCATAACCGGACTGCCCGTCACTCGTCCAGACGAGTTGCGGTGAGTCGGCATGCCAGGAGCGGGTATGCACCGCCACTTTGTCCGCCACCATGAAGGCGGAGTAGAAACCCACGCCGAACTGCCCGATCATGTTCTGGGGCGATCCGCCGTTTTCCTTGACCGCCTTCAGAAAGGCCTTGGTGCCCGAATGCGCGATGGTACCGAGGTTTGTCACCAGTTCCTCGTGGGACATGCCGATGCCGTGATCGGCGATGCCCAGCGTGCCGGTCTCCTCGTTGGTGGTGATGTGGATCTCCAGCGGCAGCGTCGGCTGGTGGATGTTCTTCTCCGTGGCCTCAATGTGGCGGAGCCTCTCCATCGCGTCCGAGGCGTTCGATACGAGTTCGCGGAGGAAAATCTCCTTGTCGGTGTAGAGGGAGTGGACCACCAGGTCGAGGAGTTGCCGGATCTCGGCCTGGAACGCGTGCTTTTCTTGGGTCGATTCGCTCATATGGGGAGTGGGTTGCTGTGAACGGCGCGCAAAATACGCAGGACGCCCGCCGTGTCAAAAGCGGATCTGGCCAACTTCACATGTTCGCACCACGATCCGCCCATGGTCCGAACCGTGCCGCCGGGGGGACTCGAACCCCCACGAGGGTTGCCCCTCAACGGATTTTAAGTCCGTGGCGTCTGCCATTCCGCCACGACGGCAAGCAATTGATTTTCAATTGTCAATGATTCAGCATATGCCTTGTTGACCACCGCGATTTGACACCTTCGCTTGAAATTTGCGCATCCTTGCGCCAAATGAAACGCATGAGCGACTGGAAAGCGGTTGGCGAGAATCTGGTGAGGCATCGGGCCGGGACGATATAACTGCGGGCCAAGGTGGCTGGCAAGGTGAAACGGGGATCCCTTAAACCCGGATTCCGAAGTTGCATCCGCAGGACATGCCAAAAAACCACTGAATGAACCGGGAACCACCGAGTCACTGATGATTTCCGACCGACACCGTTTGGTGCGTTCGTGCTCACCCTCAGGAATTCGATCCCTTCAGTGGTTCCCAATCGCCGAATCGGAATTGAACTTTGGATTTCGGATTAAAACGGGACCATCCCGGAGGCGGCAACAACGCCGTCATCCGCGAGATCATCGACATGATCACCGCCCCCGCCGGCAAGGGCCTGATGCCCGACCAGATCGCCGATGGGCTGATCCCCGGTGTCACCACCTCCAGCGGGATGTTCGAGGCGATCCACCGCGAATTCCGCGCCATTTCCAACGGGAGGCAAATCGGGGATTCGCCGGACGATCCGAACCGCGAGTGGACCGATGGGGAGATCGCTTCCGATCTGGCAAAGGCGCAGCCGGCGGACCGGCAAGACGGCGCGTTCCGGGCGGCGAACGTGCAGAACGACCGGAGCGCCCCCATCGCCATCGAAGACTTCACCCCGGAGAGCGTCGGCGCCACCTTCATCGTCGGCGGCGTGCCCGTGCGGGTCCTCGCCGTGAACATGGACAGCCTCGGCGCGGACGTGGAAAGCGTGGTTCTGGACGGCGGCCGCCGCTTCGGCAGGCAGGTTCTCGGGAGTGGGGACACGCTCTTCGCGGAGGCTGCCGGGCTTGAGGAGGGCGCGTTGTTTTCCAGTCCCGCCCCGCAACCTTCCCTGATCCGCCCGCTTGACTCCGGCCGCCAGGCGGGCGATGCTGCGCCCGATGAACGCCTCCGCGATCCGTCCGCAATCCTCGAAGACCTCACCGGCCAAGCCCCGCGTGACGGCGCAAGAAATGCGCTCGCAGATGGAGAAAAGCGCCGGAAACATGGGCGCGTCATCCTCACTGGTGAAGGATTGGCCCAATGGGCCGGGGAAAACGGGCGCACGCTGAATCCCGATCCGATCACGGAAGCCGCCTCTTATTCTCAAATCGCGGGCGGCGAGCATCGGGTGATCGAGGACGCCGATTCCGGGCGGGTAATCAAACTCACCAAGCCCGGCCTCTTCGGAGCCCAGGGCGAGGACGTCGTGATCCTCGCGGGAGGAGCGGGCAGCGGCAAGACCACCGCCGGAGACATCAAGAAAGCCTCCAAGGACTTCGCCATCGACACCGTCCTTGGGAGCAGGGGCAGCGTTGAAAAACGCATCTCCGAAGCGCGGGAAAACGGGCGGGAAGCCGCCATCGTCTACGTCTTCACCCCTTTTGAAAAGGCCTTCCCCCGCGTCATCGACCGCTTCCTCGACGAAGCGGACTCCCGCCTCGTCCCCCTCGCCGTCGCCGTGGACGGCCACCTCGGAGCACAACAGAACATCCTCAACGCGCCTGAAGAGGCTGTCATCCGAATCATCGATAACAGCCGGGGTAAAGGGCAACACCGGTTCATTGACAAAACAACATTACTGAACCATGATTACACCAGTGAAGGACAAGAAACGCAAACTCTTGGAAGAGAAAGCGGACAAAATCGCCCAGGAGATCATGGACAACATGACCCGCAAAGCGAAGGAGGAGGCCATGAAGCGGCAAGAAACCGCCTCCTCCAGCAAGGAGGCGAAATCCTCGGGCAATACCGTCAGGAAGGCAAACTGACGGATCGCCAAGTCTCCGCATTCCTCCAGCAAGGGGAATTTTCCTACGCCATGTCCATGGGCGGAATCCTCCGCCTGGAGGAAGCCATTGCCAGGCGCATGACGCGCGGGCCGGACGAGCGGGCGGAGTATTTCCAACGGTTGCGGGACCGTCTGGCGTCCACCGTGCTGATGCTGCGGGAATCCAAGCGCAACCTGACGATTGACCAGAGCGACGCCGAACGCGAGCGCAACCGGATCAGGGACGCCATGGCGGAGGCGCAAGCCATCATCAAGGCGCTGCCGCCGGAAGCCCGCGGCCGGGTGCCGCTCAACGCCAACGACATTCTGGACGCCGATACCGAACGCGGCCAGCGCAACGCCAACCCCCTTTCTCCCTCCCTCCGGTCCGCCCAACGGCTGTTTCAGTGGCCACCCGCCAAAAGCAAATTCCTAGCAGTTAACTTGCTTGAATAGATAGTGGGGTGGCATCGTCCAATGAACATGATCCCATTTCGCC
>CAZKQK010000188.1:0-8410 GCA_964554865.1 uncultured Luteolibacter sp. | reverse complement strand
CCGCGACCTGGCCGGTGGCGAGGCCGATCTGGTTGCCGTAGGAGGAGTAGCCGTGCGCGGCGACCCGGCAGATTTTTTTCTGTGGGAGCTTGCCGGGGAGGGTTTCCGAAAAGGGTGTGAGAGGGTCGCCGGCGCCGGTGACGCGCATGGCCTGATAGACGTAGGAACGGCCGGAGAGCGGGTCGCGAATGCAGCCGCCGAGACAGGTGGCCGCGCCGCCGAAGGGTTCGATTTCGGTGGGGTGGTTATGGGTCTCGTTTTTGAACATGACGAGCCATTCCTCGTTGCGCTCGGGATCGTGGATCGTGGATTGCGGATCGTGGATGGAGACCGGGACGACGATGGAGGCGGCGTTGACTTCATCGGACTCCTCAAGGTTATCGAGTTCTCCGGAGGTGCGGAGTTCCCGCATGCCGATGAGGGCGATGTCCATGAGGGTGACCGGCTTGTCGGCGCGGCCGAGGCTGTTTCTAACAAACTGATAGGTTTCCCAGGCGCGGGCGACGGGGCCGGCGGGGTCATCGAAGGCGGCTTCTTCGATGCGGGTGAGGAAAGTGGTGTGGCGGCAGTGGTCGGACCAGTAGGTGTCCAGCATCTTGAGTTCGGTGATGCTGGGGTCGCGCTTCTCCTCGTCGCGGAAGTAGGCTTGGCAGAAGGCGACGTCTTCGGCGGACATGGCGAGGCCGAACCCGGAGCGGATGGACGCGGGGTCTGCGGTAGTGAAGCCGGTGAGGATGGGGACGTCCTCGGGAGCGTGTGGGGTTTGGCGGATGCAATCCGCCGCCACGGGGATCTCGTGGGAATCGACGGCGTTGATCACATATCCCTTGATGGCGGCGATTTGATCGGCGGTGAGATCGCCATGGAGGATAAGGACCTTGGAGGAATGCACGGTGGGGCGCTCCTTGCCGGTGAGGATCTGGATGCACTGGGCGGCGGAGTCGGCGCGCTGGTCGAACTGGCCGGGCAGATACTCGACGGCGAATGCGGTTTCGCCGGGGGCGAGGGACAGATCGGTGGAGATGATATCGACCTGCGGCTCGGAGAGGATGTTTGAAGCGGCTTCTTGGAATTCCGCGGTGCCGAGGCCCTCGATATCGTAGCGCTGGACCACGCGGAGGCTGTGGAGGGCGGGCAGGTCGAGTGATTCCCGGATCTGGTGGAGGAGGTGGCGGGCTTCGGAGGCGTGCTCGGCCTTTTTTTCGACAAAAATGCGGTTCATCAGCGGCGTGGCTTTGGCAGGCGCCGGATGCTAGGGAATGGTCCCGCGAGGGCAAGCGGAATGGCCCAAGGCACCGATTCCCAGGGGGGGAATGCGGGGGAGGCGGGAAACTCAGGAGGTTCGGCCGGGGTCTCCGATTTCCACGCGGGCGATGATTTCACCGATGTAGGATCTGGCGGTGCGGGCGTGTTCCATGATTCGGGCGGGGGATTCGCCGCTGTCGGCGAGTTCGAGGATGATGGTTCCATGGAAGCGCCATTGGCGGAGTTGGCGGATGAGGGATGTCCAGTCGATGGCTCCCTCGCCGGGCGGGAGGTGGTTGTCGCGGTCGCCGAGGTTGTCGTTGGCATGGAGCATGCGCAGGTGGCCGGAGAGTTTGTGGACGACGGTGCGGATGTCTCCGGAGAGGAAGGCGTGTCCGGTGTCGAGGCAGGTGCCGACGTTGGTTTCGCGGATCGCGCCGAGGAGGTAGAGCATGTCGCTGGTGTGGCCGAACATGAGGTGGGGGAGCATGTTTTCGAGCAGCAGCATGATGCCGAGGTCACGGCAGTGGCGGGCCACCTCGTTGAGCGAGGCGGTGGCGCAAACCATGCGGTGGTACCATTCCTCGGGTTTGGGTTTTCCCTCTTTCTCCGGGCCCGGGTGGAGAACAAGGCAGCGGGCACCGAGTGCGTGGGCGGCATTGCAAGCGGCGAAGACCTCGCGCACCGATGCGGCGCGCTGGGAGGGATCGAGGGATGAGATGTCGATGTGATGGGCGAAAGGCGCGTGGAAGGAATGCGCCTCCATGCCAAGACGGTTCATCAGGACCGCAGCCTTGGCGACGTGGGCCGGGTCGTGGTAATCGAGGTGGGCGGGAAACGAGCAGACCTCGACCATGTTGAAGCCGCCGTCACGGACGACCGGAAGGGCTTCGAGGATGTCGGTTTTGTAGAAGCATCCGGTGGAGATGCCGCAGGGCCAGTCGCTCATGGCTATGGGGGAGTTTGGGAGTGGGCGCGGTAGAGCCGCGCGTGGAGTGGGGCGAGATTGCAGTCCCGCGCGTTCCAGCAGAAGCCTTTCTCCTGTTGGGAGACGCAGTTGAAGTCCACACCGCTTTCGGTGTGGCAGGCGATTTCACCGGCGAAGAGGCGGACGTAGAATTCGGCGCGCATCACCGGATCGTATTCCTCCCACTGGTTTTCCAAGCCGTGGGCGGGATCGAGCAGTCTGGCGGCGATGAGCGCCGCGATGTGCCGCGGGTGCCAGCCTCTTGCGAGCAGGCAGCGGGTGACGAGTTGGATGCCGGATGGTTTGAGGAGGTGGTCATTCGGGAAATCGATGACATGGCGCGCGCAGGGCGGCAGGCGGCGGATGGTGGAGTCGATGGCGACCTGATGACGTCCGGAGGGAAACGGGTGGCCGCGGGAGTAGAAGTGCCGGTGGAATGTGGCGAGCGGCGAGGCGAGGTAGGATTCCAGCAGGCGTGCGGTGCCCTTTTCCTCAAGCGGGATGCGCACGGCGGCGCGCCGGGCGAGATCGAGAATGGTGGAAGGATCATGGCGGCGGGCGATGAGATCGGCCACGCTCATTTCATGAAGAGGCAGGGTGAAGAATTCGGGAACCTCTCCGGCGATTCTCAGGTGATCGATCAGTCCGGAGACCCAGGGCTTGCGGTAAACGGTGAAGGGAATGCGGATCATCCGGCTTTGCAGGGGATCGCCGTATTCCGAGATATCGATGGACAGCATCTCGCGGGCTCCGTTTTTTCCGATGCCCACATGCCGCGCGGTGATCTCCACCGGGATGTCGCAAACCAGGCCGGCCTCCGCCTTGAGCAGATGGGCGAGGTGCTCCATCAGCAGGGCGGTGTGGGTGAAGAGAGGATCGGGACCGGGTTCGAGATCCGGTGTGTTGACGATGCCCAATCCGGTGATGGCTCGGGCGATTTGGGACTGCTTGCGGATTTTCCAGACGAAATGGTGGCCTTGGCCGGTCACGACGTGGAGATGCCGGATGCCAAGCGACACCAGACGCGCCTCGATCACGGACACCAGCGGCTCCTGAAGGGCAAAGATGCGGGGAGCGTCGGTGTAGGCCGCCGCGGGATCATCGAAATTGACGTACTCGACGTCCAAATGGACCAGCAGGTAGCGGCGGTCCCCGAGTGAGCGGGCCAGTTCGCACTCGTCGTCAAGCAGTTCGCCAAGGCTCGCCGCCGGGCGTCTTTCGAACCGCGAGGGGTTGAAAGGGTTGAGGCGACCGAGAAACTCGCAAGTGGTCCGCTTCGCGGTCACGTCCCCGAGATACTCGTTGATGCGGGTGCGGACGATGCGGTCCTGCAGAACCTCCCGGAATTCCCGGTGGCCGCCGCAAGTCTTGATGGAGCCTCCCTCGTTCATTCCGAGAAGTCGGATGGAGCGCCACCGGGGGGAGGATCCGGATGTGTCCGGAACATGATCGGGCGGCGTCCACATGGAAAATCGGCGGATTTGCTCCGGGGTCCAGAGGTTTTCGGACAAATCTGCTTTTCCTTCCCTTTTCGGGTGGCAAGAATTTCCGGAACCCGGCACCCTGCGTGCAGACATGCGATGACAGCCAAAAAGATGCCAGCCAAGCCCAGGATCCTGATCGTCACTCCGGAAATCACTTACCTGCCGCAAGGCATGGGAAACATGACCCAAAGGATGTCCGCGAAGGCGGGCGGCATGGCGGATGTGTCCGCCTCGCTGGTGTCAGCGCTGTTCGAACTCGGCGCGGACGTGCACGTGGCGCTGCCAAACTACCGCCGCATGTTCCAGGGAGATGTGTTCAACCTGCACGACAAGGAGTTGCGCAAGTATCACGAGGTGCTGCCGGACACCCACATCCATCTCGCGGAGGACCGGATTTTCTATTACCGGGACCAGGTTTACTCGAACCACAACGAGGAGGCCATGCGGATCGCGCTGGTGTTCCAGCGGGAGGTGATCAACCACATCATTCCGTATGTGCGCCCGGATCTGGTCCATTGCAACGACTGGATGACGGCGCTCATCCCGGGCATGGCGCGCAGGCGCGGGATCAAGAGCCTGTTCACGGTTCACAACATTCACACCCGCCAGGTGTCGCTCGCGCAAGTCGAGGAATGCGGAATCGACGCGGCGGAGTTCTGGATGAACCTGTATTTCTGCGGGCATCCGGCGGATTACTATCACGCGCGGTCCCATGTGCCGGTGGATCTCCTGACATCGGGGATTTTTGCGGCGCACTATATCAACACGGTCAGCCCGAGGTTTCTCTGGGAGATCGTCGAGGGCTGGCATGACGTGGTGCCGGATTCGGTGCGCTCGGAACTGAGAAACAAGTATCACGCCGGCTGTTCGGCGGGCATCCTCAATGCGCCGGACCCCACCTGCAACGCGGCGGATGACGAATACATCGTCCGCCGGTTCAAACCGGAGGACGTCATGGTTGGCAAGGCCGCGAACAAGGAGGTGCTCCAGCGCGAGCTACAACTCAAGGTCAACCCGGACGCGCCGGTCTTCTTCTGGCCGTCCCGGCTGGATCCGGTGCAGAAGGGACCGCAGCTGCTTACGGAAATCCTTCACCAGATGGTTTCCGATTATTGGAAGGAGTGTCTGCAAGTCGTGGTGGTGGCCAATGGTCCGCATCAGCAGTGGATCGAGAAAATCGTCGCCCGGTTCGATCTTCACGAGCGGGTCTCGGTGGTGGACTTCGACGAGCGGCTGTCGCGTCTGGCCTATGCCGCATCCGATTTCATGCTGATGCCATCGCTGTTCGAGCCCTGCGGCCTGCCGCAGATGACCGCGCCGCTTTATGGCTCGCTGCCGGTGGTTCATTCGACGGGCGGGTTATACGACACGGTGCATCCGCTGGATGTGGCGAAGTCCAGGGGCAATGGTTTCCGTTTCGACTACTATGGTCCGGAGGGTTTCCGCTGGGCGATCGACCGGGCGATGGAATTCCACGCGCTGCCGGTGGAGGTTCGCGAGCGCGAGCTTCAGCGCGTCATGCGCGAGAGCGCCAGGGAATTCAGTCACAAGGAGGTGGCCCGCCGCTACATCGAGATCTACGAGGACATGCTGGAGCGTCCGCTGGTCGAGAAGGAATCCGGCGAGGTGATCAAATCGATCGCCGAGAGCCTGGCCGAGGGGAAAATCCCTGGTTAGAAACGGTGGGGCATGTCCCTCATCGTCCGGCCACGGCCTTCTGCCAGAGCGGAGAGGGCAGGACGTCGAGCGGCCTGCAAACGACGATGCCCGCGTGTTTTGACGAGCCGTTGAGGTAGTCGGTGATCGGTTTGTCGATGATGGTCATGCGGCCCTTCGAACGATCGGATGTGGCGTGGGTGAAGTAGGCGCGGTTGTTGAGCCGCACAATCAGTCCGACGTGCGAGGTGTAGCCGCTGTGCCAGTTGGTGGTGATGGCGCAGATGTCTCCGTTCTGGAGGTAATTCTCCGCCGCGCGCACCTTGGACTTCGGAATGTGATAAACCGGGAGTTTGGAAACCTGGGCCTCGATTTTCCCCATCGGCTCGATGAGCGCCGGATTGGAGCGCAGATAGCGGTAGCTTTTCCACTGCACGGTCATCTCGCGGATCTCGCGCTGGAGCCGGACCGCTCCGGGCAGTTTCGGTGTGATGTTCACCGCGTAGCCGCGCCGCTGGTTGTCGTGAAACACTTCTTCAAGATGGTGCATGCGGCTGAGGTAATTGCCGGTGCAGACGCCGTTGCGATAGCGCTCGACTTCGACCATGTGGAGCATGTCGGCCGGTTTGTAGGGTCCGGGTTTGTGGCGCAGCATCCGGGCGATCGCCAGGGCGTTCTCATAGTAGGTCCAGCAATCCATGCCCCTGAAGTTCACCACCGGCGACTCGATCCGGTCGTGAACCTCCAGCGTGTAGTTGACATAAGGTGTGCCGACCATCTCGCGCGCCACCCGGATCGTGCGTTCGCCGATTGGCAGTTTGCGCCAGTTCTCCCGCTCCGCCTTGGCGACGATGGCGTGGAACTTCGACTCCCCTTGAAACACCACGCCCATCGGCAGCCGTGCCGCGGACGGTGGCGGCACCGGTTTCTGGGCGTGGGCCGTGGCGGCGACAAGCATCGGCAAAACGGCGGCGAGGGTGAGGAAACGGGCGCGCATGCTGGAGACATAGCCGATTTTCCCCTCCCCGCCAAGACATCAATCGTGAAGATCCGCATTGGCAGCGTGACCGTGCCCGGTATCTTCCGGCCGTGCGCATCGACATCGTCACCCTGTTCCCCGAAGTGGCACTCGCACCGCTTGGCGATTCGGTCATCCAACGCGCCCGCAACGCCGGAGTCGTCGAAATCGCGGGCCATCAGCTCCGCGATTGGTCCGAAGACAAACACCGGCGGGTGGACGACACCCCTTGTGGTGGCGGACCGGGCATGCTGCTCAAGCCCGAGCCCGTCTTCGCCGCCGTGGAGGCGCTGCGCCGTGAGGAAACCCGGGTGATTCTCATGACTCCCCAGGGCCGTCCGTTTAAACAGGCACTCGCCCGCGAATTCGCCTCCGAAAGTCATCTGCTCATCCTTTGCGGCCACTACGAAGGTGTGGACCATCGCGTTGTCGAGGCGCTGGTCGACGACGAGATTTCAATCGGCGACTACGTCCTGACCAACGGCGCGATCGCCGCCGCCGTGCTTTGCGATGCGGTGATCCGCCTGCTGCCGGGGGCCTTGGGGGACGACCGGTCGCCGGAGGACGAATCGTTTTCCGATCCCGGATTACTCGAAGCTCCGGCCTACACCCGCCCCGTCGAATTCCGCGGAATGGCGGTGCCCGAGGTGCTGCTCTCCGGGCATCACGGGAAAATCGCCGCCTGGAAACGCGAAAAGGCCCTCGCCCGCACCCTGCTCAACCGGCCCGATCTTGCGGGGGATTCGTGAAAATTACCGTCATCAGGGAAAATTCGTGCCGCTTGGCCGTAGAACTGCCATCAATCGCCCATGAAATCCTCGACCCAACCCGAACCCTCCGGACTGATGGATGACATCCCGCACGTCGAACCCGCCACCATTGAGGATTTGCCGGCTCTCACCGCGCTGGTGATGGACCTCATGGCGCGCTCCGAGGACTTCTCTCCGGATCAGGCGCTCCAGGAAAGGGGACTTCGCCTGATCCTCGAACAACCGAACCGCGGCCGCATTTTCGTGGTGCGAAACAAGGACCGCATCTTCGGCATGGTGAACCTGCTCTTCACCATTTCCACCGCCTGCGGCGGATTCGTCATCCTGATGGAGGACGTGGTCATCCACCCCGACCACCGGGGACAGGGATACGGCGCCATGCTCGTGGACTACGTGGCGGACTTCGCCAAACGCAAGAACTTCAAACGCATCACCCTGCTCACGGACAAGATGAGCGCCGAGTCCCAGGAGTTTTTCAAGAAACACGGATTCGAGCACTCCCACATGATCCCGATGCGGCGGATCATCGATTGATTCCCGCCATTCCCGGGTTCCGCGTTTT
This sequence comes from uncultured Luteolibacter sp., assembly GCA_964554865.1. Lineage (GTDB taxonomy): Bacteria > Verrucomicrobiota > Verrucomicrobiia > Verrucomicrobiales > Akkermansiaceae > Luteolibacter. The sequence continues at coordinate 708 of CAZKQK010000188.1, read as the reverse complement.
TTTGCATCCGCCCCGTTGCAAGCGGGCGGACCGCGTTCTATCGTCTATCAAAACGAACGACCATGGGACTCGACCGCATCACCCAGAAAATGCAGGAGGCATTGCAATCCGCGCAAAGCATCGCCTCGAAATCCGCGCATCCGGAGTTGAAAAGCGCCCACGTCCTGCTCGCACTGCTCCAGCAGGAAGGCGGCATCACCGCGCCCATCCTCCAGAAGGCCGGCGTGGACGTGTCCAAGCTCAAGGCCTCCGTCGCCGCCGCGCTCAGCCGCGAGCCGTCCGTCCACGGGGCCACCACCCAGCCGCAGATCTCCGTCGGCCTGCGCGCCACCCTCGACTCCGCCGACGAGGCCCGCCGGAAGCTCGGCGACGACTACCTCAGCGTGGAGCACTTCCTGTTAGGCTCGCTCAAGGGCGACTCGCCCGCCGGCAAGCTCCTCAAGGAGGCCGGACTGGATGAGAAGAAGGCCAACGAGGCGATCAAGGGCGTCCGCGGCTCCCAGAAAGTCACCGACGAGGATCCGGAGGGGAAATACCAGACGCTGGAAAAATACGGCACCGATCTAACAGCCCGCGCCCGCGCCGGGAAGATCGATCCCGTCATCGGCCGCGACCATGAGATCCGCCGCGTGCTGCAAGTCCTCTCCCGCCGAACCAAGAACAACCCGGTGCTCATCGGCGAACCCGGCGTCGGCAAGACCGCCATCG
>CAZKQK010000187.1:0-8449 GCA_964554865.1 uncultured Luteolibacter sp. | reverse complement strand
CCCGTAAAAACCAGAAACTCACCCTCGAATACATCCTCATCCAGGGCGTCAACGATTCCCTCGACCAAGCAGCCATCCTCGCCCGCCACGCCCGCAGGCTTCGCGCCAAGGTCAACCTCATCCCCTACAACACCGTGGACGGACTCGAATGGACCCGCCCGCCGGACAACCGCTGCCGCGCCTTCCGGGACCTCCTCACCAACGCCGGCGTCCCCGCCACCCTGCGCCTCGAAAAAGGCCACGACATCGACGCCGCCTGCGGCCAGCTCCGCCTCAAACAGGAAACCGGGGAAGGCCTCATCCTCCCCGCCGCCGTCAAACGCTGAGCCCCTGCCACCCGACACCTCATGCCGGCTGCTGCTGGGAGATGCAATGCAGCGTCCCGCCCTCCTCGACGAGGTCCAGGCAGTCGATTCCCGTGACTTCGCGTCCCGGAAACATCTCGCGGATGATTCCCAAGGCGCGATCGTCGTTTCTTGGCTGACGGAAAACCGGAACCAGCACGCCGCCGTTGACGATCAGGAAATTCACATACGAGGCCGGCAGCACCGGCAGCCTCCAACCCGGCGCCTCGCAGGCCTCGGGCAGCGGGATTTCCACCACCTCCAGCGGACGGCCGTCCGGACCGGAGAAGGACCTGAGCCGCGAGAGATTGCCGGCAAGCACCTTTCTGTTAGGCGAGGAGACCTCCCTCTCCACGCAGGCAAGCACGGTGCGGGCGTCCGTGAAACGCGCCAGATCGTCGATGTGGCCGTCCGTATCATCACCCTCGATGCCGCGCTCCAGCCAGAGGATGTCGGTGACGCCGAGTCCATCGCGGAGTTTCCTCTCGATATCGCCGCGCGACAGGCCCGGATTCCTGTTAGGGTTCAGCAGCACCGCCTCGGTGGTGAGAAGCTGCCCCTCGCCGTTGACCTCGATGGCCCCTCCCTCAAGGATCATGCCTCCGGAGAAGATCCGTTTGCCCAGCGCCGCCGCGATCCTTGCCGGAATCGCATCATCAAGATCCCATGGCGGAAACTTGCCGCCCCACGCGTTGAACCCCCAGTCGGCCACGGCGGTTTCACCCGTCTGCCGGTGCTTCACAAAGATCGGCCCATGATCGCGGCACCAAACGTCGTTGTGCGGATGATCGAAAAGCTCCACCCGCTCCGGCACGGCCCTGGCGCGGTTGCACGCGGCGGCGATGGCGGCGTGATCCGCCCCCGGGGCATTGATCCGCACCGTCTCGTGGCGGCTGATGGCGGCGGCGATTTCCGCGAACTTCCCCCGGATCGAATCGCGTTTCGCCCCGCCCCAGTGGCGTGGATCGTCCACCGGCCAGGAAAGCCACACGGCTTCCTGCGGCATCCATTCGGCGGGCATCGAGAATCCTGAGGCGGCGGCGGGCATCGGCGGGATGATCCATGGATGCGCGTGCGCCATCCAGCACCGATTGCGCGCGGCGGAGAGGAGATAATTTTATCCATGCGATCCAGGGAACCGCCGGGTTTCCCAATCCGTCGCATTTGCCGAAAAACCACCCGTGAGCTTGGTGCTTGCAAAAGCACCCATCACTTGGCAAACCCCTCTCCAGTTTCAGGATTTTGCCCAAACCCATCCAAAAAAACTCCATGTCGGCTCCTAGAAAAACCGCTCCCGTCGTGCCCGGCGCGATGCTGCTTCCCTTCATCCTCGTCACCATCCTCTTCCCGCTGTGGGGCTTTGCCAACGACATCACCAACCCGATGGTCGCGGCGTTCAAGAACATCCTGCTGCTCACCAACTTCGAAAGCTCGCTGGTTCAGTCGGCCTTCTACGGCGGCTACGCGCTGATGGCCATACCGGCGGCGATCTTCATCAAGAAGTTCTCCTACAAGAAAGGCATTCTGTTAGGGCTCGCGCTCTACGCCGCCGGCTGCCTGCTTTTCATCCCCTCCGGCCGCTCACTCGCCTTCGCGCCGTTTCTGCTGGCCTATCTGATCATGACCTGCGGGCTGTCCTTCCTGGAAACCACGGCAAACCCATACATCCTCTCGATGGGCCACGAGTCCACCGCCACCCGCCGCCTCAACCTCGCCCAGGCGTTCAACCCGATGGGCTCCATCATCGGCATGTTCGTCGCCAGCATGGTGATCCTGACCAACCTCAACGGCACCTCGGAAAACGCGAGACGCGCGATGAAAGCCGCCTCGGAGGGCACGCCGGTTCACACCCAGGTCGCGGAAGCCGCGCTCAAGGACGCCAGGGAGATCGAGACGCTGGCAAAGGCCGCCGACTTTTCCACCAGCAAGCGCCTCAGGAAAAAGGCGATGGAGAAAGCCGCTTCGCTTTCAAGATCCGTTTCCCTGCTTTCCGCCCCCAGGACCACGGAAGCGGACGAGATATCCGAAGCCCTCGCCTCACAACCGGTGCCGGACAAATTCCGCGCCGCCGCACAAGCCGTGGCGGAGGTCCTCCAGTTGCGCGAGAAAAAACAACCCACCGCCGCTGAAACACGGCGCGACGATGTCTTCGGCGGAGCGGCGGGGCTTGAACTCGCACGGATGCTCGGCAGGGAGCTGCCCGTCCTCTCAAGCGCCCCGGGATTCACGGATGCGGTCTCCGCCCTCTCCGCCGCGGCACCCGCGGCAGTGGCCGCGGAGACTTCCCTGCAAGCGTTGTATGATGGCAATTCCGCCGACACCACCGCCATCACCCCGGGGATCGGTGAAATCCGCACCGCCTTGGAAACCGCCGTTGCGAAACTCAGGGACATCCCCTCCTCCGCCCTCGGATCCTACCCCGGCGAATCCGCCACGGCCTTCACGCAAATCCAGAAATCCGATCTCGATACCGTTGTCGGCCCCTACGCCATCATGGGCGTCCTCCTCATTCTGGTGCTCGCGCTTTTCGCATGGAAACTGCCACATGACATCAGCCAGGAGGGCGACAACCGGTTGCACTTCGGAGCCACCCTCGGCCGCCTCATCCGCAACGGACACTACCTGTGGGGCGTCGTCGCCCAGACCTTCTACGTCGGCGCGCAGATCATGTGCTGGACCTTCATCATCCAATACGCCGAATCCGAACTCGGACTGGCCAAATCCACCGCGCAAAACTGTAACATCGTCGCCATGGTCATCTTCGTCTCCAGCCGTTTCATCTGCACCTTCCTGCTGCACTATGTGAAGCCCGGAGCCCTTCTCGCCTTCCTCGCCGTCGGCGGACTGATCCTCACCCTCGGCACGGTCTTCATCCAGGGCTACACCGGCCTCTATTGCCTCATCGGCATCTCCGCCTGCATGTCGCTCATGTTCCCCACCATCTACGGCATCGCCCTCGAAGGGCTGGGCGACGATGCGAAAATCGCCTCCGCCGGTCTCATCCTCGCCATCGGCGGCGGCTGCCTGATGCCACCGCTCCAGGGAGCCATCATTGACCTGCCGCCCGTCAACCTCGGCTTCATGGAACTGGCCAGCGTGCGCGCCTCCTTCCTGCTGCCCGCCTTGTGCTTCGCCGTCATCACCGGCTACGGCATCCGGGTGACCCGCGGCGCCCGCAAATCCGCCACCGCCTGATCCGGCCCCTGGGCGGGTGGACCGTGTGGTCCGGCTGGAAACGCCGATCCCCGGGCCAGGCCCCCTCATCGCAACGACTCCAGCCTGGCCACGAGATCCCCGCGTTTGCGCTCGTAGTCCTCGCGGGCGGTCTGATGGGTGGTCGATTTCATCATGCCCGCAATGGCGGCGACGATGGCGAAAATGCCCATCCCAATGGGAACGATGGCAAACCCGCCGCCACCGATCGAACCTGCCGTGCCTGCCATGATGAAGCAGACGAGAGCGAAAAAGACGGCGAAAAGCATGCCGAATACCGAACCAACAGTGCCCGGTTGGGAGATGGGCCGTCCGTGTTTGTCAAAGGACACCGGGTTTGCCGCCAGCCACTCGCGGTCGAGCCGCTCGATCTCGTTTTGCAACTCGATGACATCCAACTGCCCGGACATGCGACGGGTGGTTTGCGCGATTTCGCGGATCTCCTCGGTAAAGATGGTGGAATCGGTCCGCTTCACCTCCAACTGGCAATGGCAGAACTGGCAGGTGACAAAACGCGTCTGACCGCCCACTTGCAGGGGCGCTCCGCAGTGATTGCAGCGGAGCGATAGGGTCTCCATGCCCGCTGTTTAGAAAATCCCCGGCGAACCGGCAAGTGGACATCTCGACTCACTTTGGAACTCCCCCGGGAAAAGCCCGCCACCGCGCCCGGGTCCGGGCGCACACGGAAAGCGCGTGCACCCCTACCAGCGGGGGCGCACGTCGGTCACGGGGGTTGGGTTGTAGTTGCGGGAAATCATCGAAACTGAACGGCTGGTAGGGGTTGTCATGTCGCGTCTTGTACGCTGTCGAGGTCAAGGATGTATCGCAGGGCATGTCGAATCTCATCCATGGTCTTGCCGTAAAATGTTCCGATCGGCCCCTCCAAATCATGGTGTTGGACCGCCTGCAAACCCTGGACATTCGCGTAGCTCTTCATCCTGAGAAACGGCCTCGATGGTAGCTCCACCTCGTAAAGTGAGCCACGGTATGCAGACGTGATCGGAACGCAAAGACCCAGTGCTCTCGGAGAAGCTGAATCCCGCGCGACACAACAAGCACCATTCTCACCTTGCCGCCGATCCCGAGATCCACCCGATAGACCTGACCGGGCTTAATCATCGTAGCAGGAGTCAAGGGCCGCTTGTCTCAAGGATGCCGGAAGTAAAATGTCCGAATCCGCTGGAATTTCCACCGCGAATGGTAATCCTCGACGCATCTTCACTTGGGTGAGGAACATCCGAATAGCTTCTGTGGTCGATATGCCGAGGCATTCAAACACGCTCTCCGCATCTTCCTTGAGGCGGAGTTCAACCCGTGCTCGGACAACTGCGTCTTTCATGGTGCTATTGTAGCACGCACGAGCCACGGAGCAAGGATTCTTTTTCTAGCGAACGTCGAGGTGTGGCACCGGCTACCGGGAGCGCCGCGCCGCAACAAGGTAAAGGGTTGTAGCCACGAGGGTCATTTCGACTCGGGGCGGGTAGCCGGTTGTCCACCACCGGCTTGTTCTCCCCCGGTTGATGTGACAAGGCGAGGATTACGGGCCTGCCGCTGGCGGATCGCGGCGAAAAATGAGTCGAGATCGCCATCATGTTCTGCGACAATCTGACGCTTGATGGCGCGAACCTCGGAGATAACCGGATCCAACGCGTTCTCAGGAATATCAATCATCTTCATCGTTCAAAAGTTCTTCTGGGGTGCATAATACAGGCAAAACATACCCGGACAAAGCAACTTCTTTCCGTAGACGCTGCCGAATGTGGGGGTTCACAATGCGCTTGAAATTCCAAGTTACGAGAAAATCAACACCATGAACACTTGCGGTCGCGATATGGACAGCATCAGAAGCCACGCTGGATGGAACCAACCCGGCAACGATCAACGCCCGCGCAAGATCTTCAACTTCGGAATTGAACTCCAGCACGGGAATCTCAGCGAGCATCTCCAAACGCTTCGATGCCTGTTCGGGATCGCCTCGCCCTGCCTCATCCAAAACTTCCTGAGAGGTGAAGAGGTCGAACCCCGAGTAGCCTCCATCCCACCATTGTCTGGTTGCGGACTGACGGGCAATCTGCACTACATCACGCGCGGGTCGGGATGCGTAGTAGCTCGGTATCGTGGTCTCGATATACGCAGTCGGCATGATTAATTATCTTGGAAGAACGTACAGGCCATGCGCGGCGGGGTGGGAAGCCCGAATTCAAACTGGAGCGCTACCCGCCGTCGTATGAGCCGCCTTGTTGGGCTTCTTCCTTACCGCGAATAGGAATGTGGCGCATAGATGAAAACCACAAGGAAGAGCCATCGGGCAAAGGTTCTTCTAAACGAACTCGAACGCGGTAGGGGTGGCCACGCACCAATATCTCGGTCAGGCTCGGCTCCTTACCCCAAGTCAAAATATAGCCTGTCTCAGAATGATCGTCTAGCCAGCTGCTCTCCTGTGAACTGACAGAGTCAATCGAAATCTCGGTCTCCTTCCCGTCCGGCCCGGACACTGTAATTGTCCCCTCGAAAGGGGGGCATTCAGCCGATACTCCCTTCACGCCAATCAGAAACTGGTAAGGCGGGAAATGGAGCGGCTCCAGATTCATTTCGACTTCGCGGTCAGTCAAAACCGAAAGACGCCGCGCCGTAGGGCTCTCCACGTAATCAGGCAGACTGTTGATTAGAAAGAGGACGGAGGCAACCGCCACGAGGAGAAACCCTAATCCAGCGATCACAACACGCCATTGGCTTTCCCTCAATTTTCGGTGTGACATATTTGCCCAACGTTTGATGTGCGCCCACCGGCGCGGTTGAAGTGAAGTTGAAATGAAATTGAAAGGCTTATGGCCGGTTGGTGCGTCACGACTTGTTGGGCTTATTCTTTCGGATCGCGTTTCGCCTCCGACTCCTGCCTTGGTGGGTGGACCTTAGGTCTCGGCTTTGGTCGATTCCGCTGCATCTCGATCCACTTCTCTGAAATCTGTCCATCCCGTGTGAAGCCTTTCTCCGTGGTATCCATCTTCTGTGGGTTCCCATCCTTCGGTTCAGGCCTTACAAAGCAAAAATCGTCTGGAAAATGAATGGATATCTGAATCTCATCGCCCTCTGGACTACAACAGCGCAAATGCCAGGCGCCCTTGCCTGATCCCTTCTCATCACCAGTGATCCACACATCGTAAATGTAGAACCGGCTATCCACTCCTAGCTTGCTCAAAAGCTTCTCTCCGACGCCGCAGGCCTCTCTGAGACTTAACGATGGGCGTATCTCCGGCGGGTAACCGTAGCTGATGCCGGGGCACATGGAGGCGCTCAGTAGCATGCACGCGATGACGATGATGGATTTCATGGCTCTATATTTCTGCCCAACGTCGAAGAGCACGCACCGCCACTATGAGGGCGAGCGTTGAGACGGGAGTTGAGGTTCATACTACGGGTGACGTTTTCGACAAGGCGGCTAGTGGCGGTTGCCGTGTCTCGTCTTGTTCGCCTTCATTGTTGTTGGGGTGCGTTCTCAGTTCCAGTCTGTGTATACCTTCAGTAAAACCTTCCCCTCTGGGAGGCCCCAAACCTCTACATGCAACCAGTCTCCAGCCGTTGACTGGCAGCTGAGCATCTCTTCAGGCACTGGGTCGCCATTCCAGGTCTTCTTAAATCCGCTATAGACCTTGTTGCCTGGCACGAAGGTTTTCGCGTCTTGGGGCCAGACATTCCAACCATTTTCTGTTGGATCGCCTTGGTCTTTTGCGGGTCTTCTACGGTCAGTAATCTTGAGTTGAGCTAAAAAAGCATCAAGATCCTTTCGATCTATATCCAATATGGTCGCAATACCTCGATCAGGTAGAACCGTATAGGAGGAGTTTCCCCTATTCTGAATGTTCTTGGCTGATGCAGGGAAAGCAATCTTGTGATCGGACTCACCTCCTACCTGGTCGCAACCGACTATCGTAGAAGCTAGCAACACGGTAGTGAGTAGTCGCATGGGTTTCATGATTTTTCTGGCGAACAGGTCTTATTCGTAGGATGTCACCAGACGATATCCGCAGGATGATCCTTGCTCGGAAAATGATCAAAAAACCTGATCGTTCAAGGGTTTTCAGAAGAGCGCGTGGGGATATCGGGCGGACGCCGGCAGGTCTGACGGAAGAGAGATGACCTGGTTGACATCGTGGTTTGGCGGGAGGGAGGCGGCCTCTTGGCCGGGATTGGCATGGGCTTGCCGGCATTTCACTTTCGTTCCTTCGGCTGCCACGGCGGTAAGGGCGCGGCTCCCCAGGCGGCCCTGGTCAGTTGCGGCGATGGGGGCGAGGCTCCGGGTGGTCGCGAAAAAGCGGCGGATCCGGGTGGGATTCGCCGCTGGTGGGGGTGGGGATGAAGGGGCCGTTAGCGGAGCACCTTCAGCTTGTGGACGCCGTAAACGGCGTCGTCGCCCAGTTCCTCCTCGATGCGGAGGAGCTGGTTGTATTTGGCGATCCTGTCGGAGCGGCTCATGGAGCCGGTCTTGATCTGGCCGCAGTTGGTGGCGACGGCGATGTCCGCGATGGTGGAGTCCTCGGTCTCGCCGGAGCGGTGGGAGAGCACGGCGGTGTAGGAGTTTTCCTGTGCCATCTCGACGGCGTCGAAGGTTTCGGTGAGGGAGCCGATCTGGTTGACCTTGACGAGGATGGAGTTGGCGGTGCCGGTATCGATGCCTTTTTTGAGGAACCGGGTGTTGGTGACGAAGAGGTCGTCTCCGACGAGCTGGGTCTTGGCACCGAGTTTGTCGGTGAGGATTTTCCAGCCGGCCCAGTCGTTTTCGTCGCAGCCGTCCTCGATGGAGATGATCGGATACTTTTTCTGGAGCTTGGCGTAGTAGGCGACGAGTTCCTCGGCGGATTTCACGGACTTGTCGCCCTTCTTGAAGACGTAGG
>CAZKQK010000186.1:0-8481 GCA_964554865.1 uncultured Luteolibacter sp. | reverse complement strand
CATTGCCGACTGCTACGCCGCAAGCGGCGGGGAATCAAACCCTCCTGAGATTGAAACCCGCGCTACGTCATCGGCACCTGTGACAGCAATCGTCGTCCCTCACACGAGGGGCGCGAATTCCGCCAGTCCCGGCCGCGGGCCGTGGCTTACCCGCTGTGATGTCGCCGTTTCCAGTGTGGGATCAGCGGGTGGAGGATGTTGGCGGCAAGGATTGCGGCGGTGCCGGCGAAGAAGCCGGGGTGGAGTTCGCGGTGTTCTCCAAAGAGGATGGCGGCGGCGAGAATGCCGTAGACGGGCTCGAAGTTGATGGCGAGGTTGCTGGCGTAAGCGCTGATGTGCCGCAGCAGGTGAATGTGATAGGCGTGGGCGAAGACGGTGCAGACCAGTGCCAGAAGAAGGATCCAGAGCCAGTCGAGTTTCTGCCAGCATAGGAGCGAGGCGTAGGAGCCCGCGCCTTTGAGCAGCGGCAGGGTGGCGAGGCAGACGAGGCAGGCGCCGAGCATTTCCCACACGACCATCGTGAGCGGATGGACCGGGGTGTTTCTAACAAGCCGGCGGTTCAGGACGGGAAACACGGCGGCGAGGAAGGCCCCGAGAAGCGCGGCGGCGAGCCCGGCGAGTCTGCCGCGTTCGAATCCGGCGACGAGCATGATGCCGGAAAGCACCAGCAGTCCCAACAGAACCTCAAAGGGGCGGACACGGCGTTTCTCCAGCCATGGCTCGGTGAAGGCGGTGAAGAACGAGGTGGTCGCCATTCCCGCGAGGCAGATGGAGATGTTGGATAGCCGGATCGCGCCGAAGAAGGCCATCCAATGGCAGCCGACGATGGCACCGATGGCGAGCAGGCGCGGCATGGCCCCGGGCGGCGGCAGCAGCGGGCGTTTCAGCACGCAGGCCACGAGCAAGGCTCCGCCGATGGCGGCGAAAACGGTGCGCCACACCACGAGCGCCGGCGCACCGAGCGAGATGAGGTTTCCCAGGATGGCGGTGGAGGCGAAAACCACGACCAGCAGGTGAAGCCGGATGGTCGCGGCGCGGGTGCTGGCGGGCGGGGATTCCACCCGCTCAGAGTTCGCCCCCGATCAGATCATCCAGCGTCTGCCGCTTGCGGATGACGGTGGCGGTGCCTCCTTCGATGAGAATCTCGGCGGGCAGCGGACGGGAGTTGTAGTTTGACGCCATGACGAAACCATAGGCTCCGGCGGACATCAGCGCGATGCAGTCGCCCGGCTGGAAGTCCGGCAGTTCGCGGTTCTGGCAGAAGAAGTCGCCGCTCTCACAGATCGGCCCGACGACATCCACGGTCACCCGCGAGTCATCGGCCGGCTGGTGCAGCGGAACAATCTCGTGATGGCCCTCATACAGCGCGGGGCGGATGAGGTCATTCATGCCGGCGTCCACGATCTTGAAGGTTTTCGCGAAGCCCTTCTTCCCGTAGAGGCAGCGGGTGAGCAACACGCCGGCATTGCCGACGATGAAACGTCCGGGTTCCAGCAGGATTTTCAGTCCGAGATCCTTCAAGCGGGGAACGATTTCCGCGCCGTATTGTCCGATGGTCAGCGGACGCTCCCGCTCGGCCCGGTTTTCCCACCAGTCGATGGAGCCGGAGGCGAGGCATTCCTTGTAAATGATGCCGATGCCGCCGCCGATGGACCAGAACCCGATGCCGTGGCGCTCCTTGAGTTTCGCGGCGAGAGGAGCAACCTTTTCCACCGCCTCGACGAATGGGGCGATGGAGGTGAGCTGCGAGCCGATGTGCATCTGGAGTCCGCGCAGGCGGATGTTTGGCAGTTCGCGCGCGGCGCGTTCGTAGAGGCTCTCGATGGCTTCGAAATCGACGCCAAACTTGTTCTCGGATTTGCCGGTGGAGATGTATTTGTGGGTTTTCGCGTCCACATTCGGGTTCACGCGCACGGCGGCCGGGGCGGTCATGCCGAGTTCGGCCGCCACCTGGTTGAGGTAACGGAGTTCCTCCTCGCTCTCGACGTTGAACGAGTAGATGCCCTGCTCGAGCGCGTAGACGATCTCGTCGCGGGTCTTGCCCACGCCGGCAAAGGTGCAGTGCGCCGGATCGCCCCCCGCCTTGATCACGCGGAACAGCTCGCCGCCGGAAACGATGTCGAAGCCCGCGCCCTCGTTGGCGAGCAGGCGGAGCACGGAGAGGTTCGAGTTCGCCTTCACCGCGTAGGCCACCTCGTGATCGACCCCCTTGAGCGCCGCGTCCAGACGGCGGTAGTGGTCCACGATGGTGGCGGCGGAGTAAACGTAGAGGGGAGTGCCGTATTCGGCGGCCAAGGTATTGAGATCGACGTCCTCGCAGTGAAGCGAGCCGTTTCTGTAGGAAAAACCGTGCATTGCGCGAGGGAAATAGCCGCCCCCCGTGCCCGGGTAAAGCCAAGAAAACGCCCGCTCACCAGGTCCAGGTCACCCGCACCCGGGCGAAGCGTTTGGAACTCCCGGGAAACGCGGCCGAGTCCTCCACGACGCATCGTTCCCATCCCGGCGATACCGGAGTGACGGTCACCGGATTCGCCGCCGGAAGCATGGCTGCGGGCGAATTCCCGAACTCCGGCGTGTAGCCAAGATGAGAGCCGATCCGGCGTATGTACTCCAGGCGCAGGCGCATCCCGCCCCCGCCGCCGGTGACAAAGCTTACCGCCGGCAGCCCTGCGGTGGAACCCGCGCCCGGCACCAGTCTCACCATTGCTCCGGGCACCTTGGGATCCGTATTGAAGGCATGCTCGATGAGGCTCGGAATGCCGTCCTTGTCCGGATCCGCAGTGCGGAAATCGTCCGCCACCAGATCCGAGGTGCCAAGGATATCCTCCTCGATTTCCTCGCTGAAGCCATCGCCATCCGCATCCTCCGTGCGGTCGTCGAGATGCTGGATGATCATGTTTCTGGCAAAAGTGTTGCCTCCCGAATCCACCACCCGGACGCGGATGTTGAGCGAGGTCACTCCGCTTTCGTAGTCCGCCAGAAGCGGTCCGAGCACCCGCAATTGGTTGCCGACGATCTGGAAGCGGAAATCATCCGGCCCCTCCTCGCTGTAGGATAGCGCGAAGACATGGCCGTCGCCCGCATTCGGATCAATCGCCGAAAGATTGCCGACCACGGTGCCCGCCGGGCTGTTTTCCATCACCGAGGCGTTGGAAAGCACGATGTCCGCAGGTGCCACACCGATGGTGGTGTCGATCCATCCCAGCGATGAGAAAACCCCGGTGTCGGTGGTGGCGCTTACCCGCACCGAGCGTTTCCAACCCGCTCCCGCAGGACCGCTGATGACGCCGGTGAGCGGATCGATATCGACGTCTTCCGGCAATCCCATCGCGCTGAAAGCGGACGGGCTCGCGTTTTCCACGGGAATGGTGGCGGAGAAGGTTTCACCCGGCCAGCCACGCAGCATGGGAAGCCTTGGAATGCCCGGAAAACCCGAAGTCTGGCGCAGGGCGAGATTGTGCGAATCCCCGGCGGCCATGCGGCGGACGGCGATGGCCTCGCCGGGAAGATCGCACTGGCCCGCGTCATTGGAACCCCATGCCGCGAGCCTGCCATCGGTCTTCAGCGCCAGCGTGTGCAGCCAACCGGCCGAGACCGCTGTCACCGGGCCGAGGTTTTCCGGCACCGTGCATTGCCCCGCGTCATTGGCTCCCCAGGCAATCACCGAACCGTCGTGCAGCATCGCCACGCTGTGAAATCCCCCGCAACTGATCCCGGTCACACCTGTTAGACCGGCGGGCACGGCGGACACGCCCTGCCAGTCCGAGCCCCAAGCCACCAGACTGCCGTCGCTCTTCAGCGCCAGGCTGTGGAAACCTCCGGCCGCGATGGCCACCACGTCCGCAAGCTCCGCCGGCACGTCGCACTGGGCGTAGCGGTTGTCGCCCCAGGCGGTCACGGTGCCGTCCGCCCGCAACGCGAGATTGTGATAAGCGCCCGCGGAAACGGCCGCCACGTCTGTTAGACCGGACGGCACGGCGGTTTGATCGACATCGTTGTTTCCCCATGCGGCCACGGTGCCGTCCGCCAAGAGCGCGATGCCGTGGAAATCGCCGGCGGACACTGCGGTCGCGTTCTCCACCCCCTCGGGCACGGTGGCCTGCCCGTGCTCGTCCGAACCCCATGCCACCACCATACCGTCCCCGGTGAGCGCCAGGCTGTGTTCGGCTCCGGCGGACACGTCGATGAACGATCCCTCGCCGGGCTGCCACGCGGTGCGGCCGTCGGCATCCTCGCCCCAAGCGATCAGCAGACGGCCGGCCGGAGACGAAGCGGCATTTGTGGGAGAGGTGCCGCGGGCGGTCTCGAAGGCGTCTCCAAACCCGTCACCATCGGTGTCGGCATTGGTGTCCGAGGTGCCGAGCGCCAGTTCCTCCGCCTCGGTCAGCCCGTCACCATCGGTGTCCTCGGAAGTGTCGTTGATGAATGCGATGGCGAGCACCGCCTCGAAGGGATTGAGCGAGGCGTCGCGGGCGCGGATTCTAACAGAAAACGGCGAGGAATTCGTTTCGTAATCCCTCGCCAGATTCGAATTGAGCAGCAAGTGGCCGTCCTCGATGCGGAAACGGAAGTTGTCCGCCGAGCCCGCGCCATCAACGAGTTCATAGGCATGGGTATCTCCCTCATCCGGATCATCCGCGCTCAAGACCCCGGCCGAAGTGCCCGCAAGGCTGTTTTCCATGATCTCCCCCGGGCTGATCGCGATCGAGTCCGGAGCGACACCCGAAGATATGCCGAACCACAGCACCTGGCTCAGCATTCCCTGATCGGTGGCGGCGTCTATCCGCGCCGACTGCCGGGCGGGGCCGTCCGGCGTGCCGGTAATCATGCCGGTATCCGGATCAATGGCCAGCCCCTGCGGCAGTCCCGTGGCGGAGAAACCGGAGACGGCCGCGTTTTCCACCTCGATCTGATGGGAAAACTCCTCGCCGGGACTGCCGGTGACACTTGCGGCGCTGGTGATCGCGGGATAGCCGGTCTCATGCCGCAAGGCGAGGCTGTGGAAAATCCCGGCGCTGATCTGCCGGATGCCTGACATGGCGGACGGCGGGATGTCGGTTTGCCCGTGCGAATTGAGACCCCATGCGACCACCGATCCGTCAGACCTGAGCGCCAGGCTGTGGAATCCTCCGGCCGCGATGGCCACCACGTCGGCAAGCCCCGGCGGGACGTTTGTCTGGCCGTGCGAATTGTGCCCCCACGCGATCACTGTGCCATCCGCGCACAGGGCCAGGCTGTGGAAACGTCCGGCAGCCAGTGCCACCACATCGGCCAGACCGGCCGGCGCGCTCGCCGGCAGCCAGTCGGTTCCATCGAAATGACAACCCCATGCCGCCACCGTACCATTCGAGCGCAGGGCCAGACTGTGGAATCCCCCCGCCGCCACGGCGGTGATACCGGTCAGCCCGCCGGGCTTCGCCGATCCCGGGTGCGGGTAAAATCCCCACTCGACCACCGTGCCGTCGTTCTTCAGAGCCAGGCAGTGGGTGCGTCCGGCGGATACCGAAACCACATCCGCCAGTCCGGCGGGCGGCACCAGTTGCCCGCCATGGTTCATGCCCCAAGAGACCACCGTGCCGTCGTTTCCAACAGCCACGCTGTAGGCGGTGTCATCGATCCAGTAATCTCCGCCCGCCGAGATGCCCACCACGTTTTCCAGCCCTGGCGGCACGGTGAGTTGGCCGTAGCTCCCCTGCCCGCCCCACGCCTCCACCGTGCCATTCGAGCGCAGCGCCAGACTATGCTCCTCGCCGGTGGCCATCGCCAGGAATCCGGTTCCCACGGGTACCGCCCGGACCCGTCCGGCGCTGTCCCCCCAGCCGACGATCGCCATTTGCGGCCAATCCAGCGGGTCGGTGGGAGATGACCCCGCCATCACCTCCGCTCCGTCCCCCACCCCGTCGCCGTCGAAGTCAAAAATGACATCGCTGGTGCCGTGGATGTCCTCCTCCTCGGCCTCGGTGAGCCCGTCGCCATCGGTGTCCTCCTCGCGGTCGTCGAGCATCAGCAGGATGAACGCCTTTTCCACGTAGGCTCCGGTCGAGTCCCGGGCGCGGACGCGGCATTTGAAATTCAGCTCCCCATACTCCTCGTAGTCGCGATCAAAGCCATAGCGCAACCGGAGTTCGTTCCCCACAATCTTCGCGCCATTGTTATGATCGCTTCCCGGCCCGGAAACGAGGGTGAAGACATGGCTGTCGCCCACGTCCTCATCCACTGCGGTGAGAATGCCCACCACGGTTTCCGGAGGGCACCACTCGTAGGCGGTGTTGTTGCTCAGGAGAATGTCCGTTGGCGGCGCGGCCGGAAGCGTTCCCGCCAGACACATGGCGAGCCCGGCCGCGAAAATCGCGCGGCGGCCCGGACGGAAAACCAACGGGGGATGGCACATGAGGGGGACGGCGGGGGAGGTCGCGGCTGGAGAATTATTCAGGGGATTTCGCCAACCGGGATCATCGGACCGTGGGGGAGCAGACACCACGCCAAAGCGCACATCCAATCACTCAGGCCCGCGAGCCTCCATCAATCGCGGTGGACACGATTCCCCGCAAGAACAAAAGGGTGAAAATTACTCATGGTGAGCGGCTTGGCCACGCAAATCCTTGCATGCCGCGGTGCCCTGCGAAGGCTGGGAAACTTGGCACTTGGCTTCGGCCGCCGCTCCCCTAGCGTCCGCGCATGGCGGGCTTTGGCTTGGATCTGTTCATCATCGGCGTCTATTTCGCGGTCATCATCAGCATCGGCCTCTACGCCGCGCGCGGGCAGCGGACGATGGAATCCTACGCGCTGGGTGACCGCTCGCTGCCGTGGTGGGCGGTGCTCGCGTCCATCCTCGCTTCGGAAATCTCCGCCGGCACCTTCCTCGGCACGCCGGGCGAGGGATTCGCCAAGCGCAACTTCCTCTACGCGCAACTGGTCATCGGCACCATCCTCGCGCGCCTGCTGGTGGCGGCCATTTTCATCAAGCCGTTTTACAAATACAACGTCACGAGCATCTACGAGTTCCTGGAGATCCGCTTCGGCCTGGTGACCCGCCGCATCGCCTCAATGGTGTTCCTGCTCACCCGCTCGCTCGCGTCCGGCTCCCGCATCTTCATCGCCGCCATCCTGCTGGTGCTGGCCTGGGAAGTGGCGCATCCGGAGTTTCTCGCCATGTCCAAGGAGGAGCGTTTCTCCCAGGAACTCCTCATTTACGCCGGAGCCGTGATCGTCATCACCGGGCTCACCGCCCTCTATACCACCTTCGGCGGCATCAAGGCGGTGGTTTGGACCGACCTGATCCAGATCACGCTCATGTTCGGCGCCGCGTTTTACGTGTTCTTCTGGCTGCTGGGGAAAACCGGCGGTTGGGAATCGCTGGCGGAGTCGGTCAAGGCACCTGTGGCCATCGATACCGGCATCCGCCCGGGTCTGGATTTCGGGCAGCAGGTCAAATTCATCCTGCAGGAGGAATACACCATCTGGGCCGCGCTGCTCGGCTCCATCTTCACCACCCTGGCCACCCACGGCACCGATCAGGACATGGTCCAGCGCATGCTCACCTCCAAGGATGCCAAACGCGGCCAGCGCGCCGTCATTGTGTCCGGCTTGGTGGACCTCCCGGTCGTCGTCGGTTTCCTCGCCATCGGCATCCTGGTTTGGAAATATTACGAACTCTTCCCGGCGAACAAACCCGAGGGCGACCCCGGCATCTTCGCCTGGTTCATGGTTCACGATCTCGCGCCCGGCGTACGCGGGCTCATCGCCGCCGGCCTCTTCGCCACCGCCATGGGCTCGCTCTCCACCGCGCTCAACGCCCTGGCCACCACCTTCACCAAGGACTGGTATGTCGGAGTCTTCCGGCCGGGTGCCAGTTCCGCCCAACAAATGCGGGCCGCCCGCATGGCCACCGTCGGCTTCGCCATCTTCCTCGCCCTCATCGGCATCGGCACCGCCTGGGTGAAACTGAAAAACCCGGAGCTGAGGCTCATCCCCATCGTGCTCGGTTCCTTCGGCTACACCTACGGCTCGCTGCTCGGGGTTTTCCTCATCGGCATGCTCACCAGGACGCGCGGCAACTGCAAAGGCAACGTCATCGGCATGGTCTCCGGTTTCATCGCCGTGGGCGTGCTCACCAATCTGCCCAACGACCTCTGGGGAATGATCTTCGGCCGTCCGCTCTATCAGAATCCGGAGTGGATGCCCGTCATCGCCTTCACCTGGCGCGTCATGCTCGGAGCCCTCGTCACCGTCGGCGTGGCCATGTGCTTCCGCAGCCATCCGAAGCGCCAGGAAAGCGGCATATAGTCCGGGCCGCGCGAGTGTGCCATGCGTCACTCGGGGCGGAAAGCCCGCGGGGCACCTGGAAAGTTTGCTGTCGAAATTTCCCCTTGTCATTCCCGGCAAGTTTTATTTTTGTTTCCCTGCAACCGCGCTCATCACGCGGAAGATTTTCCATTCACATACGCTTTTGCGACCAACAAAAGCACTGGGCTACCTACG
>CAZKQK010000185.1:0-8497 GCA_964554865.1 uncultured Luteolibacter sp. | reverse complement strand
TGTCCTGGCCGACGACCTCGAAGCGGACGGCGGCGGTGACGGGATCGGCGAGGATCGAACGGAGGCGGAGGTCAATGTCGAGATCGATGTTTTCCGGCATGGCCTTGATCCATTCCGCGAATTTTTCGGGGAACTGCTTGGTGATGCGGGATTTGAAGGAAAGCAGTTTCTCGTCGTAGCTGAGGCCCATTTCTTCGAGGATGGCGGGGACCGGATAGAGGTCCTCGCGGGCGAAGCGGAGGAGTTGCTTGCCCTTGACCGGCTGTTGCTCGGCGAGTTCCCAGCCGTCTCTGGTGAGGCGCTCGGTGCGGCGGCCTTTGGTTTCGATCGCGTTGACGTCGATGACCAAATGCTCGGTCTCGGCGGCGGTGAGGCCGGCGATGAGCTTCATTTCGAACTTCGGCTTCAGCTCCAGATCGACCACGCGTTTCTTGAGCGACTCGGGTAGGGATGCACCGATTTTGCGCAGGAATTCGACGCCTTCGAGCGAGTCGATGACTCGCGTCGGAATCAGATAGCGCGGCATGACGTCGGTTTCCTCCAGCCAGCGTGGCGGGCCGGGGAATACGGTTTCGTCGGACTGATAGAGTTCCTTGCGGCCGGGCAGCAGGCGCACCGAATGCGACACGTTTTCGCCGCCGGCGGTGACGAGCTGCAGGGCGAAGCTCTTCGCGTCATACGGATCGTCCTCGCAGACCCAGCGCAGCGCGTCCTCGACGACCTTGAACTCGCGTTCGTCGAGGTTGACGATGTAGCCCTTGAGGGCGGGCTGGCGGAAGATGCGGTTCATGAACCGGCAGGATTCCTCCTGATCGAAGTCCAGGGTGGTGTCGCCGTATTTCCGGTAGAACGCGAGGTAATGCTCCCACAGCGTCTGGCTCTGTGCGTCCATGAGCAGCGCGCCCTCGTGGTGAAGGTCCACATATCGCTCGATGTCGCCTTTTTCGCGAAGCTGCTGCCAGACGTTTCCCTTGCGCTCCTTCACCTCGACGCGGGCCTCGTTGATGGTGGCCACAAGGCGGTAGGCGACGGTGAGAGGTTCTTCCTGGGGAGGGCGCTCGTTGACTTTCTCGATGCGCTCATACCAGGCGGCGACCTCGCGCTCCTGCTCCCAGTCGGCCATCTTCTTCTGGACGTGGCCGAGGTCGGTGATGACGCTCATGAACTCCGGGTAGGGGAGCTTGCGCTTGTAGAAGGCGTAGGCGATGTAGTTCCAGAATTCGAGGATGTCGCCCGGCGGCATCGGCCATAGTTCGAGAGGCTCGTAGGTGGTGATTTCCCAGCGCGGGCTGATGCGCACCATGTCGTGATCGTGCAGTTCGCCCTCAATGACGTAGCGGCGGTAGCGTTTCTCGATCTTGGTGACGAAGTCGGCCTCCTTGTCGTCGAGTTCGCGGCCGAGCTTTTCCTCGATGATGTCGAGGATGGGGGTGTCGTCGAATTCGTTTGGCGATTCCGGCAGGTCCTCGCCGCGGTGCATGCGCTCCATCATCGTGGCGTATTGGCATGCGCCGGAGATGATCTCGTCCTCGGCGGTGCAGGAGCCGAACCAGCGGTTCCCTTGCAGTCGCAGGCTGGTGCGGAAGGTGCCGGATTCGTCCTCGACGCGGCCTTGGATGAAGAGGTGGTTTCCGAAGATCTGGGTGACGGCCCCGTCCTTTTGGAGCATTTCACCGCGTTTTCTGGCATCCTCTGGGAAACTGTTGAGGAAGTTGAGAGTGGCCCGGTCAGGATTCATGGCGCTTCTAGGTGGTAAGATCGGTGTGAGGAAACCGGCGGCGGCCGACGGTTTTCCGGTACACGTTTGCTGGGGCGCGAGCGTAATCCACGACTTTTGGGTGAATCAACAAAAACCTTGGTTTCCCGCGCGATGTGGGGTTTTTCACCTACAGGACGCCGCTTTTCACGGGGTGTCCGTGTTTACGTTGTGCGGACGCGGGCCCCTCGGCACGATGCCGGCTCCGCCGATCGGGAATGGCCGGGAAACCGAACGGGGTATCCGGCGGCGGCGGGCCGGATTCCGATGGTGGATGACCGACCCGTGCCGGAATCCCGGGCTCACCGGCATTTTTCCTTTTTCGGAAGCCCGGGCGCGCTTTTCAACGCCGCGAGCATCTTGCCAAGGAAACCCGGGGGGGCGGGGTGGTCGCTCCTCATCCGGGTCAGGAACGCTTCCAGCCATAGGCGGCCGAACTCCGCATTCATGTGACGGAGGTCCCCTTCGGGGTGTTTTTCGGAGTCGTTCCCGGAACCGATGTCCAGGCGTTCCGAGCCAATTGCGTATTTGGCATCGGTATTCCGGCCGTTCACTATCGTGTCAGCCGGTTGGGGAATGATCACCGAGTTGTGTTTGTGATAAAACCCCTCGTTGAGCATCCGCATCCCGTCGATATAACAGTCGGGCGTGTCCCGGTTCAGGACACTTGCCGATGCGATCAGCGGATTGTGACCGAGATAGATTCTTTTGCCGGTTATTCGCCTCAATTTCCGGAACACCGAGTGCGCCAGCGTTCCCTTCACGGTGTCGTGAATGATGGCGTTCTGGACCTGGCGGGAAAAGGTCGCGGGGGTTTCCCGGAAATATGGCTTCGCATGCATGCCATAAATGATGAACAGGTCGAAGTCGTCCGGCCGGATGACGTCATGGCCGCCGGATGTGAATTTCATGGCATCCGACAACGACTTGTCATTGGTTGTCAACGCGCCGTTCCTCACAACCAGGTTTTTCATTCCGCCGGCCCGGTGGGCGAAGAACGTCAGGTGGAGATCCGGCTCCGCCGCGCCCAGTTTCGGCCATGCTTTCCGGAGAGAACCGGCATGGCTGTTGCCAATCACGCAGATTTTCATGGATTCCGTGAAAACGCTTCGAGCAACTCTTCCTCGCAGGCGACCTCCGAACTGCTGGGGGCCGCCGCCTTCGCTGTGGCTTTTTCCTCCGGTGGACCGAATTTCCGGTCCAGGCCGTTGAAGAACGCATCCATGACGAATGAGACGCCGTGGGAGTGGACGGTTCGCAGGTTCGGCTCGAAAAACGCGCCCCGAAACGCCGGACTGTTGACGATTTCGTATGAGGGAAAGTAGTCGATGTGATCCGAGCGCTCGGCGAGGGTGCCGGCCACCGCGCGGAGGATGGACTTGGAGCGCATGGTGGCGACCAGGACATGCTGCGAAGACATCGTGGCGGTGAGAGGAACGGGCGACACCGTAAGAATGAAGCGCAGCCGCGGATTGGCGGAGCGCATGGCGGAGATCGCCGCGTTCAGGTGGCCGATGGTCTCGTCGTAGCCGTGGTTGACGAAGGAGTGGATGGCGGCGTCGAAAGTGCCGCCGGCGGTGCCGGGGCAAACCGGGTATTCGTGGTTTTGTCCCGAGTTGACCCAGTGCTCCGTCAGTCCGAGTGTGAAGACGAGGTAGTCCGCATCCACCACGCTGGACCTGAAACAGGCCAGGGTGTGATCGCGGCAGCGTTGAAGCTCGGATGGGGACTCGAAACCGTCAGGCTCGATGGTGGGGCGAAAGGGATCGATGCAGCGTCCGTTATGCTCCCAGATCTCGTCAGGCGGACCAGCGGAACCGAGTGCCCAGGATGTCCATTGCTCCAACAGGGAGGTGGTGTAGATGTTGGCGGTGCGGCTGGAGAAGACCCCATAGTTGAATTTCTTCCGATTCTGGGGACCGAGTCCCGGCGGAGGGAATTCCGGGGTGAACCAGGAATATCCCCTCCGTTTCAGGGACTTGCCGATGTGTTGCGCGAAACAGGAACCGTAGGTTGAGATTTTGTCCTCTGGTGTGATATGGAATTTCGGATCCCACAGACCCACGATTTCGAGCATATGCCGGGTGGCGACAGCGGTTTTCCAGAATGCCGTTTCGGGAAGTTGTTCGTAAGGATTCATGGATGGGCTTGCGCCGGAAGCGCGGTTATCGAGGTGAATTCCCATGATAATATTCGGTTTCTTGAAAACAAGCGGCTTGTGGCCGGATGTCGTCTAACATCTCGATGGACGGGGATTCCGCCCGTAATTCGCCGCTTTTCAGGGCTTGGGGCTTGCGGTCGCCGCAGCTCTCAGCGCAATGCCGAGTCCGCCGATCACGAATAGCGAGGGAAACCAGATGGAGTATCCCGGTGCCAGCGAGTCGGGCTGGAGGACGGCGAAGTCGGGATCGCCGGGTTTCACCCGGCAGGTGGTCTGCGCGCCAATGGGATGCTCCGCGGCGCGTTCGGTCATGAGGTCCAGCTTCGAAGTCCAGGAACTCCCGCGCAGGGAGACGAGGTCGCCCGTTTTCCCGACGCCTTGCCACTCGTATCCGAAGGAAACGGCGAGCCGGTATTCAACCGGCGAGTGGGGGTCGTGGCGGCGTTCCTCGATCTCCGAACTCAGGATCACGCAGGGGACTTCCGGCCATGTTCGCATCTCGCGGGCGCGCAGGTAGCTGCGGGCCATCAGCCAGGCAAAAAGCCCGCCGACCGATGCGATGGACAGCCCTAACAGAATCAGGAACCATCGGCCGGAGTTGGCCCGGGAGCGGTTTGCCTTGGCGCTGGCGGTGTTCATCGGCGGAGGAATCTGGGGTGGCTGTCGCACGGGGCCAATGACGGATCCGGCCATTCACGCTTTGCGCCGGATCAGCGCGGCGAAGGCGCCGTCGGTCCCGTCGCGAAACGGCAGGGCCTCCCGGGTTTCGATCACTTCGAGATCCGGGTGTGAGGCCGGCAGGGACTCGACCTGCATGATGTTTTCCTCGGGCTCTATCGAGCAGGTGGAATAAACCAGACGGCCACCGGGCTTCAGGCAGGGCAGGGCGTTTTCAAGGATGCGCCTCTGGATCCCGGCGATGTGACCGATGTCCGGCGCCTGCAGGCGCCAGCGCACATCCACCCGGCGACGGATGACACCGGTGTTGGAGCAAGGGACATCGAGGAGGATTCCATCGAACGCGCCACGCCACTTCTCCGGGGCGGGCGCGGACCAGTCGTGTTCCGCCACTTCGGCTGATCCGGCATGCAGGCGGGCGAGGTTTTCACTGAGGCGCGGCAGCCGTTTTCCGTTAGAGTCCGTACACAGCAGTGTATCGGCCGAGCCCATCGCGGCGGCGATGAGAAACGCCTTGCCGCCGGGCGCGGCGCAGGCGTCCAGAATCCTTTCGCCGGGCCTTGGGGCAAGCAGGTCGACCGCATGGCGCGTGGCGGGATCCTGGATGTAGATCGAGCCGGAGGCGAGGAGACCGGACGGCAGCGGGCCGTCCAGACGGTGGAAGCCGGGCGCTCCATCCACAGTGTCACCGGGGAGGTCGGACATCGGACCGGCCAGCGGGTTCTCCCGGAAGAAAACCTCGGCCGGACGGTTGTTCCATTCCATCAGGGCGATCGTTTCGCGCGTGCCGAATGTCTTCCTCCAGCGGTTGTAGAGCCAGTCCGGGTGCGAGTGTGCCACGGAGGGTGGCAGGTCGGTCGTTTCATCCAACAGACGTTTCCGCGATGCAATGGCGCGGCGCAGCACCGCGTTGATCAATCCACGCACCGCGGATTTGCCGGCTTCCACGGTTTCATTCACCGCAGCGTGGTCCGGAATTCCTAACAGAAGTATCTGGCACAGACCCACACGCAACACGTCCCTTGTTTCCGGATCCAGCTTGCCATCGCGCAATTCGCCGATCCAGTGGTCGAGCAAGCGCCGGTTGCGCAGCGTGCCGAAAAGAATTGCCTGCAGCAGCCCGCGGTCGGATCCCGGAAGCTGGCGGCGGTGGGCGTGGCGCTCCACAAGCGTCTCGGCATAGTCGTGCCCCTTCGCCCAGGCGCGGAGTGCGGAAACGGCGGCTTGGCGGACGTGAAGGTTCTTCGCTGGCATGGTGAGGTAAGGCGCATCCGTGATCACGTAATGGCACCGGCGGCGCGGAGGGAGTATCACTATCCGGCTGCCCGTCAAAAGGACAGCACAATCCTCCGGTCCGGCTCCGGGCGTCTCCCCCCCCGGAGCCAGTCGGACGGGAGGGCTTCCGCAAATGTTCAGCGGGAGGTCGCGCTAGCCAGCCCGAGGCGGCGGATCGCGTCCGGGTCGATGAAATCCTGACCATGGATCAGGTGATCGATCAGTGGAACGCCCGCCAGATCCTCGATCACTCCCTTGTTGGTGATCATCGCCGTGTCCAGTTCGTCGTCCAGTTGGTTGAGCACCAGCCCGGCGCACACGAGCCCCCGGGAACGAATGGCCTCCACTGTCAGCAGCATGTGGTTGAGCGCGCCAAGGCGGTTTGCCGCCACCACCAGCACCGGCAGGCCGAGTGCTGCGGCGAGGCCCGAGATCCGGTATCCCGGCGCGACCGGAACCTCCCATCCTCCCGCACCCTCCACGATCACCACCTCATGCGCACCCGCCAGATTCCTGTAACCGGAAACCAGTTCATCCGGGGAAACCGTGCGGTTTTCCAACAATCCGGCGACGTAGGGAGCCACCGGAGTTTTCAGATAAACCGGATTCACCTTATCCACCGCGAGCCCGCCGGACACCTGCCCGAGGATTACCGCGTCCTCGCGATCGCCGCAGGCCACCGGCTTGTAGCCCACCGCGTCCACCCCCTCGTTGCGCAGCGCCTCCACCAGCAGGCGGGCGACATGGGTTTTTCCCACTCCCGTGTCCGTGCCGGTGACAAACAAGCTCATGCGCCTGTCGTGCCCTGCCGCCTCCCGCCGGTCAAGGCGGGGAAATGAAAAATTCCTTTTGCGGGCCTCGCCCGGCGTCCATCATCCCGGCACATGACAGCGGATTTCCTGGTGATCGGCGCGGGCATCGCCGGCCTATCCTTCGCCTTGCGGGCGGCACGGCACGGATCGGTCATTGTCCTCACCAAGGGTGATGCCTTCGAGTCCAACACCGCATGGGCCCAAGGCGGCATCGCCTCGGTATTGCCAGACGGTGAGCGCGATGTCGGGGATACCGGGGAAAACCATGTGGCCGATACCCTCGATGCGGGGGCCGGGCTTTGCCGCGAATCAACCGTGCGGACCATCGTTTCCGAAGGGGCCGCCGCCATCGCCGACCTCGCGGGCTACGGCGTCGGGTTCGACCGCGACCCCGACCGCTATCTGTTAGGCCGCGAGGGCGGCCACTCGCACCGCCGTATCCTTCACGCGAGGGACACCACCGGTCGCGAGGTGGCCCGCGCGCTCATCGATGCCTCCAGGCGGACACCGAATCTCACCCTGCTGGAAAACCATTTTGTCATCGACCTCATCACCTCCGGCAAACTCGGGGCCGTGGCCGAGGACCGGGCGCTTGGCGCCTACGTGCTCGACCGCGCCACCGGCGAGGTGGGCGTCTTCCGCTCGGACCGCGTGATCCTGGCCGCCGGTGGTTGCGGAAAAGTATATCTCTACACCACCAATCCGGACTCCGCCACCGGTGATGGCGTGGCGCTCGGCTGGCGTGCCGGTGCGACCATCGCCAACATGGAGTTCATTCAGTTCCATCCCACCTGTTTCTACAACCCCGGTGCCACCGGACCGGAGGCGCGCTCCTTCCTCGTCAGCGAGGCGGTGCGCGGCGAGGGCGGCATCCTCATCAACCACAAGGGCGAGGATTTCACCCGCAAAATCGATCCCCGCGGCTCGCTTGCCCCGCGCGACATCGTCGCCCGCGCCATCGACCGCGAGATCAAGCGCACCGGCGCGCCCTGCGTCTATCTCGATGTCACCCACAAGCCGAAGGGCTTCATGCGCGAACGCTTCCCTTACATCCACGAAACGCTGATGCGCTTCGGCCTCGATTGCGAAACCCAGCCCATCCCCGTGGTGCCCGCCGCCCACTACCAGTGCGGCGGCGTCCTCACCGACGTCAATGGCAAGACCACCATCCGCGGACTCTATGCCGTGGGCGAGGTTGGCTGCACCGGCCTCCACGGGGCGAACCGGCTCGCATCCAACTCGCTGCTGGAAGGCAACGTCATCGCCCGCCGCGCGCTCGATGAAATGATGCGCCTCTATCCGCCCGGCCGGGAAACCTTCAACCCGCCGCCCATTCCCGATTGGGAACACGGCGATGTGGCCGAGCCCGACGAACTCGTGGTCATCTATCACAATTGGGACGAGATCCGCCGCCTCATGTGGGACTATGTTTCCATCGTCCGCACCGACAACCGCCTGCGCCGCGCCGCCGCCCGCCTCAAGAACCTCAAAAAGGAAGTCCGCGAGTTCTACTGGGGCCACCGCGTGAACCCGGACATCCTCGAACTCCGCAATCTCGTCGCCACCGCCACCCTCATCGTCGAATGCGCCCTCCGCCGCAAGGAATCCCGCGGCCTGCACTTCACCCTCGATCACCCGGAACCCGACGAGCAATACCGCGCCGATACCCTCATCCGGAGGTTTTGAGGGTGCTCTTGTTTATTAAAAGCCAGGCTTTTACTGACAAGTCTTTAGGATAGACTACAACAGGATATCCCGTAATTGTCTTTTGCATGCCGAAGATTGATGGCAGAAAACTGGATCATGGGACAAGCG
>CAZKQK010000184.1:0-8630 GCA_964554865.1 uncultured Luteolibacter sp. | reverse complement strand
CGACATCGACACCTCGCTCGCCGATGCCAGCGCCCTCACCTCCGGCACCTGGACCCTGGAAGACGTCGCCTCCCTCACCGGTGCCTATGGAGCCAACTTCCAGGTCGTCAGCGACACCACGGTGTGGGACGTCACCGGCGACGTGTGGACCAAGTCCGTCGGCTCCAAAAACTATTCGTTCGACGAAACCACCGGCGTCCTCACCATGACCGGCAGCGGCGACGGCGGCTATGATTCCTGGGCCGCCTCCAAGGGCCTCGCGGGCCCCGATGCCGCCTTCGATGCCGATCCCGACCACGACGGCCTCGACAACGGCCTCGAATTCGTGCTCGGCGGCGAACCGAACCCCGCCACCCCCGGCTCCAACTCGGCGGCACTGCTTCCCACGGTTTCGCAATCCGCGGGCAATCTGACCTTCACCTTCAAGCGCAAGGACATCTCCGAAGTCGGCGTCTCGCTCAAGTTCCAGTGGTCCACCGACCTGACCTTCCCCTCCCCCGCCAATGACGTCCCGGTCGGCGCGGTGAGTTCCACCA
Organism: uncultured Luteolibacter sp.; assembly: GCA_964554865.1. GTDB lineage: Bacteria > Verrucomicrobiota > Verrucomicrobiia > Verrucomicrobiales > Akkermansiaceae > Luteolibacter. Next base: position 8,094 of record CAZKQK010000184.1, on the reverse strand, counting down.
CCGACGGTATCGAAGTCGTCATCACCGAGGATTCCCCGGATGACGAGACCGACACCATCGTCATCACCGTCCCCGCCGCCAAAGCCGCCGGTGGCAAGCTCTTCGGCCGCCTCCACGCAACCAAGGTGCCCTGATCCCCGCTTCACACAGATTGCAACCAAGATCCTGACGAACAATCAGCACTCCCATGAAATTCCGCCTCAACCCGCTCATCCTCGCCACCGCGGCTGTCGCCGCCGCTTCCTCCGCCCATGCTGTTGATGGTATTTGGATCAATAATACCGCTCCCATCGGGGACAATTCCGGCCTTTGGGCCACCGGTGCCAACTGGAGCAGTAACCCCGATGAGCTTTCCGCTGGCCCTGGCACCCCTGCCGGTGGTGCCGGTGGCTTCGCCGATTTCAGCCAAGTGGAGCTGACGGCCGACAATGTCGTCGGTATCGGTGCCGCCACCACCATTGGCCGCCTGAAATTCGGTGACATCACGCCTTCCCACAACTGGATTATAGCACTTGGCGTCGGTGCCGGAACCAGCCGGGCACTCACTTTGGATAACGACGGCAGCGCCGCCGTCATTGAGGTGTTGTCCGGCACCACCGTCACCGTAAATGGTGCTGCGCAAACGGGTGCCGCGACGGGTCTCACTTTGAATGTCGGGGCCAACGGGTTCAATAAAACCGGCGCCGGCACACTTCAGATTGCCGCCGCCAAGAGCATATTCGCCGGCTCCGGCCTCGTCACCGTCGCCGGCGGCACCCTGAGCCTCAATCAATCCGCCGCCAACACGGTCTTTACCGGCACCTATCAGGTGAATGAGGGCGGCACGCTCGCTTTTAGCAACGGATCACTGGGTGCCAATAGTGGCACCATCACCATGAACGGTGGCACGCTCAAGTGGAACGAGGGAAACACGGAGAATATCGTCTCGCGTCTCGTCATGCAGGCCGACAAAACTTCGACCTTGGATACCGGTGGCAATCATGTCATTTTCAATACCCTCTTCAACAGTTCCGCAGGAAATGTGGTCAAAGCCGGCAGCGGCAGTCTTTCGATTACGGGCAATCATCAAGGATCGGGTCTCCTGCGCGTCGCGGAAGGCACCTTGATCCTCGGCAATACCAATGGTAACGCTAACTTCCAGGGCACCTATCAAGTGGATACGGGAGCCATCCTGTCGGTGGGTAGCGGCGGCGGGGCGGGTAATCTTTACAATGGCACAATCGACGCCCCCAGATCCGTCGTGCTCAACGGTGGCACCCTGCTCTACAACCGGCCGACTTCAGGCGGCTTGACCGTGTTGAACGCCGCCGTGACCGGTAACGGCACGGTCAGCGTCATCGGTGGCACGAACGGATTCGGTCAGGTTACCGGGGGAACCATCGGAGGTTCGGCAGATTTCATTCTCCAAAGCGACACCGCCACGTTCAGTCTGGATAACACCTACACCGGCACCACCACCATCACTGCGGGAACATTGCGAGTCGGCGCCGGCGGCACGTCCGGCAGTCTCGGTTCCGGGGATGTGATCAACAACGCCTCGTTGATTTTCGACCGCAGCAATGACTTTTCCGTCGCCAATGACATCTCCGGCACGGGCGGTCTCACCAAGCTCGGCGCCGGCACGCAGACCCTCTCCGGCACGAGCACCTACACCGGAGCGACCACGGTTTCCGCCGGCACCCTGCTGGTGACCGGGGCCTTGGGAGACACCGCGGTGAGCGTCGGCGCGGATGGAACGATCGGCGGCACCGGCACGCTCGGCGGCTCCCTGCATTTCACGTCCGGAGCCACGCTCCACATCGCGGACATCGACGACGCGCTTTCGATCACCGGCAATGTCACCTTTGCGGGATTCGGCTTCGGCAACATCACCGGCTGGGATTACATGAACGCCGATGAAGGCACCTACACGCTGCTCGCGGGCAGCAACTTCAACCTGACCAACGTCAGCAACGTCGATGCCGAAGACCCCTTCAACTTTGGCAACGGCAAACAAGGATACTTCAAGAACGGCAGCCTCCAGGTGGTGATCATCCCGGAGCCTTCCACCGCGGCCCTGCTCGGAGGCATGGGACTGTTCGTCCTCCTTCGCCGCCGCCGCGCCTGATGATTCTCCGGAGTTGATACAACTCGTTCCGGAACCCGGGGGCCGCCGGTTGGAGGTCGGCGGCCCCAATTCCATGGACCACCGGGTCGCCATGATTCCCCTGGAACCGTCTTCTCCATGCCCAAACCCATGAAACCCACTTCCATTCTCTTCGCAGCGGTCGCTACCGTGGTGACCCTCTGCGGCATCCGGTCGGCAAGGGCTCAGGCGGACATCCCCGCGGACTATTTGTCGATCATCGGAAACACCGCGGGCACCGTGTCGGACGGCTACGGTTCACCCGGCTCGATCCCGGTACACGGCAAAGCGTCCTTCCCGATACTGATCGACGTCAACAACGTGCCGGTGCTGGCCGCAGGGCGCTACGGCAACGGCGTTTCCGCCACCGCCGCACGGGCCGTGGCCGCCTCCCACACCGGCTTTTTCAACACCAGCGGCACCAACACCACCTCGCAGCTCTTTCTGAATTCCGTCCTCTGGGCGAGCCGGAAACCGACACCGGAGACGATCACCGTCGGCTCCACCAATTCGTCCATCCGCTCGTTCTTCAGCACCCGCGGCTATTCGACCAAGGCGATCACGACGAACATGTTGAATTCCGACAACGACCTCACGGATGTGGACGTGTTCGTCGGCAATTTCCACGACGGTGGCGGTTTCACCGCGAACGCCATCGCCAAGATCCAAGCCCATGCCGCCAACGGTGGCGGCGTGGTGGTTTGCTCGACACCGTGGGCGCTCTCGGCCCAGCCCTTTGCCGATGCCCAGAGCGTGCTCGGGCCCTTCGGTCTTTCCATCAGTGGCAGCGGCGTCTCGGGCAGCTCCTTCACCGTCGCGGCGGCATCGTATCCCGCCTACCACAGCGCGCTCAACGGGCTCGACGCGCTGGTCGCCGATGTCTCCGGCGGTCCGGCGATGACATTTGCTGAGAAACAAATCGCCGCCGGATCGCTGGAGCGCGTGATAGCGGCCCGCCCCGATCTGCCTGACATTCTTGCGGGCATACAAACGCTCGAAGACAGCGGCTATGGTCTGATCCAGCCCACCGCCGCGGCACCGTTGGTGAAGGCGGGCAAACCCATCGAGGTCATGCTCGCCCGTTTCCAGTCCGCCAGGTTCGACACGATGACACCGGAGCAACTGTTCGCGCATCCGTGCGCGGCGGATTTTCCGGGGCTTCCCACGGCGGGCGGCACCGTAAGCCGGACGATTCCCGTGAACGGCAACACGTTCCCCGATGTGTACATGAATCAAGGCAACAAGCCGGTGCGTGTCGAAACAGGCGTCTATGCGGCTCCGGGGGCGACGATTACCATTACCATCCCCGCGGACAAAACGGCCGCCGGCCTGCAGGCCCACATCGCCGGGAACGGCAGCGAGGACCAGATATGGGGTAAAAACGACTGGACCTTCTTCCCGAAACTGTGGCGCCGCGTACCCCTTACCACCACCACCACGCAGACCGGCAACGTCTTTGGGGGCCTTGTCACGATTCTGGTGCCCGCGAACAGCAACCTCGGCACCTTTGATGTGACGGTGAGCGGAGCCTTGCCCGCGCCCGCTTTCGTCATGGGGCAGAACACTGATGCGGAATGGAATACCACCCTCAAGAATCATCCCGCGCCCTACGGCTTCCTCCAGACGGACAAAATCACGATTTACATTCCGAAGTCCCAGCTCGTGAAGATGAGCAATCCGGAGGCCGTGGCCGCCTATTGGAAGAACGTGATGGATACCGCCGACGAATATTACGGCTACACGGCCTGGCGGAAACGCGGCGAAGCGATCACCAGCGCGCGCAGCGTGCTGCATGGCGGCGCCTATGCCGGCTATCCGATCGAAACGAGCTGGGGCGTTACGGACGATGCGTTTCTCAACGCCCCCCGCATCAACGGCTCATGGGGCTGCTACCACGAGCTGGGTCACGGCTATCAGAATAATTTTGACAACGCCTTTGTCATCCCGACCCACGCCGAAGTGGATGTGAACCTCATGCCGGGGATGATTTACACGTTTGTCCATGACAAGACGACATGGGATTTCGACTCGAACTTCTACGGCTGGGCTCATCGCCTCAGTCATCGCACCGCCTTCCTCGCGCTGCCGGAAGCCGGGCAAACCTGGGCGGCCGCCTGTCAGAACAATTCCTCCCATGGGGCCGCCTACGATTTCTACTACAACCTTTCGGATGCCTTCGGCTGGCAGGCATACAAGACGATGTTCAGCCGCCTGATGGACTATTTGCAGAATCCCGCGGGATCGGCCGATACGGCGTTGAAGAATCTCGACAGCGGCGATCCGAACTTCAGACGCAACCGCTTCTATCTGCTGATGTGCGATGCCACCGGCCGCAACCTTGACGCATACTTCCAGCGCTACGGCCTCGGTGTCCCAGGCAAGGGCTTCGAGATCACGCAGTCGGTGAAGGATCAAATCGCGGCGAAAGATTATCCGGTGTGGTCCGACAACTCGGAAGTGGACTCTCTTTCCAATCCCGGCACGCTCGATGTGAGCGAGGGGACCGCGCCCGGCGTGGAAATTTACCAGTTCACCGCGATCGATGAAGATGAGCCCGGCACCATCTGGGACTATCAGATCACCGCGGGAAACACCAACGACGCCTTCAGCATCGACAAGCGCACCGGCAAACTGCGTGTCCGGCTGCTGGATGCCGAAACCACGGCGAGCTACAACCTGACTGTCACCGTACAGGACAATGGCGTGCCGCGTTTTTCCAAAACCGCGACCTTCACCGTGAACGTTGACAATGTCGTCGAGCCCCCGATGCCCGGCACCTCCGTGCTGAATGCGACGTCCGCGATGTCTTCCGGCACGGTGCTGGGGCCGGGAATCATCGCCGATGCCAGCCGTTCGTTCACCTCCACCTCGATTCTTTCCGGCAATGGCTCCGGGGCCTTCGCGATCGATGCCGCCGGTCAAATCGTGTTGCAGAATCCCGCGGCCCTGCCATCGGCCTCGCTGCTGACGCTCGTGGTCTCCGGCACCGACAGCGCGGGAGCCACCGGTTCCGCCACGATCCGCGTGCTGGCCAATGCCACGCCCGGCCTGCGCGAGCAGCGCTGGTCCGGCACCACCAATTTCACCAACAACACCTGGACCGGCACCGCCAATTACACCGGAAACCTGAACTCCGCGACCACCGGCCAGAACGTCGCGAACAGCTACAGCCGCCGCTTGTTGGGCTGGCTGATCCCGCCGGTGACCGGCGAGTACACGTTCTGGATCTCCAGCGACGACAGCAGCCGCTTTTACCTCGGGACGGATGAAACGGAAGCGTCGAAGTCCTTGCTCTGCTCGCTCAGCGGCAGCACCGGTTTCCAGAATTTCGATGGCAACGGTTCGCAGATGTCGGATCCGGTGACGCTGGAAGCGGGGAAAGCCTACTGGTTCGAAGCCCAGCAGTCCGAAGTGAGCGGCAGCGACCACGTTTCCGTCGCATGGCAGGGCGCGGGCATCCCGACCCGCGGCATCGTGGCCGGCGCCTACCTCATACCGAATCAAGCGGGCATCGTGATGCCCGTCGAGGGCAACGGGGTGTGGATCAACGCGGCCGGCGGTTCCTGGCCGACGGCAGGCAACTGGGCCGGGGAAGCGGTCGCCGGCGGCACCGGCAGGACCGCGGACTTCGGCACGCTGAACCTCTTGGCGGACGCCACGGTCACGCTGGATGGCCCGCGCATGATCGGCAACCTGACCTTCGGTGACACCACGCCATCGCACAACTGGATCGTCAACGCCGGCAGCGGCGGCCCGCTGACGCTGGATCTCGCCACCGGAATGCCGGTCATCGCGGTCAACAACGGCACCACCACTCTCAACGTCGTGCTGGCGGGCACCAAAGGGCTTGCGAAGACAGGTGCGGGCAATCTGATTCTCGGAGCTGAAAACCTCTACAGTGGCGGCACCACCATCACACCCGCCGGAGACACCACGGCCGTCACCGCCGCCAGCGCGGCGGCCTTCGGCGGCGATGGAGTGCTGCTGAACGGAGTCAACACCTTCAGCGCCGGACTCCGCGTGAATACGGGGCTGACCATTCCCAACGCCCTGACCCTGAAGCCCGTTTCCGGCCGTACGGTCCTCGGGCTGACCGGCACCGCGAACTGGAGCGGTGACATCACGGTGGATGGATCCTCTTCCAACCAGCTCGCCATTGTCCTTGCGGGTGGCACCGCCGCCAACCCCAGTATCGTCAGCGGCAACATCGGCCACACCGGCACCAATGCCAACCTCTTCGTCCTGCGCAACTCGGGGAGCCGTGGCAACGTGACCGGCTCGATCTCCTACGGCACCGGCACCGTGCAACTGCTGGATAGCACCCACTGGCAATTCAGCAACGCCTCCAACACCTGGGGCACGCTCGACATCAGCCACGCGGAAGCCAACGCCTATGTCGGAGCCGCCGATGTCCTGTCACCCACCGGGGTCGTTTCCTCGACGGTCGGCGGCACCTTGCGCCTGAACGATCTAACGACCACGGACAGCCACAGCCAGAGCATCGCTGGTCTGAACGGCAACGTCAAAGTCACCGTCGGTACCGGCTCGCCCACGCTCACGCTCAACACCCCGTCCAACCGCTCGTCGTCCGGCGTGATCTCCGGAGCGCTCAGCTTGGTGAAGAGCGGCCCGGCCATGCAAACCCTGTCCGGCACCAACACCTACACCGGCACCACCACGGTGAGCGGTGGAACCTTGAACGTGACCGGTTCGTTGTCCACGGGAGCGGTGACGGTGCAGGGCGGTACACTCGCGGGCACCGGCGCCATCGGCGGCGCGACCACGGTGGAAACCGGCGGCATGCTGGCTCCGTCCGGCACGCTGACCATGAACAACACGCTGACATTGGCCGGAGGATCAAGAGTCGCCTTGGAAATCCGCGACTGGACCGGCGAGGCCGGCACCGCTTGGGACAAAACGACCGTGACCTCGCTCAACCTGACAGCCACCAGCGGCAACCGCGTCACCATCCGCCCGGTGGACCTCGCTCCCGCGAATTTCACCGAAACCGACGCCACCTTCGTCCTGATCCAAACCACCACCGGCATCACCGGCTTCAGCGCGGACAAGTTCACCGTGGACACCAGCGGCCTCACCCTGCCGCAGGGCTACTGGAAGGTCCTGCAATCCGGCGACGACCTGGTGCTCGCCTACACCGTCACCGCCAATCCGGACGCCAACGACAACGGCATCCTCGATGACTGGGAAATCGAGAACTTCGGCAACGCCGACCCCGGTGCCAACCTGCCGGGCGACGACGCGGACAACGACGGCATCACCAACCTGATGGAATACGCCCTCGGCACCAATCCTCTGGCTTTCACCGCCGGACCGGCCACCGACCTCGAAACCATCGCCGACGCCGCACATCTGCGGATGACCGTGAACAAAAACCCGCAGGCCACGAATCTGATCTACACCGTGGAAACCTGCGGTGCGCTCGGCGACTGGTCCGCAGTCAACACGGTCATCGAAACCGACACCGCCACGCAGCTCATCGTCCGCGACACCTTCAGCACCGGCACCGCTGCCCGCCGCTTCATCCGGCTCCGGGTGCGGGTCGTTCCCTGACATTCATTGGCACCGCCCGCGATCATTCCGCGCCGGGCTGTCGCGAAAGCGTGTGCGAATCCGGGCGATGGAAACCATGGGAGCCGCATCACCCGAACAAGGGGGAAACAGGATACTCCCGGACAAAACTCCGCCGCCAGGGAGAACGCGTGGAAAAAAGGGCGGCAGTCCGCCGCCGCCATCTCCGGCCGCAAAGCCCTCACCGCCGCCCTCCGCCCCAAATTCCGCGAAGTCAGCGCGACCCTCGTCAAGATGGACCGCCTCGTCCCGCGCTTCCGCAAAACCGAAGCCGGTACCCGCTTCGCCGGGACTTGGAAAAACGCCCGCATCATCCGCGACCTCGGCCACGCCGCCGCGGCAAAGAAGAACCCGCGGCTCCCACCGCATAACTCAAAAAC
>CAZKQK010000183.1:0-8673 GCA_964554865.1 uncultured Luteolibacter sp. | reverse complement strand
ATCCCTGCCCACGCCCTGATTCCCCGGAATCAGCCTTATCTACGCACCATTCGGGCGAGATTCACTTATGAGCGGCGGCCGGAATCGACGGCGATGATTCCACCGCATGAGGGCACCTCATATTTCTGCGGCGCGTTCCAAGGCGGCCGCGCCGGGCATTACCTCGAAGCGGTCCGGGTGATGGCGGAGCGGATCGACGCCGATGAGGCGGCGGGGATCACCGCCGTCTGGCACGACGAGTCCCACTGGAACCGCTATCTCGCGGATTGCCCGCCCACGCTGATCCTCTCCCCGTCCTACTGCTGGTATCCGGACGGCAGATCCAAGGATTTCGAAGGGAAAATCGCAGTGGTGCTGAAGGACGCGGCGGCGATGAGGGCTTGAATGGCATGCCCATCACCTCCGGATTTGCCAATGCCGCGGCACTTCCCAGGATGGCAGAATCCGGAGTACGGCCGCTTTCAAACGCTCCGGGCTCACTCCGGAAACGGTTTCCACGGTGGCCGCGATCTCCTCGTGCCGTTCCGGATCGGCGCTGGGGATTCCCCGCACGCTGGCGGACAACACAAGCCCGGTGCCGAGGATGGCCTCCTCGACCTTGGCCGGACTCACCTTGCGGCCCGCCACATTGATCGCTCCGCCGGTGGTGCCTTCCAGAAACAGGCGGCCGCTTTCATCCAGCCGGACGAGGTCGCGCGTGAGATACATGCCGTTTTCCAGCAGATCCCTTTCCCTCGCCATCTCATATCCGCTGGCAACCGCGTCCGACTCCACGAGCAGGCGGCCGTTTCCCGTGGAGAGCCTCACGCCGGGCAGCGCGGTTCCTAACAGACGTTGATCGGTGCGCGGTGCGCCGGTGGCATCGTAGGCGATGCCACCGCATTCGCTCGCGCCGTAGAAGTTATGGATTTTAAGTCCGCAGTCATCATATGTCTCGCGCTCCAGCGCCAGCGGCAGCGGCGCGCCGGCGGAGATGGCAAGGCGGACGGGCGCGCCGCGCAGCACACCGGAGCGGTGCCATGCCCGCCACATCGGCGGCACGGCGGGAAGCACCACCGAGTCATGCCGCCGCAGGGCGTCCTCCAGCACCCGCGGGTAGGGCACCTCCACCATCCGGATCGGCACGCCGTGAAACAGCATCGGCAACACCGCGCTGGAAAAACCATACGAATGCGCCAGCGAGACCACACCGATGTTCGGCTCGCCGGGTTTCAAATCCATGGCCGCCGCCAGCCGCGCCGCGTCGGCCGCGAGCTGCGCGCCCGTTAGAAAAATCCCGCGCGGCACGCCGCTGGCGCCGGGTGTGTGCCTCACCAGGTGAATCCCGGGCGGCGGCTGGCGTTTCAACACCGGCTCCGGCGCGTCCCGCTCCACGGGGATCACCGCCCGGCCGTCACGCCACCCGCGCAGCAGGTCGATGAGAAAGGCCGCCACATCGCCGGTGCGGGCCACCACCGGCCCCTTGGCGCGCGGCGCGGATTCGGCCGCGGCCGCCAGTTCGCCGAAAGTGATCTCCGCATCGCCATCCAGCACGGCGGCATCGGAGGCGAAACGCCCGGCGGTTTCCATCCATCGGAGATACGGCATTTGACAAGGTGCTGGGGCCTGCCTAGCTAGCGCCCGCCCCTGTGACGAGCCCGAACTGACGATCATGGCCTGGCCGAGAAACAAACCCGCCACCGACGGCCCGCAACGCGCGGTGGTGACGGGCATGGGCATTGTCTCACCGATGGGCTCCGGCGTGCCGGAAAACGCGGCGGGCTTCCGTGCGGGAAGAAGCGCCTTTTCACCCGTCACGCTCTTCGATGTCTCGCGCCAGCGGGTCGGCACCGCGGGCCAGGTCGATCTCGCCGATCCGCCGCCCGCGCCCCACATGGATCGCGGCACCCACATGGCCTGGCTGGCGGCGCGCGAGGCACTGGCCACGTCCGGTGCGGGCGGTGATGGCATGCCGTTGATCGCAGGCACCTCCGCCGCCGCCATGCCGCTCGGCGAGGATTACTATCGCGCGGCCGTTTCCGGCACCTCCGGCCGACTCGAACAAATCCGGCGCGTGGAATTCCATCAGGTCCAGCGCCAGATGGTGGCAATGGCGCGGCTGCTAGGCACGGACGGCCCCATCCGCATCGTGTCAAACGCCTGCGCCTCCGGTGCGAACGCCATCGGCCAGGCGTTTCATCTGGTCAGATCCGGCCGCGCCGAGCGGGTGCTCGCAGGTGGCTTCGACGCGCTATGCCTACTGGTTTTCGCCGGATTCGACAGCCTCCAGGCCCTCAGCCCAAGCGGCATCCCCCGCCCTTTCGATGCCGCCCGCGACGGACTGGCCCTCGGCGAGGGAGCGGGCTTCGTCGTGGTGGAAAACGCCACGTCCGCCCGCTCCCGCGGCGCTCGGGTGATCGCGGAAATCACCGGCTATGGCGCGGCCACCGATGTCCATCACCTCACCCAGCCGCACCCGGAGGGCGATGCCGCCCTCGCCACGATGCGCGCCGCCTGCGGAATGGCCGGTCTGGCTCCCGCCCGGATCGATTATATCAACTCCCACGGCACCGGCACGCCGCTCAATGACGCGGCCGAGGCCAATGCCATCCGCCGCTGGGCGGGCGACGGGGTCGGCCGCATCCGCGTCAGTTCCACCAAGTCCGCCATCGGCCACCTGTTAGGAGGCGCGGGGGCCGTGGAATCCGTCATCTGCCTGATCGCCATGGAGCGTGAATTCATCCCCGCCAACCTGCATGTCCGCGAGCCGGACCCCGTCTGCGGATTCGATCTGGTCCGGAAACCTCGCGAAGCGGCGCTGCGCAGGGTGATGAGCAACTCCTTCGGCTTCGGCGGTGCGAACGCCACACTGGTTTTCGAAAAGGAGGAAGCGCCATGAACATCACGCTTTCCATCACCGGCACCGGCGCCGTCACCCCGGCTGGCTGGGGTGCGGACTTGCTGTTCGAAGCATTGCGCGAAAGCACCCGCATCCCGTGCCTTTCCCTGGAGAGGGCGCTGGGCAACGAAACGCTCGTCACGCGGGTCAGGCGCGTACCGGACGGATCGGCCGCCAACATGCCGAAGTCACCGAGACTCCGCCGCACCAGCCCGATCTCGAAATTCGCCGCCGCCGCGGCGATGGAAGCGCTCGGCGAAACACGGATCCGGGCATCCATCGCCGGTGACCTGCGTGTGGGCGTGGTTTTCCCGCTTTCAAACGGCTGTGTGAATTACTCGAACCGCTTCTTCACCGAAGTCCTTGCCAATCCCCCCGTCGCCAGCCCCATCCTGTTTCCGGAAACGGTCTTCAACGCGCCCTCCAGCCATCTCTCGGCGATGATCGGCAGCGTTTCCCCAAATGACACATTGATCGGCGATGGCTCCGGTTTCATCACCGCGCTCGACCTCGCCGCCGAGTGGATCGAACGCGGGGACGTCGATGGCTGCCTGGTTGTGGCCGCCGAGGAAATCGATTGGCTCAGCGCCGAAGCCCTCCGGCTCTACTCCGGCTCACTCGTTCCCGCCGAAGGGGCCGCCGCCGTCTATCTCGAAGCCGCCGAAGGGCCGGTCGGCATCGAACGCATCGCCGATCCGGTTCCTTATAACTCCACGGATCGCACCCAGGCCACACGCATCCTCCGCCAACGGCTGGATGTGGCCGATGACGGAAGCACTATTCTGTTAGACAGCGCGACCGGCGTCGCCCGCTTCGACCGCGCGGAGTCCCTCGCATGGCGGGACTGGTCCGGCCCCCGCTGGTCGCCCAAGGTCTTGCTCGGAGACATCATCGGAGCCTCGGCCGGCATCCAGGTGGTCGCCGCCGCCCTCGCCCTCAGACACGGGATCGCCAGCAAGGCCGCCGTTTCCGCCACCGGAACAAACCAACAGGCCGCCGGTTTGATATTGCGGAAAACGCAAGCCGGAGCGGGTTCACCGCGTATGTCGCATCCAATCCGATGAGACCCGCCCTCGCCCTCCTTGTATCCATCCTGGCCGGGACCATCACAGGCCGGGCCGCCACCGCAGGCGGGAAAAAACCCAATGTCCTGATCATTTGCACCGATGATCATCGGGCGGACGCCCTCGGCTGCATGGGAAACACGCACCTGCGCACGCCACGCATCGACCGGATCGCCGCCCAAGGCACGCTTTTCCAATGCGCCTACCTGAGCGGATCGGACAGCGGCGCGCTGTGCATGCCGAGCCGCGCCATGTTGATGACCGGCCGGAATTTCCCGCGCATCGCCCGCAGCGGCGGATGGAATCTCGCGCCGCAGCCCACCCTGCCATCGATCCTGCGCGATCATGGATACCGCACCCACATGACCGGCAAATGGCATAATGGCGGCGAGGCCCTGAGCCGCTCGTTTCCGGATACCGGCCCGGTGCTGCCGGGTGGCATGGGCGACCACTTCCGCAAACAGGTGGTGACGGTCAGGGATGGCGGCGTTTCAAAGCCCGTCCGCATCGGGAAACATTCCACCGAGACATTCACGGCAGCCGCATTGGATTTCATATCATCTCTCGGGCCGGATGATCCGCCGTTTTTCCTCTATCTGGCATACAGCGCTCCCCACGACCCTCGCCAGCCCGCCTCACCGTGGCAGGAGCGCCAGGAGATGTCGCACCCGCCCTTGCCGCCCAACTTCATGCCGCGGCACCCCTTCAACAACGGAGCCTTGTTCGTCCGCGACGAACACCTCGCGCCATGGCCGCGCCCGGAGGCGATGATCCGCGAACAAACCGCCCATTACTACGCCATGATCGAGCAGGTCGATTACGGGATCGGCCGCGTGATCGGCTCGCTGGGCAAGACCGGCAGACTGGACAACACCATCATCGTCTTCACCGGCGACAACGGCCTGGCCCTCGGCTCACACGGATTGTTAGGCAAACAAAGCGCCTACGAACACTCGCTGCGCGTCCCCCTGATCATCGCCGGCCCGGAACTCGCCACAGGCGGCAAGCACGACGGCCTCGCCGCCATCCACGACATCGCGCCCACCGTGCTCGACCTCGCCGGGATACCCATTCCGGGGGAAATGGACGGCCGCTCGCTCAAACCGGCGCTCACCCGGGAAAACCGCGCGGTCCGCGGGCGGCTTTCCCTTTCCATATCCTTCGGCGACCTTTCCATCCATGCGCTGCGCGAGGGACCGTGGAAGCTTGTTAGATATCCGTATCTCGACCGCACCCGGCTATACAACCTGGCCGATGACCCGCATGAGTTGCACGACCTGTCCGGTGCCCGGGGACACGCGGACCGCATCCCGGACATGCTCGACACCCTCGCTTCCGAAATGCGCGCTTCAGGCGTGAAATCCCCGCTGTTCACGGATCGCCGGATCAATCCGGAGGTCGATTGGTCCGAAGCCACCCAGAAAATGGACGGGCACCAGCCGGACTGGATCCGGGATCGCTACGGTCCGGGCAAGTAGGTCATATGACCCGTTACGAGGTTTCCCGACATGACCCGGGCACATGTCATTCAACCGGCCCAACCTCTGTGGCAAAACAAATTCATTTCTTGGGTTTGGAATCGCCCCGTATCCACCGGGGACCATTTCCCGCAAATGCCATTTGCATTCGCATCGGGTCCTCCGGCCGCAAGCCCCCATGCCCCTGCGGCTCCGGCAGGAAGTTCAAGCGGTGCCGCGGCAAGGACGCACGAGGAGGCGGTGTAGGGGTCGCATTGTTGTGCGCGCCCCACCCGATGTTTTCGCTTCACCGCCGCCGCTTGATCGCTAGAGTGCGGTGTACCAATGCCCGGCACCGCCTTCCTCCAGTTGATCCGCGACGCGTTTTCCGGCGGAGCCACCGATGTTTTCATCCTCGCCGACGAGCCTCCGCGCGTCCGCATCGAGGGCGATGTGACGGTCCTCCACCCCGGCCCGATCCCGGCGGCCGAGATCGAGTCCTTCTGGCACGCCTGCGGCATCGACCCCTCCAAGCATCCCGAAGCCGATGTCTCATGGCGGATTCCGGAAGGCAACCGCCTCCGGGTGAACCTCTACCACTCGCTCGGCCGACTCGGCGCGGTGCTGCGGCCGATCCGCCGCGACATCCCCACCCTCGGCGAACTCGGGCTGCCAGCCGATCTTTTGCAATCCTGGCTGCAACGGCGCTACGGCCTCATTCTCATCACCGGCCCCACCGGCTCGGGCAAGTCCACCACCGTCGCCTCCTGCCTCGATTGGATCAACCACCGCTCCGCGCGCCACATCGTCACGCTTGAGGACCCCATCGAGTACCTGTTTGATAACGACCGCTCCTATTTCTCACAACGCGAGATCCGGCAGGACTCCGCCACCTTTGCCACCGCCCTGCGCGCCTCGCTGCGGCAGAGCCCGGACATCCTCTTCCTCGGCGAGATCCGCGATACGGAGACCGCCATCACCGCGCTCCACGCCGCCGAGACCGGCCACCTCGTCATTTCCACCCTCCACAGCAGCAGCGTCGTGGAAACCCTCGACCGCTTCTCCCACCTGATCCGCACCGAATCATCCGGCGCGCTCAACCTGCTCGCCTCGCAACTCGTCGGCATCGTCTCCCAGCAACTCCTCCCGCGCCTCGGCGGCGGATTGTTCCCCGCCCTCGAATACCTCCAGAACGAGGCGGCCACCCGCCGCTGGATTCTCGAAAACAAACTTCCGGAACTTCAGGACCATCTCCACAAATCCGGAAGCCCACACAACTGCTCGCTCCTCGATTACCTCGTGGCCTCCACCCGCCAGGGATTCATCGACGCCGAGACCGCCCGCTCCGCCTGCCCGCGTCCTCAGGACTTCGACCGCGCCATGCGCGGCATCTCCGGTTAGATATCACATCCGCCATGACTCGCGACATCACCGAATACCTCAGGGAAACCGTCGCCCGCGGCGGATCGGACCTCCACCTCGCCACATGGGCTCCCGCCTGCTGCCGCGTCAACGGCTCCCTCCAGCCGCTCGAAGAGGAGTTGCTCGATCCGGAAACGGTTAGAAGCCTCGTCCTGGACACCCTCACCGAATCCCAGCGCGCGTCCCTCGAACAGGAATGGGAACTCGACTACGCCCTCAACGTCGATGGCGTCGGCCGCTTCCGCGGAAACGTCCACATCGCCCGTGGCAACATCGAGGCGGCCTTCCGTTTCATCACCCGGGACATCCCCGAACTCGAAACCCTCGGCCACCACTCCGCCGTCGCCGAATTCTGCCGCCTCCGCAGCGGACTCGTCCTCGTCACCGGCGTCACCGGCTCCGGCAAGTCCACCACCCTTGCCTCCATGGTCAAACGCATCTCGGAAACCCGCAGCGGAGTGATCATCACCCTCGAGGACCCCGTCG
The DNA here is from genome assembly GCA_964554865.1 of uncultured Luteolibacter sp. Lineage (GTDB taxonomy): Bacteria > Verrucomicrobiota > Verrucomicrobiia > Verrucomicrobiales > Akkermansiaceae > Luteolibacter. Next base: position 1,366 of record CAZKQK010000183.1, on the reverse strand, counting down.
AGTTCGTCTTCAACCACTCCTCCTGCCTCATCAAACAACGCGAGGTCGGCGGCGATACCAAGAGTTTCCCCAGGGCCCTCCGCCAGGCGTTGCGCCAGGATCCGGACGTCATCGTCGTCTCCGAGATGCGCGACCTCGATACCATCCGCATCGCCCTGACAGCCGCCGAGACCGGCCACCTCGTCCTCGCCACGCTTCACACGCCGGACGCCCCGCAGACCATCGACCGCCTCGTCGATGTTTTCCCCGCCGACCAGCAACCGCAGATCGTCGCACAGCTCTCCGCCTCCCTTGAAGGCATCATCTGCCAGCGCCTCATCCCCCGCATCGACGGCCAGGGCCGCGTCCTCGCCTCCGAAATCCTCGTCCCCGGCCACGGCATCCGGAACTGCATCCGCGAACGCAAACTCGAACAAATCGTCGGCCTCATGGAAATCGGCTTCCGCGAGGGCAACCGCACCATCGACCAAAGCATCGCCGGCCTGCTGGAAGGCGGCTACATCACCCTCGACGAGGCCCTCTTCAACTGCCGGGAGCGCAAATCCTTCGAAACGCCGCCCAAGGAGCCGAAAAAACCGAAATCCATCTGGACCTGAACCATCATGCCCGCGCCCGATCCCCGCTACATCCTCACCCGCGCCGCGTTTCTCATCGCGCTGCTCGTCGCCTTGCTCTTCGGCTACGGCGCTTACAAGAAAAAACTGCGCAAGGACGCCATCGTCGCCGAACTCCGCACCCTCACCGGAGACAGCGGCTTCTTCCGCCAGTTCTATGCCGAAGACGCGCGCAAGTCACTTGTCCGCGCCGTCGGCCTCATCGCCGAGGCGAACTCCCTCGGCATGGAGCCGGACAAAACCATCAATCTCGGCATGGGCATCGAGGCCAGGTTCTTCAGCAACGAAATGGAAAAAGAGGATCCCCCCGCCCGCGAACGCATCATCCGCAACACCCTGCGTTCGAATTACGACAACTTCCTCAAACTCGGCTTCAAGCCCGACTTCCACACCCTCGATTCCCTCAGAAACGGCGAACTCCCGCCCATCCCCTCCGGCCCCCAGGCCGGCCGCCGCCCGGAACTCCACACCCTCATCCCCGGCGACATCTCGCCCGGCATCGAGAAAGTCCTCGCCAACCTCGAAATCCGCCCTCCCCCGCAGGAAGCGCAAGAACCCACCGACATCCAGCTCGCCGCCGCCAAACAACTCGCCCGCGATCTCTCCGAGGCGCAAATCATCGAGGAACCCGTGCGGAACAGGATCATCGACGGCCTCTCCACGCCCACCCCTTGATCCCGGGAACAAGGCGGGGGCCACACCCATAAGCGTTAACCTAAAAACTGGAGGCGATAGCGTTCATCCTCACACTT
>CAZKQK010000182.1:0-8689 GCA_964554865.1 uncultured Luteolibacter sp. | reverse complement strand
GCCTTCATCAGCTTCCCCCTCCCTGTCTGACGGTGGCCGCGGATTCCGCGAGCCGCTCCCCCGCCCGCGGATTGTCCGGCGGAACGGGCGGGGCAAGTTCGCCTCCGGTTTCCGGGGGGACTGCGCTCAGATTCCATCCGGTCAACCCGAACAGAAAGCAATGGAGCAAAGGTTTATTCATGGGGCTGGCGGAACCGGCGGAAGAATGCCGGATCAACCCGTTGAGTCAAGCCAATCACAAGAGAATTCTCTGATGATGTCCGGACGCGCCGGTTTCGTTTGCTGCCGGAATGTCGAATCCGCCCGAGGAACAACAATTCGCCCGTCTGGTTGCGGAGCATCTGGCGTATCACCGGCTCAAGCGCGGAATGTCCAAGCTGGCCCTGGCGCAAAAGGCCGGTATCGACCAACGGACCATAACCTTTGTCGAAAACGGGATCAACGTGCCCAGTGTGGTGACTTTGTTTGTGATTTGCAGGGCAATGGGAGTCAAGATCTCCACAGTGATCGGGAACGCGGCCAGGGGCAAACCGCCCGCAAGGCGAGCGGAATCATTTTCGGGGAATCGCCCGCAGGACGCATCCGCGACAACCGGCCGAAGGAAAAAATCCCCCCGTCAATCCGGCGGGAAAAGTCCGTGATCCGGCAGCATGCCGGATGGCAGGCGCCCACCAACCGGGCTGATCGAATGGCGGAGGGGCTGGTGGCATTCATCTGCCGATGGGGCCATCCGCCTCCCTGACGCGGATGCGGGCGATCATCCGGCCGAACCGGAAACCCCGGGTGATCTCGCCGGGCTTGATTCGGAAAGGCCCCGGCCCCTTGAAAGCCACGGGAGGATTTCCCGAAGTCGTGGGGAATTCCAGGCGGACAGCAATCCCGGGCGGGCCCCGCCACCGGATCCAACGGACCTGACAGATCGTCAGGCTGTCATCTCATTTTGGGTTTCAGTTCTCCTAACCGTTCTTGCAGGATGCTTTCCGTGAAACCCACGATGAACCCGCCAGGAAACCCAGCATCCATGAACCCGCGTCTCGCCCTTTGGTCCGTTAGCGCAGCCCTCGCAGGCTTTTTGTTCGGTTTTGACACCGTGGTGATCTCCGGTGCCGAGAAATCCATCCAGTCGCTCTGGAACCTCTCGCCGTGGATGCACGGCATGGTGATGGGCTCCGCGCTCTACGGCACCGTCTTCGGCGCGATCGCCGGAGCCTGGCCAACCGACCGCTGGGGCCGCCGCAAGACCCTGCTGTGGATCGGCGTGTTCTATTTCGTGTCCGCCGTGTGGTCCGCGATGGCCAATGACGCGTGGTCGTTCTCCATCGCGCGCTTCATCGGCGGGCTGGGCGTGGGCGTCTCCACCGTCGCGGCGCCTCTTTATATCTCCGAGATATCACCCGCCGACCGCCGCGGGCGGCTCGCCGGGCTGTTCCAGTTCAACATCGTCCTCGGCATCCTGATCGCGTTCCTCTCCAACTGGCTGTTAGGCGGGACGGGGGAAAACGCATGGCGCTGGATGATGGGGGTCGAGGCGCTCCCGGCACTCGTTTACGTTTTGGCCTGCCTCGCGATTCCGGAAAGCCCGCGCTGGCTGATCTCTCGCGGGCGCGATGCCGAGGCAAACGCGGTGCTGCGCAAAATCCACCCGGAGAAACCGCGGCGGGAACTCGAAACCATGGCGGAGGCCATTCGTTCCACCCCGCACGAGACGGACAAGCGCGGCCCGGCACTCTGGAGCGCGGAACTGCGGCGGCCCGCCATGCTCGCGTTTTTCATCGCCTTCTTCAACCAGCTCTCCGGGATCAACGCGATCCTCTACTTCGCCCCGCGCATTTTCGGGCTGACCGGAAGCGAGAACGCCCTCGCCCAATCCATCGGCATCGGCATCACCAATCTGGTTTTCACCTTCGTCGGCCTGTGGCTCATCGACCGCCTCGGCCGCCGCACGCTGCTCTACATCGGTTCCTTCGGTTGCATCCTCTCGCTGGGCATTTGTTCGGTGGCGTTTTTCACCTGGGCTCCGCAGTTCCGCGCGGCATCGGCGGCGGTGGATGTGAAGGCGGCGGTCGCATCGCTGGCGACGGCAAACCCCGCGCGCGAAGAGGCCCTTCGCGGGAATCTCGCGGAGAAAATGTCGGCTCTGGAATCCGCCACCGCCGTGCCGGGTTCGGGAGCCGGTCCGGTCACCTTCGCCGCGGATGCCACCGCCGAGTCGGTCACATCGGGTGCGGCGGAGGCCCTGGCCGGGGCATCGAAGGCCGCCGGTTCCGGCGGACTGATCGTCCTGATCTGCATCTTCGCCTTCATCGCGGCCCATGCGGTTGGCCAGGGTGCCGTGATCTGGGTGTTCATCTCGGAGATTTTCCCGGACCGCTCCCGCGCGGCGGGACAATCGCTGGGCAGCGCCACCCACTGGGTCTTCGCCGCCGCGTTGACGACGGTGTTCCCGATGATGATGGCGGTGCTCCCGCCGGGCGTCGTGTTCCTCATCTTCACCGGCATGATGGTCCTCCAGCTCGTCTGGGTGAAACTGATGGTGCCCGAGACCAAGGGCGTGCCGCTGGAGGAAATGGAGCGGAAACTGGGAATCCGATGACTTGATGAACAAGCCGCCATCGATCGTCGGGGCCGTCGGGGCCGGAGGCGCCAAGTTCGTGCGCTCCGTCGGCCACGGCGACGATGCGGGCGTTTGCGGGGCCATCGCGCTCGCGCAATCCGAAGTGCAAGGAATGCGGAAAACCGGCCCGCAACGCGCCTCCTGACAAGACCTTTATGAATACCCTGCTCAAGACCACCACCCTTTGCGCCGCGCTCGGCGCCCGCGCCTTCGCCGCGCCGGACGTGGTCCTCGCCGACTTCGAGAAAAGCACCTACGGGCCGTGGACGGCGACCGGCGAGGCCTTCGGTCCCGGACCCGCGCAGGGCACGCTGCCCGGGCAGATGCAGGTGGACGGTTTCCTCGGCAAGGGCCTCGTGAACACGTTCTTCAACGGCGACGACTCCACCGGCACGCTCGTTTCGCCGGAGTTCGCCATCGAACGGAAGTTCATCGGTTTCCTCATTGGCGGAGGGAAAAACGGCAAGCTCGCGCTGCAACTGCTCATCGATGGCAAGGTCGTACGCGGCGCCACCGGCACCCACACCCGGCCCGGCGGCAGCGAGACGCTCCGGCAGGAGTGGTGGGACGTGGGCGAATTCGCCGGCAGGCGGGCCGCGCTCAGGATCATCGACGAAGCGAAGGGCACCTGGGGCCACATCAACGTCGATCACATCGTCCAGACCGACACCAAGCCGAAGGGCATGATCGCCGATGCCGGGCGCGAGTTCGCCGCGACCACGCGCTACCTGAACATCCCGATCAAAAACGGCGCGCCGCAGCGCAAGGTCACGCTTTTGGCCGACGGCGTGCCGGTTGTTGGAAACGACATCGAACTCGCCGACGGCGATCCCGACTGGTGGGCGCCGATGGACATCGGCGCGTGGCAGGGGAAAAAGCTGACACTGCGGGTGGACAAGCTGCATGAGGACTCCAAGGCGCTTTCCGCCATCGAGCCGTCGGACGGGATCAGGAACTCCGGTGATCTCTACCGGGAAACGATGCGCGGGCAGTTCCACTTTTCACCGAAGCGCGGCTGGAACAACGACCCGAACGGCATGGTGTACTACAACGGCGAGTGGCACCTGTTCTTCCAGTTCAACCCCTACGGCTGGGGCTGGGGGAACATGCACTGGGGCCACGCGGTCAGCAAGGACCTGGTCCACTGGGAGGAACTCGGGCCGAAACTGCTGCCGGACGACATGGGACCGATGTTCAGCGGCGGCGCGGTGGTCGATTGGAAGAACACCAGCGGCTTCGGCAAGGATGGCAAGCCGCCGATGGTCCTCTTCTACACCGCCGCCGGAAATCCGACCGTGCAAGGGATGGCCTACAGCACCGACGGCCGGAACTTCACCAAGTACGAGGGCAACCCGGTCCTGAAACAGATCACCCCCGGAAATCGCGACCCGAAGGTGGTGTGGCACGAGCCGACACAACAGTGGGTCATGGTGCTGTGGGTCGAGGTGGACCGGGTGAACACGATGCAGTTTTTCACCTCGCCCAACCTCAAGGACTGGACCTTCGCCTCCCGCACCGACGGTTTCTTCGAGTGCCCGGAGTTCTTCGAGGCGGCGGTGGACGGAGATCCATCTAACAGAAAGTGGGTTCTCATCGGCGCGAGCAGCGAGTACCGCATCGGCGGCTTCGACGGGAAGGTTTTCACGCCGGAAACCCCGATGCTTCCCGGCCAGCGCGGCCGCGATTTCTATGCGGCGCAGGCTTTCAGCGATGCTCCGGGCGGCCGCAACATCCTGATCGGCTGGTGGCGCACGGAGACGAAAGGCATGCCCTTCAACCAATCGATGTCCATCCCGCTGGAGCTGAAGCTCAAGTCCACGCCCGCCGGTCCGCGCATGACCTTCACTCCGGTGAAGGAGCTGGAGGCGCTGCGCGAAAAGTCGCACGCGCCCGGCAAGCTTTCCCTCAAGCCCGGCGATGCGAATCCGCTGGCCGACGTGAAGGCGGATCTCATCGAACTGCGGGCGGTGATCGAGCCCGGCGACGCCAACGAGATCATCTTCACCCTGCGCGGCGCGAAGGTCGTCTATGAGGCCGGCAGGCAGGAGATCGTCGTCGAGGGCCATCGCGCCCCGGCACCGATGCGCGACGGCAAGGTGGATATCATCGTGTATGTCGATCGCATCGGCGTGGAAGCTTTCGCCGGTGGCGGCATGAGCTTCGTGCCGGTGCCGCGAAATGCCGACCCGAACGACCGGTCGCTCGCGATCGAAGCCCGCGGCGGCACGGCGAACTTCGCCTCGCTCGATGTCCACGAGCTGCGGTCGATCTGGAAGAAGTGATTCGTTTGCCGCGCGCAAAACAGAAGTTGGAACAACGAAACGGGCGAAATGCCACGAGAGAAGAGGGGAGCGGGTTACTTTGTTTTTCCGGCCAACCGGATGTCAAAGGGGTTTTCGTCGGCGTCGTTGCTGTGAATTCTGACGTTCAGGGATTTCGCGCCACGCCTATTTGGTTTGAAGCGGATGGGGATGCGCATGGCCGTGCCCGGCGCAAGTTCGGATTTGGGCAATTTCCCGATTTTGAACGAACCATTCGCCCCCACGGCCGAGATCCGGAGTCCGGTCAACGGGGCGCCGCCAACGTTTCTTATCAGGAGCATCCTCGTGGCAAGCGATCCCTTGCGGACACGGCCGAATTGCAGCACACCCCGCCCATCGGTGAGACGGACCTTTGCCGAATGCAACACATCGATCTCGGGTTCCGGGACCATCCTGAGTTGGAGGGAGATGTTTCCCCGTGAGCTGATACGGCCGCTGTCGACACGGATCTGATAGATGCCGCCGCGGACGGCGCGGATGCGGACGGCGGCCCATGTGGCACCCGTTACCCCTTTGTTGGAGGCGATCTGCCCAAGGGTTTCCAGATTCATCCCGCGATAGATCCGGAGGCTGGGGAAAACCACCTCGCTGCCACTGGTGTCAATGGCGTACTCGCCATCCGCCGGCGCGGTCCAACTCCACCAGACGGAACGCCTGTGGTCACCCGAAGGGACATTCTCGAACGCATCCGCGGTGGCGAAGGCATTGCAGGCGACCCCGTGGGCATGTGTGCCTGTGAGGTCGGGACGGTGGATGAACCCGTCCGTGCCGGGAACACCCGCGGGGCCAGCGTTCGGCTCGAGCGCGAGACGCAGGATGATGTTTCCCCGCGAGTCCGTGCTGGTGCCGGACCCGCCGACCGCAATCTGATAGACGCGGCCCGCCTCGGTTTGGAAAACGATGCGCGAGGCCTTGCTGTTGGGAACATCGTCATTGCGGGCGACCATGTCCAGACCGTCCCACGGCGGATCATTCGCGGGGCTTCCGGAATAGGCGACAAGCACGGTATTGGTGGCGGATTCGAGTGTGTCGATGGTGACCTTGCCGGTGGCGGGCGCGGTCCATTCCCACCAGACGTCACGCTGCGCCGAGCCGGTGTGGAGTGGTTGAAACGGATCGAGGGAGGCTGCCTCGTTGTTGGCGACTCCCCAGGCCCGGGCTCCCCCGAGCGTGCCACGGTGCGTGTAATGATCGTTTCCGGGGACTCCGGGTGGCTGGTTCGCCGCGGTGAGACGGATGTTCACGCGGGCGGCTCCCCTGGATTGGGATGTGGATGTCGAATCGCCATCCAGGGCGATCTGATAGACGGTGCCGCGGCTGGCGGGGAACCGGGTGGACGCGTGGGTTGTCAGGTTCACGAATGCCGCGCGCGAAACGGTTTCAAGGTCGGGCAAGGAGCCGCCCACGTAGATCGCGAGGATGGCCCGGGGAAACGAGCCGGCGGTGTCGATCGTGACCCAGCCGTTGTCCGGCGCGACCCATTCCGCCCAAACACTGCGATTTTGCCTGCCGCCGTGCATCCCGGGAGGCTCCCCGGCCTCAAGGGTTGCGGCCGTGGTGTCGGCGGTCAGAATCTCATTGAATCCGGAAACACGCGGCCGGTCTGAGAAACGGTCTGTCATGTGGGCGGCCGAAGCCACTCCCGGAGATAGGAGAAGAAACAGGGGAATCAGTCGGATTTTCATGATGATAGGGGTGTTTGCCCGCAAATTGCCGCAGGCTTCCCCTTCACGACCGGCCATCCGCCAAAACTTGCGCGATTTTCCATAATGCGGAAAGCTCGCCGCTTGGGCCGGGTTTTCCGGCTCTCCCCGGCGGGATGGCTATTTCCCGTAAGCCCCGCACGACTCCCGCACCACGAGGCTGCCGCCGATGCGGATGCATCTTGCGGGAAGCGAGGGATCCTGGATGCGGTCGAGCATCGCACGGAAGGCGGCGGTCGCGATCTCCTGGCATGGCTGCCGCACGGTGGTGAGCGGGGGAGCGACCAGGCTGGCGAATCCCGCGTCGTCAAAACCGGCCACCCGCACATCTCCCGGCACTGAAATCCGGAGTTTGCCGAGAGCCTGAATCAATTTCGCCGCGGTGTGGTCGTTTCCACAGATGATCGCATCGGGCCGGCCGGCCATGATCTTGTTGGCAAACACCGGCTTCGAAACATCGCCGCGCTCGCCGATGACGGAGCAGGAGGCGTCCCCGTGGCGCTGCACCGCGCTCCACACGCCGGTGTGGCGGGCATCCACCGTCGAGGCGGACCATGGCAGCGCGACGAAAGTGAACCTGGTGCAACCGAGCTTGAGCAGGTGCCTTCCTAACAGATAACCGCCGGCGGTATTGTCCACGCCCACCAGATCGAACTCGCTGCGCTCGGGAAAGCGCGTGATGTCGTGGTCCACCAACACCACGGAGATTCCGGCGTCCCTCAGCCGCTTGACCATCCTCCGGTTCGCCTGATCCCCGCCCTCCATCAGCTCGTAGGGGGCGAAAAACACGCCATCGATCCGTTTCTCGATGAACTGCTGGCAAAGTTCCTCGCCGTGTTCGAGGCGGGTGTCGGCATCGAGTTTCGGCAGCGTCGAGCCGCCCCAGACGAGACCGTATTCGTGGTGGCGGGCCAGACTGGCGAGGTGGCCGGCGATGAGTTGGAAAATCTCGGTGTGCCCGAAGTCGGGCATCAGCAGTGCGAGCATCCGCGCGGATATGCCACCGCCCTGAAGCCCTTCCCGCCGCACGTAAGTGCCGGAGCCGGCGCGGCGCGTGATCAGGCCGTCGAGGCGCAGCGTGTTGAGCGCCTGGGCCACCGTGGGCCGCGAGACACCGAAGCGCGCGACGAGTTGGGACTCGCTCGGAAGCCTTCCCTCCTCGCCGTAGCGGCCGGAGGTGATTTCCTGGCGCAGTTCGGCGGCCAGTTCGGCGTGTTTGGTGGTGCTGGCACCGTTCATGGGGAATCTGTCATGACTGATCGGCCGGAAATGCCGGGCTGAAACCGGCTGCGGATGATCGGGTTTTTCGGGGTTTGGAAGACAAGGGCCGGGCCTTGAAACAAGACAGTCTGAGTGAATTTGCGCCGGAATTGGTAGCAAAAACACCCGGTTTTCGGATTTTCTGTCATGTGTGATTCCTCATTTGTCCTTACGGCTTCGGAGCTTCTGTTTCCGAACTCCGATTTCGAAGCCGGCACGCCGGAAAATTGAACCGCGAGCGGCACGGCTTTCACCCGACAGCCGGCCTTCGGCGACAACGCAGGACATGGACAGGGGAATTGAGAAAGCCCGAATCAGCCCGAAGTAGGCCGAAGAAGCCCGAAAATCAGGGCTTTGCGGGAATCAGGCCGCCAACGTGGCGAGTCTGAGAAAAAACGGCAGGATCTGGCGAGAGGACACCATTTTGGGAAAAAACCAGAATCTCTGCAAAGGGCGTGCATGAGGGCTGCGGAGTGAGTGCAGATCAGAAAGGGGCGGTGCCTGGTCGCGGGGCGACGTTCCGGGGTGAGCGGGCGGCGGCGGCTTTGGGTGTGCGCTGGCTCTTGTTGCGCGTGCGGCTGGAACCGACGCCCTCGACGGCGGCGATGCGGTTGATGATGGTGGAGCGGATCTCGCCGAGTTGGCGGACGGTGCAGCGCTCGGCCAGGGCGGCCTACCCTTACTCGCTGCCATCGCAGCGAGCGGCCTTGCAGGCCGACCTCCGGGCGGCGGGGGAAACGGGGGCTGTGATCACCCTGCACCAGGACACTTGGACCATTTTTATTCCCGAC
>CAZKQK010000181.1:0-8915 GCA_964554865.1 uncultured Luteolibacter sp. | reverse complement strand
CATGATCCGCCTGGCTTTCATCTCGCTGCTCCTCGGGAGACTTTAGACGGGTTCTAAGCACCATGCTCGATGAGGAACTCGATCTCAAAGGCACCGTCACCACCAGTACCGGCAAAGCCGGTGAGACCACCACCGTCAAACTTCCCATTCACCTGACAGCCACCAAGTCGTTTGTAAGGGACTCTCCCTGATTTCCCACCTGAATCCTTGCGTCCGGAAGAATCTCCGTCCATAACCACGCAAAGGCCAAATGCCTGAACCCCGGAATCGCCAATGAAAACCCATCATCTTCGTGTCCTTGGAGCCCTTGTGGTGGCGGCAGGTCTTTGTTTCCCGGCCACCGCATCCGCCCAGACCGCGCCCATCCGCATCATGCCGCTCGGGGATTCCATCACCGATGGCTCTGCCAACGATTCTCCCGATGGCGTCGGCGGCTACCGGGGAAATCTCTACTCGCAGCTCACCAACGCGGGTTACAATGTCGATTACATCGGCTCGATGACCATCAACAGTTCGCTCGTTCCCGATCCGAATCACGAGGGACACAGCGGTTGGAGGATCGACCAGCTCGATTCCAACATGGCCACTTGGCTCTCCTCCATGGCGGATCCGGATGTGGTGCTGATGCACATCGGCACCAATGATTTCGGGCAGAATCTGGACATCACCAATGCCATCAACCGCCTCGATGCCCTCATTCTCAACATCGCCACCCTCCGGCCCTACGCCCACATCATCGTCACCAATCTCATGGAGCGCGGAGAGCCGGCCAATACGAACATCCAGACCCATTTCAACCCCTTCGTCGAGGCGCGGGTGAATGCCCACGCCGCCGCCGGACGGCGTGTGACTTTTCTGGACATGCGCGCCGTGGTGCCACTGGTCGATATGCCGGACAACCTGCACCCGAACCAAACCGGCTATAACAAAATGGCGGACGCGTGGATGGTGGCGATCCAGGCCATCATTGGACCGGATGGTGACAACGCACCACCCGCGCTTGCCCGCGCCGTGGCGAGTGGGGACAGGACGCACGTCACCATCACCTTCAGCAAACCGGTGGCGGACAGCGCTGCCACCCTCGGGAATTTCTCGCTCGGCGGCGGCCTCGCCGTCAACGCGGCGGAATTGTCGGCGGACAAACGCAGCGTCATCCTCACCACCAGCGAGCAAGCCTTCGGTGGCACTTACACCGCCACCGTCAATGGGGTGGTGGACCGCACCCTCGGGGCGCTCGCATTGCCTTCGGACAGCACCATCAACTTCAATTCGGCCACTCCACGCGGCTATCTCAACAACGTGCCCGAGTCAGCCGGTTACACGCTTGCCTGCTCGCTGGATATCCCCACTCTGGCCAGTTATGGCAATGCGCGGGTTCCCTACTCGGTGGACAATCGCCAGGCCATCGGCCCCTTCTCGCGGATCGCCTACTACCTGGAGCTCCAGACCGGCAATGGCGATTTGCAGTATGTCTGGGCTTCCGTGGATGCCTTCACTCAGGACGTCGGGAAAATCGGCGTGCCCACCCTGGTCTCCGGCGCTGTCTTCCAACAGAACGTCAGCTCCATGAACGTGGTTTCCAATGTGCCCGGCATCATCACCGGCGGCGGACTATCCGGAAACATCGAGTTCTGGCCCACCAACTATTCGGCTGGAAACGCCGTCGTCCCCAGCGCGAGTGGCACGGTCTACGATTTCGGTGATACCCGCACCCTCACCGGGAACTATGGAAGCATGCAGCTTCACAATACCCTCGCCGGCCAGACCGTCTTCGCATTCAACAACTGGGGCGGCACCGGCAACCAGGGGAATGCGGACGTCGGCATCGGCAACGATCCCGCACCCGTCTCCAATGGGCTGGACTGGACCTTCCACCACAATGCCGCCACTTATGTCGTCAAGACCCTGCAAGTGCTTGTGCAAACCACCGGTGATATCGCCGGGCCCACCCTGGAATCCGCCGTGGCGGCACACGGACGCACGCAGGTCATCGTCCGCTTTTCCGAGCCCCTGGCGGCCGCTTCGGTCACGGCGGAAAATTTCTCGCTCGATGCCGGAGTATCCATTCTCGGCATCACCCTTGCCGCCAACCTGCGGGAAGTGACCCTCCTCACCACCAGCCAGCCCACCGGCACGCCGCTCACACTCACCGTCAGCGGCGTGCGGGATAGCTCCGCCTCCGCAAATCTCATCCTCCCCGCTTCCACCATCGCCGTGGTGGAAATGCCGCTGCCACCAGAGATCGTCACCCGCATCGGCGCGGCCGCGGACGGTTATCAGCTCGTCGCCAGCATCGATATCCCCGTCAACGGCAACTTCAATGCATCCAATAGCGCCTACCTCTTCGATGACCGCCAGGCCGGAGGAAATTTCGCCAAAGTCGCCTATTATCTGGAGACCCAGAAAATCGGCCAGGCACCCCAATATGTCTGGGCCTCCATGGATGCCTTCACCCTCAGCAAGGGCAAGCTCGGCATCCCCACACTCGCCACCGGCGCGGTTTTCCAGCAGAATGTCACCAATCTCGACGTGCGGTCCAATGTGGCCGGCATCGTCACCGGGACCACCGCCACCGGCGGCAATATCGAGTTCTGGCCAAACAATTACACCGCTGCCAACGCACTCGCCGTCCCCAATGCCAGCGCCACCCTTTACGATACAGGTGATACCCGCTCCACCACCACGGCGGGTCACGGCTGCATGCAGGTCCACAATCACGATGCTGGAGCCAATCAGACCGTCTTCGCCATCAACCGCTTCGGCCTGGATGGATTGCCGCTCGATCTGGGCATCGGCAACAACCCCGCCCCCACCGGCAACGGCGTGGACTGGACCCACGCCAACAACGCCGGCACTTACTACCGCCGCATCCTCCACGTGCTCGTCCTGCCCGGGTCCGTCACTCCGTCCGCTGTGGCCGCCAACATTCCGGAAGCGGCGGACTATCAACTCATTTACTCGCTCAACCTGCCCGCCGTGGGAAATCTGGTGGGCGGCACCGGTTTCACCAACTACGCCAACAACTTCAGCGCGGACGCGGGCGCGTTCTCCAGAGTCGCCTACTACATGGAGCTTCAGAAAACCGGCGATACCCAACCGCGATATGTCTGGACCTCGATGGACGCCTTCACCGCCAACCCCACGCGCATCGCCGTGCCCACCGCCGCATCCGGCGCGGTTTTCCAGCAAACCGTTGCCAACATGAATGTTCTCTCCAACGTGCCGGGCATCGTGAACGGCAGCGGCATCGCCACCGGCAATATCGAATTCTGGCCAAACAACTACACCGCCACCATCCCGGCGGGCATCCTTCCCGGCAATCCGGGCAGCACCAGCCTCTTTGATTTCAATGACACCCGCAGCACATCCGGCGCACACGGCACCATGCAGGTTCACAACCACGCCGCCGGTCAAACCCTCTTCGCCCTCAACAACTGGGGCACCTCCAACTCCGCCACCAATGAATTTTCCATGGGCATCGGCAACAACCCCAACTCCGGGCAGAATCCGGACTACACCCTCAATCCCAACGGCAACTCCTGGGATCTCCGCCGGGTGCTGCATGTCTTCATCCTGCCTACCCCGGCCCCCGATGCCACCGGCCCCACACTCGTCAGCGCCACGCCATCCCCCACGCTCGCCCGCCTCGTGCTGGCGTTTGACGAAGCCGTCGCCCCATCCGCGGCCGCTCCCGCCAACTTCAGCATCCCGGGCCTCACCGTCACCGGAGTCACGCTGCTTGAAGGAAACAAGGAGGTCGCCATCACCACCAGCACCCAAACCTCCGGCTCCTCCTACACCGTCAACGTCACCGGTGTGCGGGATCGCTCCCCCGCGGGAAATTTCATCCTGCCCGGCGCATCCATCGGCTTCACCGCATGGGTGCCACCCGCCATTCTCGCCAATGTGCCCGAAACCACCGATTACAAACTCGTCTATCAACTCGCCATCCCCAGCGCCACCCCCCGCTGGAATTTCAATTCCATCCCCTACAGCGTGAACGAAGCCCAATATGGCGGCCAATTGTTCGATCGGGTCGCCTATCTTTTGGAGCTCGATGGGGACTGGGCATACGCCTCCTTTGATCGCCACACCGGCGCGCTTTCCAAAGTGGGCATCCCCACCATCGGAGCCAGCCCCACCCCCTTCCAGCAGATTGTCACCAACCTCAACGTCGCCTCCAATGTAGGCGGCATCGCCACCGGCACCGGCATCACCACCGGCAATATCGAGTTCTGGGGCGGAGATTATTCCGCTGGCAACTCCCTGGGCATCCCCAACGCCAGCGGCACGGTCTATGATTTCGGGGATGCCATCACCCTCGGTGGCGGCCACGGCACCCTGCAAATCCACAATCACGCCGCCAGCCAGACCATCCTCTCCTACACCAACTGGGGATCCTCCACCGGCCAGAACAGCGGGCTGGGCATCGGCAACAACCCCAATGCCGGCAGCGCCGGGCAAGGCGGCCCCCAGGGCCTGGACTGGACCTTCAGCGGCAGCGCCTCCAACTACAGCACGCGGAATCTCCACGTCCTCGTCCGCCCCGGCGGCAGCCCGGAAGGACCGGTTCCCGTTTTCCAATCCCATCCGGTTTCGCGCTCCCTGGATTTCGGCGGAGCCACCACCTTGACCGCCCTGGTCACCGGTCCCGGCCCCTTCACCTATCAGTGGTGGAAAGACGCTTCCCCGCTCCCCGGAGAGAACCTTCCCTGGCTGGTCGTCAATGGTGTCGGAGGGTCGTATCACGTCGTGGTGACAGGTTCCAATCTCGCCCAGGCAACCAGTCTGGCCGCAGTGATCAGCGTGGGGGAAAATCCCTTTGCCCTCCCCCCCGTCATCACTCTCCTGCCGGACGATACGGTCAATGTCCTCTTCCACGGCACTCCGGGACAAGGCTACCGCATCTACCGCAGCATCAATCTATCAGCCTGGCAGTTGCAGGATACCATGACTGCGGACGAATCCGGCAACTTCCTCTTCCATGATCCGGACCCGCCGGAAGACGCCGCCTTCTACCGCGCCAGCAAGGCTCCGTGAACTGTAGGCGGACTTTTCCCGTGAAGGGACGTAGCGGGGGATCAAACAATCCGGAACGGAGCAAGCGCCCGTGGTTGTCCGGTGAGACTGATTCCTCGCGAGTCCGAGGGAGATCAACCGCCGGGAAGCTGTCCGTGTTTCGTTTTTCAATGGGTTGGCACGGCCGTCGCCATTGGTTGGTCGCGTTCGGTTCACGGTTCAGATTGCTCGGGATGATCGGCCACTCCCCTTGGTAGATGATCTAATCCTGTGGATTGGGATGAAATCCACGAGCAGGCCAACTATCCGGCAATCAATCATCGGAAGTTAGAGTTTATGACACCGAATATGATTTCCTGTGCGTTTCGACGAAAACCAATCTTCCGCTTCCTGAAATCTCCCTATGATTCTATTCGCTACCGATTGAGCTGATCGTTCAGAATCAAGAATCATGGCGTGTAAAGGAGGTTTGAACATTCCCAAAAAAGAATTTCCGTGAAGTCGACATCTTTCACTCAAATGACTAGTAGTTGATTTGCTCAACAGGCGATACTCCGTCAAACATTGTTGGAATCTTATCGCCTTTGACTTGTGCGAGATTCAAAAACAGCCCCAACCTTCCATGTTTATCAAACTGAATATCCATCAAATCACTTTCTTCACCCCTCTTTCCACGAAAATGAAAAACGGGCGCTCCATCTTTGCCTTTTGGTTTCCATTGTTCAAAATCCCTTTGCCGAAAGAAGGGCAGGAGAATTGAAAGGACTTTTTGCCGAAAAATCTGTTTGTTTGTCATGGGGAAATTCCTATTTTGACGAATTGGTAGAAGTGATGGGGTTTGGTGGCATTCGCATCGTCCGCTTTATGGAGCAGACCGGGCGCATGTCCGTCCGGCATGGGCATCCTCGCCCCGGCAGGCATCGGAATTCCGGCCAACAAGGAAACCGGCAATGTCAGGAAAATGGTGGTGGTGCGAAACAGGGCGGAGGATTTCTCTCAAATCACGGCTTGCGGGGAAAGCCGGAACCCAGCCAAATGGTCGGCGACATTACCGGACGAGTCGCGCTTCTCGCCGTGTGAAGGACCGGGGTTCCGGCTGAAAAGGCAATTCAAGGGGCGGGTCCGGACTGGCGAAAACCGCCGAAGGCTTGCAGGCGGTTTGGACAGGAGTGCAGCGCGACGCGCCCCGAAGAGGTGAAGCCAGGTGGGGCCGGGCTGAATCAAACAGGACATCCGGTGGGAGGAGGTTGTCTTGAAGCGTTCGGACGAATGCGGGGGAGGCCAAGCCGCCGCCGTCGCGGACCGTTTCCCAAGAAGCCCCGGTCCGGTACACGTTTTCCCCGATTGCCACGGCCTCTGCGGTCGGCTGCCACTATTTTCAAGAGCCAATCCCTCGGAAATCACCCTCAGCGCTAGCTGTGAATTCCCATCCGCTGGTCGTGTTTCGGGCGGATTTTTGCCGAACTGACACCGCTTCAGCCCGCCCAAAACACGGCGTTATTCCGGCAACGAATGTTCCACGGGGTCATTTCTGTTATTGAGACCGGCCTTGAACAGTGGTTTGCGCCGCCACTTCCGCGCCGTGGAACACCGATAACTCCGTCTTGTTGAGACCGGCGGCTTGTGACAACGCCACAAACGCGGAGTTGCCCGGCCTGATAGGCTGGCCGCATGAAGTTCACCCGACACCTCGCTCCCAACTCGTTGGAGCCGCTCAATTTGCGCGTCACCGTCCGCGCATCCGGCTGCCGCCATTGCCGGTGCGCCGAATCCGTGGTGGCTCACGGCTACCTCCGGGGATTGGCGCAATCCGGCCACGACACCGTCACCCGCGGCCTGCGTTTTTTTGCTCGAACCGCCACTCGAACATAGGCTGCGGACGGACCTTCCCGGTCTATTGGGACGACATCCTGCCCCACGCGTCGTGACGTTCCATCCAGCTTTTGGCGCTCGTCCGGGCCTTCTCCCTCGCACCCACGCGGCACGCGGCCTGGGCCGCGTCCGGGCTCGCCGTGTCCCTGACCGGCGCTTACCGCCGGCTTGCCCGTTGGCATCGGGCCGCTCCCGCGCTCAGAGCCCGGCTCCGCATGGTGGGCGATCCTCCCGGGAAAACCGGAAAATCCGACGGACCAACCGACCCTCACAGCCTGCTCCATCTCGACGCGGCCTTCCCCGCTTCCAAGTCCCCGTTTGCGCGTGAAACCGCCGCCCGTTTCCGCCGGACCATCGTCCCGGCCGGATCGGACGGCGCTCTTTCCTGCTCGTCGAACGCCCGATTCCGGTTGACTTACCTGCCCGTCAGGAAAATGGAAGGCTCGCATCGCTTGTGGCCCTCGAAGCGTGGAGCCGCCAACACCGGGAGATGGCTGCGGTAGGAATGGAAACCCGCGGCTTGCCAGTCAATATTCCGCCACCGGGCTTTGTGCCGATGTGACGGGATCCTCAGGGAAATCGGCGGCAAGTTTGGCGAGGCCCCGGACGGTCTCATCCCACTTGGCGTCGGACCAGGTGAGCGGGGCGTGGAGTTTCCTGTGGCGCAGGCGTTCGACGCGGTCGCGGGCCTCTTCGGTCATCCAGTGGGGAAGTTCGGCGATGGCCCGTGCGGCGGTTTCGGCGCTGTCCGTGCGGTGGCAGATCAGGGCGAGATCGTTGCCCGCCCGGATGGCGAGCTTCACATCCTCGCCGCGGCCGTAGCGCCTGGTGATGGCGCCCATGTCGAGGTCGTCGGTGAGCACGACGTGGTGGTCGAAGCCGAGCTGCCTGCGGAGAAACTCCCGGACGATGCGTGGTGAGAGCGATGCGGGGAAATCCGGATCGATGTTTGGAAACTCGACGTGGGCGAGCATCACGGCGTCGAGTTCCGGCATCAGGGCGGTGTAGGGGAGGATGTCCTCGCGCAGCAGTTCATCGGTGGTGGCGGGGCTGGAGGGTAGATCATGGTGGGGATCGCTCAGGGCGCGTCCGCAGGCGGGGAAATGCTTACCGCAGCCTGCGACATGGCGTTTGCGCAACCAGCGGTTCCAGTGGCCGGCGAAGTCGATCACGCGCTGGGAATCGCGGCCCCAGCAGCGGCCGCGCAGGGCGTTCCGGGTATCCGGATGGTGGTCGAGATCGAGCACCGGGGCGAAGTTCATGTTGATGCCGAGGAGGCGCAGCAGGTCGGCTGTCAGAACGGCGGCGCCGGCGATGTGGCCGTAGTCGCCTCTCGCGGCGAGTGCCGGGGCCGAGGGGGCGGCCGGAGCGATGTTCGCGGTCCGGGTGACGCGCCCGCCCTCCTGGTCGATCGCGATGACCGGCGTGTCGTGGGAAAGATCGCGCAAATCGTCCGTGAGCTTCCTGGTTTGGCCGGTGGAGACAATGTTGCGGGAAAACAGGATGTAGCCCGCCGGCTGGAGTTTGCGGAAAAGGGCGGCCTCGTCCGGAGTGAGTTCCGGGCCGGAGATTCCCAACAGCAATAGCGATCCGTCCATCATGTCAGGGAGTTGATATCATGTTGGAAACATCAGGTGGCGGATCGGCAGGGAGACCTGCCGTCTGTGCTTCTGGTTGCGTTTTGATGGGCATCTGTGCGTTACGGATTTGACCGGGGTGACGCAGGGTGTGCGGTCCTGAACGGTCGGTTTCTGAATCATAATATTTTGTCTGGAAGCGGAAGGGGTAGCTTTGGGCGTGGGGGCCTCTTGCCTAGAGATACTCCCCGAAGGGGCCGTGAGCGTATTCGGCGACGAGGGTGGGGACGTTTTCGATGAGGGTGGCCAGGCCGATGACGTGGCCGGTGCCGTCATACAATGGATATAAGTCGGTGGTGGTGTTGCCTTTGGTTTCGCGGATGAGCAGGAGGCCGCCGGCGCCGCCGTCGAGGATGTCGGGGCCCCAGAGGTATTTGCGTTCGAGGA
>CAZKQK010000180.1:0-9054 GCA_964554865.1 uncultured Luteolibacter sp. | reverse complement strand
CTTTGAGTTCATATTCGCCTCTTCCATCAGGCTGAAAATTGTCGGGTAGTGTGAACGTCGATATCATCCTGTCCGGAAAAGCAGGTGACCAACTCAGGTTCCTGCGCGATGACCAGAAGCCGCTTGTTCGGATGGGTTTGTCGTCTGAAGCAAGCGACCGCTTCTTTTGACAAATCGACGCGGGATAGCCTGATGACCATCACGGCTGTGACCAGAGGCAGCTCCTCGTCCTCGGGCCACTCCTTTTCCACAATTTCGAGGGAGTGCCTATCCGGCGGGGTGACATCGGCCCGATGAATGTCTTGTTTGATTTGCGGATCTGGAGATTGCATGGAGAGTTTTTTGTGTTTTCAGCAACTCGGTTGGATGCCGGAGACGAATACAGACTCGGAGTTCGGCAACGGTTTTTCCCTTTTTTGAAATCTAAGACAAGGCTTCTCTGAAAAACACCGCCAGTTCTGCATCTCCCCTGCCCACGGAGGGGAGAACGAAATCGGCTTCGCCAAGATATCGTTCGCAGACACGCTTTTCCCAGTTCCTGTTGTAGTCGAATACAAACACCGCCTTCCTGGCCAACTTCTGCGCCCATGCTACAGGAATCTCCCTGCCGGGGCAGTTGGCGTCGTAACCTTTTGGCCCGTTGACGATGACATAGTCGAATGGGCGGTCGATCTTTTCGGGGATTGTGCCACCGCCCATCCATGTCCCAACCTTGGAACTAAAACCATGGGCAAGGGTGTCCGCTGAAATTTCAATGTCAGACGAATCCGAATCCACGACAAACCGGCAGTTCCCGCGTGAGCAATACCGCCAGAAATGTTGGTCGCGGTCAGGACATACCACAAGTGTCGATGATGTGGGATCGCTGAAGATCCCCTGTCCCATATAAAGATACAGATTCTCCGCCCTCGGCCCATCACTGAGAATGCCCGACAGCAGCGGATCCATCAAGCCCTCGAAGTTTGGATCCCACAATCCGACCTCGCGGGCAATCCTCTCCTTGAATATGAGGTGATAGATGGCCTTGTCATGAACAAGATCCGGGGAGAGCACCGGGAAGTTGTATCGCCGGCCGAGCGTCCTGATCCGGATGTCGCTTTTTTTGATTGCGCGAGCCAGGGCCAGTTGGTCGGCGCGTTGGTTTTTCAGCCATTCCGAATGCCAGGCATCGAAAAACTCCCGGACTTTTTCCGTTTGACGCCAAATAATCACGCCACTGTTATAGAACGGAAAATCGGGACCGCATGTCTGCAATGTTTCCTCCACCTCCTCCGGCGAGGTGAAACCGGGATACCGCAGAAAGACCTTTGCTCCGCGTTCCAGTTTCGGATCGGCGTCAAGACCCATGGCCAAATCCGCATCACCGAGCAGTCCCCCGATATCCATGGGCTCGCCGAACGCGGTGTCCGTATCCACGAACAGATTCAATTGGAAAGGCGTATGATGAGGCAAACGCGTTTTGATGTGGCGGGAGGCTTTTCCGGTCAAGCTGGGTATCCAGGTATACGGAACCGAAAGCGGCCGGTCGCACAGCACGTGAAAAGCGGCATGCGGGTTTGTCTTGCGCAAACTGTTCAGGCTGTTTCCAAGCAAGTCCTGATACTTGCCTGTGCAGATGTAAACAACTCCGGTGGTCTCGCTCATGGGGTGGCGCCTTTGTCTATCACAAAGGCAGTTTCATGCCATGAGAGGGGTGCTACAAGCGAAAAGCCTCCGATCCTACAATGATCGATAAACCGACGAATACGCCTTTCCCTCCATGCCGGATCATCTCACCGGTGACTTGAAAGCGCCGACGGACCGGGCCCGCGCTGATACAGTGCGCTCAACCACGCCCGCCCCGCATCGAGGAAATCCACCGCTTCCGCCCCGGCGAAAACCTCCGCCCGGAAAAACTTCCGTCGTGAAAACGCTCCGACTCCCTCCACTCTCGCTCCTATTGCGCCATACAGTCGTTTTTTGCTTGATCAGGTCATGTGGCGATTCCTTACGGCGGGAAAAAAATCATGCTCCCGCGCATCGCTCGTGTTTCGTTAGTGGAAAACATCCCCCGTCCATTCGGGGCTTGAGACATTGAACTCAAATCGATGGATCGGACAGGTCATAAGGAGAGGAGGCCCTACTGCCGCCGGAGCAGTGGAACCACAACCGAAAGGCATCTCATCTCCGGGGTTCCCGCACTATAACAAACCGGGATTGGCGCGAATGCTGAATTTGGAGAGGAAGCGTGATTTGAGGCGACGCCCTTTGGTGAGCAAGCGCCCATCCAACGGAATTCAGTTTTCTCAGTGGTTCCTGATCGCTGAATCGAAATGAAATTTCGGATTTCGGGCCTAAAGCCGGGAAAGGAGCCAAAAAGGAAGGGTTCGCGGGATCACATCTCCAGCATGAGGCGGGCCGGGTTTTCCAGGCATTCCTTGATGCGGATGAGGAAGGTGACGGCCCCCCTGCCATCGACGAGGCGGTGGTCATAACTCAGCGCGAGATACATCATCGGGCGGATGACCACCTGGCCGTTCACGGCCACCGGGCGCTGCTGGATGGTGTGCATGCCGAGGATGCCGCTCTGCGGCGGGTTGAGGATGGGTGTGCTGAGCAACGAGCCGTAGGTGCCGCCGTTCGAGATGGAGAAGACGCCGCCCTGGAGGTCGTCGATGGTGATTTTTCCATCCTTGGCCCTGGTGGCGTAGTCGAGGATGTCCTTCTCGATCCGCGCGAAGGATTTCGTATCGCAATCGCGCAGCACGGGAACGAACAGGCCCTTGTCGGTGCCGATGGCTACGCCGATGTCGTAGAAGTGGTTTTCCACCACGTCGTTGCCATCGATGCGGCCGTTGATCGAGGGCACGTCCTTGAGCGCCTGGACGACGGCCTTCACGAAGAAGGACATGAAACCGAGCTTCACTCCGTGTTTCCTCAGGAACTCCTCCTGCACCGCCTTGCGGGTGTCCATCACGGCGCCCATGTCCACCTCGTTGAAGGTGGTGAGAATGGCGGCGGTCTGCTGGGCGTTGACGAGCTGGGTGGCGATCTTGCGGCGCAGCATCGACATCTTGCGACGGGTGGTGCGGCCGTCACTGGCAACAGCCGGTTTCTCGCGCTCGACCGGAGCGACCGTGAAGTCCGGCTTGTCCACGACTGCCGGTGCGGGCGATTGAACGGCAACGGCCGCAGGCGCCCGCACGGGAGCTTTCGGCACCGCCACGGTGGCGGGCTGCGTCACAGCCGGTTGCGGGGCCGCGACCGGAGCGGCGGGCTCGCCGGCTTCGATTTTCGCGATCACCGCGCCGATGGCGACTTCCTCGCCCTCCGGCACCAGGATGCGGAGGCGGCCCGCGACCGGGGCCTCGACCTCGTTTGAGACCTTGTCGGTTTCCAGCACGACGAGCACCTCGCCCGCCAGCACCGTATCGCCCTCCTTCCTGCGCCAGGAGGCGACGCTGGCGGAGGTGATGGACTCGCCGGAAGCGGGAACCCGGATCTCCACCATCTCCCCCGGTTGGGCGGCTGACGGCGCGGGTGTGGAAACGGGTGCGGCGGGTGCGGGAAGCTCCGCGCCGGCGGTGGCGGCGAGGCGTGCGATGGTGACGCCGATGGCGACCTCCTCGCCCTCGCCGACGAGGATCTCAAGCACGCCGTCGTGCGCGGCTTCGAGTTCGGTGGAAACCTTGTCGGTCTCGATGGTGACAAGCGCTTCGCCCTTGAGGACGGAGTCGCCGGTTTTCCGGTGCCAGCGGGCGACGTTGGCGGAGGTGACGGATTCGCCGGAGGCGGGAATTTTGACGTCGGTGGTCATGGGAGAGGGAGTGTTTTGTTAGACGGTGAAGGCCTGGTTGAGGAGCGCCTTCTGCTCGCGGTAGTGCATGGCCTTGGAACCGGCGGCGGGGCTGGAGGCGGCCTCGCGTCCGGCGTAGCGCACCCTGGCGCCGACGCAGCGTTCGAGGCGCGGCCAGATGTAGGACCACGCGCCCATGTTGAGCGGCTCCTCCTGGCACCAGACGAAGTGGGAGGCGTTCGGGTATTGCCCGGCGATGGCCTCCACCATCTCGCGATGGAAGGGATAGAGCTGCTCGATGCGGATGATGGCGGCATTGGTGATGCCCTGCTCCTGGCGCAGCGAGGCGAGGTCGTAGAAAACCTTGCCGGTGCAGAAGATCACGCGGCTGACATTCGCGGGATTGGCGAATTCCATGGTGTCCGGCAGGATTTCCTGGAAGCAGTTGCCTTCGAGAAACTCATCGATGGAGGAAACCGCCTCGGCGCGCCCGAGCAGGCTCTTGGGCGTCATCAGCACCAGCGGCTTGCGGAAGTCCCGGTGTTTCTGGCGGCGCAGCGCGTGGAAGTATTGGGCGGGGGTGGAGAAGTTCCCGACGATCATGTTTTTCTCGGCGCACAGTTGCAGGAAGCGTTCCAGACGGGCGCTGGAATGCTCCGGCCCCATGCCCTCGTAGCCGTGGGGCAGCAGCATGACGAGATCGCTGGGCGTCTGCCACTTGGACTCGGCGGAGACGATGAACTGGTCGATGATGACCTGCGCGCCGTTGGCGAAGTCACCGAACTGCGCCTCCCACAGGGTGAGCATCTTCGGATAGGAAAGCGAGTAGCCGTAATCGAAACCGAGCACCGCGAACTCGGAGAGCAGCGAGTTGTGGACGCAGAACTTCGCCTGGCCTGGGGCGATGTGTTCAAGCGGGATGTATTTGTCCGTGGACTCGTAGTCGTGCAGCACCACATGGCGGTGCGAGAAGGTGCCGCGGCCGACGTCCTGGCCGGAGAGGCGCACGGGGGTTCCTTCTAACAGAAGCGAGCCGAAGGCCAGCGATTCGGCGAATGCCCAGTCGATCGGGCCGTTGTTCCGAAGCGCCTCGATCCGGCGCGGGATGAAACGTTTCGCCAGCGTGGGATGGACGTTGAAATGGTTCGGTTGCGTGGTGAGCGCGGAGCCGATCGTCTGGAAGCGCCCGACATCGATGCCGGTGGGCACCGGGGCGTGCGAGTAATCCGGCTGCACCACGCCGGTGGAGCCGCTGAAGGCGGTGCGGTCGCCGGCCTCCTGCAGGGCGAGCATTTTCTGATAGCCCTCTTCGAACTTGTCCCAGATGGCGGTCTCGAGCGCGGCCACGTCCCCGGCGGAAAAGACGCCCTCGGCGATGAGGCGCTCCTTGTAAATGCGGCCGAAGGTCGGGCGGTCGGCGATGCGTTTGGCGATGAGCGGCTGGGTGAAGGCTGCCTGGTCCGCCTCGTTGTGGCCCTGGCGGCGGTAGCAATACATGTCGATGACGATGTCACGCGCGAATTTCTGGCGGAATTCGAGGGCGAAGAGCGCGGCCCACCAGAGTTCCATGGGTTCCTCGCCGTTGACGTGGAGGATGGGCGCCTCGACCATCTTGGCGACGTCCGTGGCATACGCGGACGAGCGGGCGTCCGCCGGCACGGTGGTGAAGCCGATCTGGTTGTTGATGATGAGATGGATGGTGCCGCCGGTGCGGTATCCCGGAAGCTGGGAAAGGTTCAGCACCTCGGCCACCGAGCCCTGGCCGGCGAAGGCGGCGTCGCCATGGAGCAGGATGGGAAGCACCGCGGAGCGGTCGATGTCACCGCCCGAGGTGTCGCTCAGCACGCGCTGGCGGGCGCGGGCCTTGCCCTCGACGATGGAGTTCACCGCCTCCAGGTGGCTGGGATTGGCGGCGAGGCTCACGCGCACCTTGCCATCGGGAAACTCGCGGATGCTTTCGTAGCCGAGGTGGTATTTCACATCGCCATCGCCGGCGACGAGGTCCGGCTCGTAGTTCGGGGTGAACTCGTAGAGCACGGTGGTGACGGATTTTCTAACAAAATTGGCGAGGACGTTCATCCGCCCGCGGTGGGACATGCCCATCTCGATTTCGCGCACGCCGTTGGACGGGCAGGCTTCGAGCAGGGCGTTGAGGAGGATCATCACGCCCTCGCCTCCCTCGTTGGAGAACCGTTTCTCACCCAGGAAACGCTTGCCCAGGAAGTTTTCAAAGGCCTCGGCCTCGAGGATCCAGCGCAGGGCGGACAGCTTGCGCTCCGGGGTGCCCTCGGAGCGCGTGGCGTGGGATTCGATGCGCTCGCGCACCCAGTGCCGCACCGGCGTGTGGTGGATGTGCATGAACTCGAAGCCGGTCTTGCCCGAGTAGGTGGCCTCGAGCATGGCCACCATGTCGCGCAGCTTCATGCGCTCGCCATGGCGGAAGTATGCGTTCCACGCCTCGCGGTCGAGGTCCGCCTCGGTCAGGCCGAACTGGTCGAGGTTGAGGCGCGGGTTGCGCTCGGGCTTGTCCTCCAGCGGATTGATGTGCGCCTGGGTGTGGCCGAGCGTGCGGTAGTTGTAGATGAGCGCCACCACGCGGCCGAAGAAGACCAGATCGTTGTCCTTGCAGGGACCGGCGGCGGAGGTCCGGGTGGCCGTTTGCGCGGCCGCGCCCTCATCGCGGCGTTTCAATTGGGCCATGCCAAGCTCGAATCCCTCGAAGAAAGCCGACCATGATTCCTCCACCGAGCGTGGTTCCTCGCACCACTGGGCGTATTTGGCTTCCATCAGATCCGCGTTTTGTCGCGCCGCAATCGAAGAGTTCATCGGGATATGTGTGAAAAGGATGGGGCGGACCCGCGAATTTCCCGCTTGGCCCGCCACGCGCGGGCATTCATTAAGGGGCGCGCCCCGCCGCGTCAATGGCGCAGGGCGGAGAAATTCCGGCATTTTCACCATTTCACAAGCGCATGATCGACGTTCGTCACCTGACCAAACGCTACGCCCGCCACGAGGCCGTGCGGGACATCTCGTTTTCGGTCGGAAAGGGCGAAATCGTCGGCTTTCTCGGGCCGAACGGCGCGGGCAAGACCACCACGCTGAGGATGCTCACCGGCTACCTGCCACCCACCTCCGGCAGCGCCCGGGTGGCGGGATTCGACATCTTCCGCGAGTCCGTCCAGGCGCGCTCGCGCATCGGCTACATGCCGGAAAACGTGCCCCTCTACGAGGACATGCGGGTGCGCGAATACCTGAAATTCCGCGCCCAGCTCAAGGGCCTGTCCGGGGCGCCCACCCGCCGCCGGGTGGGCGAGGTGATGGAAACCTGCGGCCTGCAGGCGGTCCGGCGCAAGATGATCAAGACCCTGTCCAAGGGCTACCGCCAGCGCGTGGGCCTGGCCGACGCGCTGGTACACGATCCCGAACTGCTGATCCTCGACGAACCGACCAACGGCCTCGATCCGAACCAAATCCGCCAGATCCGCGAACTGATCCGGCAACTCGGCGAGTCCCACACCGTGCTCGTTTCCACCCATATCCTCCACGAGGTGGAAATGACCTGCAACCGCGTGATCATCATCGACAACGGCCGGATCAAGGCGGCCGACACCCCGGCCAACCTCACCGGACGCATGCGCGCGGCCGGCCGCATCCAGGTGGAGATCCAGGCCGACCCCGAGGTCGTCGCCGGAGCGCTCAACCGTCTGGAGCATGTCAAAAAGGTGAGCCCCGAGCCGCTCGACGACGGCTGGACCCGCCACATGGTCTGGGTGGACTCCGGAACCGACGCCCGCGAGCGGATCGCCCGGCTGGCCGCGCAATACGGCTGGCCGCTGCGCTCGCTTTTCCGGCATGTCGCCACGCTGGAGGATGTGTTCGTGGAACTGACGCGCAAGGACTGAGCCGTTTTCCTCCACGGATACACATGCCACGCGGGTTCAGGCGGAGGTCCAGACGCTGCGGATTTCGGGCCGGGTGAGTTCCCGCCATTTCCCGGCGGGCAATTCGCCGAGTGGGAGCGCTCCGATGGCGGTGCGAATCAGGCGCAGGGTGGGAAATCCCACGGCGGCGGTCATGCGCCTGACCTGGCGGTTTTTCCCCTCGATGAGCCGCAGGACAACCCATGATGTGGGAATGGCGGCGCGATAGCGGACCGGAGGCTCGCGCGGCGGAATCCCGGGCTGCGGATCGGGGAGCGTGGCCTCGCAGGGCCGGGTGCGGTATGCCTGGATCCGGATGCCGCCGTGGCGCAGACGCCGCAGCGCCTCCTCCGTGGGGATGCCCTCGACCTGCGCGTGATAGGTGCGCGGATGGCCTCGCTCCGGATCGAGGAAGCGGTGGTTGAACCCGGCCTCGTCTGTTAGAAGAAGCAGGCCTTCGGAATCCATGTCCAATCGTCCCACCGGATAGACCGCCGGGGGAAAGCCGAAGTCGGCAAGCGTCCGCTGCCCGGGCCGGGCCGGAGTGAACTGGCAAAGGACCCCGTAGGGTTTGTGGAAAACGACGACCACGGCCGGGCTTATTTCCTGAAAATGAAAAACACGGTGAAGGGAGCGAAGACCAAGAGCGTGAGCGGAATGATCGTTGGCAGTCCGGCCATGCGCGGAAACTGAATCGTTCCTCCCGAAACGCAAGCGCTCAACTGCAAACGCTGGCCATCACCCTCGCCCGTGCCAACGAGCCTCCCGGCCTGATCGAAGAGCCCCGCTATCCCGGCGACTGCCAGCGGTTCAGGCCGCCACCGGCCATCCCATGACACCGCTCATCCGCCGGTCCCAACCGGAAAGCGAATAGCGGCGCGGATTGCCCGGCACGGGGGACCAACCGCATGCCGCGACAGTGCATGTCACCACAGCCTCCGGTGGACGGGAAGCCGCAAGGTCATTTCCCTTCGCCCGTCGCACCTCGGCCAACCGGCACGCCACCGCAGTTGCGGAAAGCCGGACGAAATCCAGCTTCGATGCGCCGCACCGGGCATAATTTCCTTGCCGTCCCTTGCTACGTGACATGAAATGCCCCCGTCCACTCCGGTGGATGGGGAGTTCTAATCCTCGCGATAGGCGGTCGGCATCGACCGCAAATGGTGCCGCCAAACCGACCGAAAGGCCGGGGGGGCGGCGGCGCATGTCCAGGCCGCCACCTTCGGGGAACGGCTAAAGGCCGTTGCGGTCGTCCTATCGCGACTTTAGAACTCCCCGTCCACCAGGAAGGACCACATTCAAGCCTTCCTTCCCATGAAAGCGATACCATCCCTCATACTGACTTTCCTCGCCGTATCT
>CAZKQK010000179.1:0-9061 GCA_964554865.1 uncultured Luteolibacter sp. | reverse complement strand
AGGAACGCTCCAAGCAGTTGGAAAACGAACTCTTCCTCGACCTCCGCAGCCGCGTCGTCACCCACCTCCCCGCGCTCCAGCAAACCGCCGCCGCCGTCGCGGAAATCGACGTGATGTGCGCCCTATCGGAAGTCGCCCAATACCACCGCCACTGCCGCCCGGCGCTAAACAACGAAAACGGCTTCTTCGTCACCAACGGCCGCCACCCGGTCCTCGAACAAACGCTCACCGACGTCAAGTTCGTCCCCAACGACACCGAACTCGATCCCGACACCGCCCGCCTCCAGATCCTAACAGGCCCTAACATGGCCGGCAAATCCACCTACATCCGCCAGATCGCGCTCATCGCCGTGATGGCCCAGATCGGCGCCTTCGTCCCCGCCGAGTCCGCCACGCTTGGCCTCGTCGACCGCATCTTCTGCCGCGTCGGCGCGTCCGACGACCTCTCGCGCGGCCAATCCACCTTCATGGTCGAGATGAGCGAAACCGCCCTCATCCTCAACCACGCCACTGACAGATCACTCGTCATCCTCGACGAGATCGGCCGCGGCACCGCCACCTTCGACGGCCTCTCCATCGCCTGGGCCGTCGCCGAGCATTTGCACGACCAGATCGGCTGCCGCACCCTCTTCGCCACCCACTACCACGAACTCACCGACCTCGCGAACGCCAAACAAGCCGTCGCCAACTACAACGTGGCGGTGAGGGAGTGGAACGAGGAGATCATCTTCCTCCACAAGATCCTCCCCGGCGCGGCGGACAAGAGTTATGGCATCCAGGTCGCCCGCCTCGCCGGCCTGCCGAAACCCGTCGTCGAACGCGCGAAGTCCATCCTCAGCCACCTCGAACTCCACTCGGTGAAACCCGAGCAGAAGAAACAGGGGCCGAAAGCCAAAAACACCGTTCAGGACGACATGCCCAAGCCGCCGACGCCGCAGTTGGATTTGTTCGGGGAGTTTTGAGCCATTTGGCACTCTGGGTACGCGGGCGTGATGTCGAGGCGATCTGCCGCTGCCACCCGTTCTGCCTTTCGTTTTCCACCAGGGTCCGGAATCCTGGAACCTCTCCACCGCTTTCGAGGACCTCTTCGAACTCCCCGATGAGATCTCTGCCGACCTCTTGCCGTTCCTGCCGAAGTTCCACCACGCGTTGCTCGGTCTCATGCCGCCCTACGCGCTCCATGCCGACAGCGACCTTGACGCGGGGAAAATCTACCGTAACCCCTCCTCCAATCCTGAACTTGGGAAAAACGTCATGTCAGTCGCCGGAAAGTTGAAAGCCGGGGGCCGTGTCGAAGACCTGTGGATTGGCAAAATCCAGACCCTCGAGGAGTTTCTCGATTTGCCCTTGAGTTCCACGGAAAACCCCGCCCCGTGGCACCGGAGGCGGCCTTCGCTCGCGCCACCAACCGCCTCCGGCGCTTTGGCTTATTTCTCCCGACTTATAACCCTTGAATGGTCATGCGGCGGCGGGTTGTAGGGTCATTGCCGGCTTCAGACTGATGAGTGTTTCAGTCCTTCCTGTCTGACGAAACCACAACGGGGAGCCGCACTCACGGGGACCGGCTCTTGGGGAAACCGCCCGGTCACTTCGTCTTGAAATGGACGCTGGAGCGCAACTCTCCGTTTTCGCGGCGGGCGTGGACGGTGAGGGATTCGATTTCATCCATGGCCTCGATGATTTTGACGGCTTGGGCGAGATCGTCCTTATCGACGCCAGTGGCTTCGCTGTTGTTTTCGAGAACCTTGACGGTTTCGCCGGCGAAGGCGCGGAGGGCCTGGAAGTTCATGGCGAAGTGGAATCCGGTTTTGCCGTCCTTGGCTCCGGCGGCCTTGTCGAGGAGGTCGAGCGCCTGGTTTTTGGAGGTTGATGCGGCGAACCATTCGTCGCCAACGGTGACGGAGGGGAGGAAGTCGTCGTTGAAGAAGGGCATGGAGAAGAACCAGGTGGTGAAGCCGTTTTTCTCGGAGCTGATGGGTTTCTGCATCGGGATGTCCTGGCCGGCCATCTCGCTGACGGTGCCGAGGATGCCGGTGGCGGTGGAGTTCATCTTCTGCCATGAGCCGGCGAGTTTCTCGCGGTCGGTCACCGGGGCGAGCACGGTGAGGCGCGGGAATTTGGCTTCATCGACGACGGATTGGGGAAGGCCGGGGATGGCGGGCATGGAGCCCTTGAGGTCCACGACGATGGCGCTTTCGTTTCCGAGGCTGCCGCCGAAGTCGCCGCTGAAGGTCTGCCACATGGTGACGATGTCGTTGCGGAACTTGGTGTCGAAGATGGTGGAGGCTTCCTTGAAACCGGCGAGTTCCGTGGAATCTCCGGCGACTTCGGAGACTTTCATGGCGACGGCGTATCCGGTTTCCATGAGCGCTTCCAGATAGGCGCGTGCGGCCTCGTCGTAAGCGGCTTCCGATGTCATGTTGGCGAAGAGCACGACATCCGGGGAGTCGCCGAGGGAGGACATGCGGTTGGCGGTTTTCCAATCGAAGGCGCCGTTGTCCGATCCGCCGTGGGTTTCGATTTTCAGTCCGTCCTCAAAGAAGGCGGCCATGCCGAGGGTTTCGTTGGTGGCGAGCTTGCGCAGGACTCCCTCGCGTTCTCCGACGAGACGCAGCAAGGCCTCGATGTCGCGGGTGTCGCCGAGCGAGTCGGAGCCTGCAATGCCGTCGCGAAGGGCCTCGGTGAGGTCGGCCAGTCCGCCGGCGCTGGCGGCCACGGAATCCAGCATCTCCTTGCGGCCGTGGATGACGGCGGCGAGATCCTTGGCGGCGTAGGCATCGCAGAAGGCGAGGCTGTCGTTGGCGACGAGGGACCGGCTGATGTCGGTGGTGAGGTTCAAATCGTCGGTGGAGCCGCCGATGAAAAGGACGACGTAGTCGCCCAAGGCGCCGCTGAGGATCACGAGGTCCTTCCTGGCGATTTCGGCGCTGAGTTTGTCGAAGGTTTCCGCGTCGATGATTTCGCCCATGTCCTCGCGGGATTCGGCGAGCATTTCGGAGATTTTTTTGCCGACGACTTTTTGTCCGGCGAACTTGACACCGGCTTTTTCGAGTTCGACGGCTTCGACGACGTCACCGAGCATGCCGAGGTTTTCGGTCAGTGCGGCGAGCTGTTGGGCGGCCGGTTCGAGGTTGTCCGGGGAGGTGCGGAACGCGAGGTAGAGCGGCGGCATGCTCATTTTTCCGAAGAGCGAGACGCCGGACTCGGGGTCGGCGAGCAGATCCTTGACCAGTTGTTGGTTGTATTGGTCCCGCATGGAGGATTCGAGTTCGGAGAAATCGCCGGATTTTGCCGCGGCAACGAAGGCTTTGGCGAGGCCGCGTATCTGGAAGTATCCCATGCGGCGATACATGGTGAGGAGGTTGCCGGTTTGCTCGCTGGCGGATTTGCCAAGGGCGACGGTGAATTCGGTGCCGAAGAGCTTGGCCGGTCCCATGGGCTCGGCATCATCCTCCTCGATGGTCATTTCGATCACCTCGTCGTCCTGTTCGCCTTCGGGGGGGGCGAAGTCATCCTCCATTTCGTCGACATCAAGCTCGATCTCCACGTCGTCGCCGATCTTGCCCATGCCCATTTCGGACTGGATGGCTTTCCAGAGTTTGCTGGCCTGGATGCGATCGACGGTTTTCGAGCCGTTGTGGAAGGCCATGACCACCTCGGTGTCCTGCGGGAGGTGTCTGACGAATCCGAGTTTCGCGGCGCGTTCGTCCGGACTGAGGACGGGGGCCTGGACGGCGGGTGCGGCGGGTGCGGCGGATCCGGACGGATTGGTGGCGGTCTCGGACGCGGGCGGCGTTCCGGTTTCCGGGGTCTTCGTCTCCTCCTGCTTCTTGCAAGCGCCAAGGCCCAGCGCCACTGCCGGGACCATCATCCAGATCGCACGTCTTTTCATAGGTGGCCCCAGCTAGACCCGCCACCGCCGATCTAGCAAGCAGATAGCAGGGCGGGCCCGTGAAAAACCCGTGAAGTGCGGGAAAAGCCGGGGTTTTGCCGCGGAAGGCGGCTCCGGCGCACCGGATGGCGGCGGGCTATTTCCGTTCGCCGAGCGGCCGCACCCAGATGTTGCGGAACTCCATCGGGTCGCCGTGGAATTGCAGGCCGATGGGGCCGGTTTGCGGGTGATTTTCCGGATAGGTGGCGACCTTGCGCCAGACGGTGGTGCCGAGGAATGCCTCGCCGTGTTGGACTATCACGCCGTTGTGGATGACGGTGGCCTTGGCGGGTTTCACCACTTTTCCGCCTTCGTAAACCGGTGGCTCGAAGGCGATGTCATAGCTCTGCCACTCGCCCTGCGGCTCGGTGGCGTTCACCAGCGGCGGTTGCTGGCCGTAGAGCGCGCCGGCGGTGCCGTCCGGATAGGTCGGGTTGTTGTGGCTCTGCAGGACCTGGATTTCATACATGCCCATGAGGAAAACCCCGCTGTTTCCGCCCTTCTGGCCCTGAACGGGAATGCCGGCGGGAAGCCGCCACTCGAAGTGGAGCTGGACCGCGCCGCCGAATTGTTCCTTGGTTTGGATGTTTTTTCCGTTCGCGACCATCACGCCGTCCCGGAGCTTGAAGGCGGGCGGGCCTCCATCGGTCGTCCAGGCGTCCAATGAGCTGCCGTCGAAGAGCACCTTGGCATCCGAGGGCGGCTTCACGGTGAGCGCGCCACCGGTGGAAACCACGGGCGGTTGCGGGCGTTTCCCATCGTGAACGTGGTAGGGCACGCCAGGCAGTTTCGGCGTGTCTTCCTCGCCCTGCACCTCGGCACGGACCGGTCCACAGACCGCGGCGACCGCCATCGCAAGCATCCATTGGGATTTCATCGGGCGGAAATACGCCGGAAACGGACGATTCTTGCAGTTTCAGGCGAATATCCGGGTTGCGGCGGTTCGGGGATTGTGGCTGGTTTGGGGCGTCCCCATCCCATGGCCACCACCAGCAGCACTTCCCGCGGCGAACTTTTCCCGTTCGAACTCGTCCGTCCCCAACTGGAACGCGTGGAGATTTCCATCCGCGAGCAGGTGAGGGGATTCGATCCTGCCATCGAGCCCTACGTCGCCTACGTCTGCAACACCTCGGGCAAGCGCATCCGCCCGGCCCTCGCCGCCCTCGTCGGCGGAGCGGTCGGCGGGGTGACCGATGACCACGTGAAACTCGGCGTGATCATGGAGCTCATCCACATGGCCACCCTGGTGCATGACGACATCATCGACGGCGCCACCACCCGCCGCATGGTGCCCACCGCCAACGCGAAGTGGGGAAACTCGCTCTCCGTCCTGCTTGGCGACGCCCTGTTTTCGCACGCGCTCACACTGGCGACCGATTTCGACAGCATCGACATCTGCCGCAAGGTCGGCAACGCGGCTCGCGAGGTCTGCCAAGGCGAGATCATCCAGACCCAGCGGCGCTTCGACCTGACTTTCACCAAGGCCGAGTATTTCCAGGTGATCGGCATGAAAACCGGCGCGCTCTTCGCCTGTTCCGCCGGTCTGGCGGCCAAGCTTGCCGGCATGGATGAAGGCACCGAGGCCCGGCTCCATGATTACGGGATGAAACTCGGCACCGCCTATCAGATTTACGATGATTGCCTCGATCTCGTCGGTTCCGAGGAAGTCGTGGGCAAGACCCTGCGCACCGACCTCACCAAGGGCAAACTCACCCTGCCCATCCTCAACCTGCTGGAAACCGCATCCGAGGCCCAGCGCATCAAGTTGAACAAGCGCATCCTCGATCAGGAACCGCTCGATCTGCCGGTACTGCTCGGCATCGCGGAATACGAGGGTGCGGTCGAAAGCGCCGTCGATACCGCGCTTTCCATGCTGGAGGAAAGCCGCGGGGATCTCGCGCCGCTCGGCAAGTCCGAATACGCCGAAGCCCTGGTGCAGATCACCCGGTTTCTCGGCGGACTGCTGGAAAAGTGCAGGCGGTGATCCGCGTCCCGCGGTTCCATCATGATCCGTCCTTCGCCGCCGGCTTCACAAACGGAAGCACCAGCAGGAACATCGCGCCGAGAGCGGCGTCCAACAGAAAGATGTTCAGATAACTCATCCCCCATCCGCCGGCCGCCACGGGTGTGACCGCCTTGCCCTGCCACCAGTAGCAGTAGACCGTCACCATGTTTAGCAGCGCCATGCATGCCGTGAAGTGGGTGGCGGCGATCCGCGGCTCGATGATGTCCATGAAAAACGCGGTGCGGATGCCGTACATCAGCCCGTTGAAAACCGAAAACACCATGCCCGCCGCCCACCACGCGGAGATCAGGGCCTCATGGCGCGGCCAGGTTCCGTCGGCAGAGGCGGCGAGCGGCATGATCCAGCCCTCGGACTGGAGTTTCCATCCCATCCAGACGGTCGGGATCAGCGTGCCGAGCGAAAACAATGAGAGCGTGAGCCGCCGCCCGAAGCGGTCTGATAGAAATCCTCCCGTCATGCAGCAGACGGTGAAGATGACCGAGCAGACGAGGTTGAGATTCGCGATCTCCTTGTCGCTCATGCCGAGCGTGGGAGTCAGCACCGTGGAGACCGTGAGGCTCAGGGCCATGCCGCCGAAGGGAATCACGGCCACCAGCAGTCCGAGGAAACCGCGTTTGGTGAGGAAGAAAACCCTCATCACCAGCCCCAGATACATGATCGTGCGATGCAGGGTATGCCACATCGCGCCATGCCGGGGATGGCGCTCCGTTTCCTCCGACTCCGCCTCGCCCAGATGGTGCTCGAAGATAAGTGTCACCACCATCACCGCGATGCCTATCAGCAGCAAGGGCACGACGAACGAGGCGAGCGTGAAACCGAGCGCCGCCTTCAGATAAAGCACTCCCGATCCGCCGAGCGCCGCACCCACCTGGGCGCCCGCGAACATCAGCCCGTTGGCCACGCCGCGTTCCTCCTCCGGCAGCGCCGCGCAGGCAAGCGCGTCGATCGCCACATCCTGGCTGGCGGCGAAGACGTTGTGGATGATCAGCATCGTCGTGAACAAGGCCAGACCGGTGAAGACCTTCGTGCCGTCCGCCGCCGTCGATGCCGTGGGAAAAAGGAGAATCGATGCCACCAGCGTGACAAGCATCCCGAACTGCGCCAGCAGGATCCACTGCTTGCGCCGGCCGAATTGTTTCAAATGGAAATTGTCCACCAGCGGGCCGATCATCCACTTCCACGTCCATGGCAGCATGATGGTGGCGAGAAACGAACCGAGCGCCACGCCCGACATGCCCATCCGCTTGAACTCCAGCGCCACGACGGTGGCGGTGAATCCCTGGGGCAGGCCCTCGGCGACGTAGAGGCTGAAGAAACCGGCGAGACGCCCCTTGCGGGTGGCGAGCAGATTGGGTGCGGCGGGCATGGCAGGTGGAACATGGGTGCGGACGCTTGAACCTTCGGACAGGCGGCCGGGAGCGGAATCCGCGCCCGTTTTCCCATCGTGTGATTCCCATCCGCCGCGTCACGCGTTGACCCTGCCGCCGCCCTGTTCGAGCAACGAACCCAGCGCCGACCCCAAGGGGTGGCCCGCGCACCCGGCGGCGCCGGATTTCGAGGAAAAGGCGGAAAGCAGCGAATCGAGAAGTCCCATGGTCGCGGTGGTTGAGGTTTGGCGAATACCCCCCACACCATGGATCAAAGACCTCCGCCGGAAAGGAAAATCCGCCCCGGCGCGAAAATCGGCCCGCAAATCCGCGCACCAAGCGGACGCCGGCGAGGCCGGAGTCCACGCGGGTGAAAGGCAAGCGGGGGGTGTGGCGGCGCATGAGGATTCCGGAGGCCGTCCTTCATGGGCGTCATGGTGTGCCGACCCATGACACCCGTGAATGAATCCATGATGAAGACCGGCCCGCGTGGCCGCCTGCGGCACAAAACTCCCCATCTCCTCCCTGCGGCCGCTTCCATTTCCTCCAACCTCACCCGGACACAAGCCCGTCCGGGCGGAATACCACGGACCGGCGGAAATACTTGTGATTTCCACGAGTTTCCCGTAAGGCTCCACCATGAAAGGTACGACAGCCCGCTTGATTTTCCTCATTCCTTTCATCGCGGGGGCGGTTTCGCTTGCCGCGCCGGAAGGCCCGAAAGTCGCCTGGATCGAAGATGACGAAGCCGTCATCGAACGAACCCTCAGGAATGGGATCGTCGAGCAGGCCGGGCCGGGTGCCGGCGGCATGATTCAGATCCCTCCCCGGTGGAAAGCCGTCATCGAATACGAGTTCAACCATCAAAACTTCATAAAGCCTGTGATCGGCAAACCCATTGAGTGGACAAATCCGCATCCCGAACACTCCTCGATTTCCCTCAATTTCCAGAACTGGGTGCGTTTCCGCGGCAGGGCTCCTTCGGTGACCAACCGCTACACCATCCAATTCGGGAACGTAACCCAGCGCGAGGATCTGCCGGGCATTCTTTTTCACGTCGCCCACGGGGAGAAATTCCGTTGTCATCCGTTCCCCGGATTCAAACCCGGACAAGGCCGCGTGCTTCTCCTCGAGTGCCGGAAGAAACTGCATGGCCAGCCTGATTCCTTCTTCTGGTTCAAGATTTACCTGAGATTGGTCCCTCCGGAGGACGATACCATCTAGCGAAAATGATCCGCTGCTCAAACAGCGCAAGGATGCCCGAATGAAGCGCCTGACCGGTGCTCATTGTGGCCGGCGTGGAAAACCATGAATCGATCCCGGCCCGGACATCCTTCAGGCGGGTAATGGGATCGTGCCAGGCAGCCTGTTTGCGGATCCGGGCGCGCACCCGGCGGATGAGGTGCCGGGCCCGCCGGGGTGGCTCTTCCGGAAGGCGGTTGCCAAGGTTTTCACGCGCCTCGGAATGTGACGGGGCCGGTGCCACCCGCCACAAATCCGGATGGCGGACCAAACGGCGGCACATCGGGGGCCGTCCGCGTGACGCCTGCTTGGCCCCGCCCCGAAAGCATACTGTCTTCCCGGCTAGCTTGAATTGTCGCGCGGTGGCGTGAAGTCCGCGGAATAGACGCGGGAATGACGGGGTTTTCACTTGCCATTCCCGGCAAGTTTTATTCTTGTCCCCCTGCAACCGCGCTCATCACGCGGAAGATTTTCCATTCACATCCGCTTTTGCGA
>CAZKQK010000178.1:0-9141 GCA_964554865.1 uncultured Luteolibacter sp. | reverse complement strand
CCGCCCAGGGAACAATCCATCGCGCGCGTGCCATGCCCCATTCCTACCCCGCCATCATCACCACCGCAAGCGGAAATAAATAATTTCTGTCTCTTTTTATTTTCTTTCGATGGGGACGGGGGTTTTACGCTCAGGGTTTGGACCAGCGCCGCCAGGCGACCTCGGCTTCGGTGGCGGCGATGGCGTGGTCGGCGGCGATGATGCGGTATTTGCGGTGGCTGACGGCCTTGTTTTCGGCGTTCAGGGCGAGGGGTTTGTCCATGACGGGATTGAAGTTGACGAAGGGCGCGCCGTTTTCGGCCTTGGAGTCCCAGACGCGGATTTTTTCCTCGCGGCCAGCGATTTCCGCGGCAGCGCTCATCATGAGCATCGATGCCTTGCCATTCGGCGAATCACCGCTGACGACGACCCAACGGGCGTGGGTGCCGTTGGCATCGTCACGGTTTTTGCCACCACTGGTGAGCATCAGGCTGTTGTCCTTGTTCCACGCGGAGGTGCCTCGCCAGGAAAAGCCGCTGTAGCGGTATTCGACGATTTCCACGGGGGAGCCCGTCGCCTGCTGGCTGATATCGATGTCGATCACATGGCTGTCACCCTCGCGCCGGACGGAGACCTGGGTGATTTCGTCGATGACCGCCTTCGGATCCTTGCCGGGGCTTTTGGCGAGGAAGCGGTTTTTCAGTTTCCACCGGATGACACCGTCATCGGAGGGGATGAGTTCCGCGGATTGGGCGTCGTGCGCGCCCTGGCCCTCCTGGATTTCCCAGGTGTTGTGGCGGGCACCATCCACATTGATGAATTTCCACGGCCACCAAAGGCCGAAGTGGTGGAGGTGATCCTTGGGCTGGATGGTGGTCAGCCCGAATCCCGAAGGCGTGCGAAGCGGATGGAAAAACGCGCTGCCTGCGAACTTCGCGCCGCCGACGGGAGCGGAGACCGGCGCCGTCCGCCATGTGACGGCCTCGCCCGCCGAGACAAAGCCATCACCCTTGACGGGCTTCAGGGGTTCCTCCGCGGCATGGCAGATGAGAGTGGTCAGCAAGGCGGGTATGGTTGGGGCTCTCATGGGAGTGGGGCGTGTCCGGGTGGAAACGAGGGGCTTAACCGGATTCTTGCGTGTCCGGACTCAGTATAGGACTTGCTCAAGATAGAGTCCATCGGCCGGCGCGCAGTTCGGGGCTTTGCCGAGAGGAAGTCCCGGCGGCTGGTCGAGCAAGGCGGCGAGGTCGTCGAGCCGCATTTTACCTTGGGCGGCATGCACGGCGGCCCCGGTGACGAGGCGCACCATTTTGTAGAGGAAACCGTCGCCCTCATAGGTGATGCGGTATCCGTCCGGAAGGGTATCGGGTTCCGCGCGGCGGATGATGCGGTGCCAGTCCATGTCCGGTTTTTCGTTTCCCCGATAGGCGGCGAAGGCGTGGAAATCATGACGGCCGGTGAAGAGTGAGAGCGCCTCGGCGAGCGCGGACGCATCCAACAAACGCGGCAGGTGCCAGGCGAGTCCCGCTTTCAATGGCGGCAGCACAGGATCGGTGCAAAGGTCGTAGCGATAGATTTTTCCGGTGGCGGAGAAGCGGCTGTGGAAACCGGACGCCACCTCCTCGCAGGCCATGACGCGGATGGTGGCGGGAAGTTTGGTATTGAGTGCGGGCACCCAGTTGAAGGGATTCATCGAAAGCTCCGGCGGCGGATCAAAGTGGGCGGTCTGCCCGAGCGCGTGCACCCCGGTATCGGTGCGTCCCGCGCCTTGGAGCGGGACGGGTCTCTTGGCCACTTGCTCCAGCGCGCCGGCAAGGAAATCCTGGACCGTGTTGCCGCAGGCCTGGGATTGCCAGCCGTTGTACGGGCGGCCGTCATAGGCGATGGTGAGCTTGAGTCGCATGCGGAGAGAGTGGCCCCGGCATGGCTGGTGGAACAGGATGATTTTCCGGTTGAGTGAAGCGGAGGCGACGGGGGTTGACTGCCGGGCGCGGATGGCGATGGTTGGCGGCGAATGACGCGACGGCGTTGGAAAGTGGCGGTGATCGGCTGCGGAACGGCGGGGCCGGCGGCGGCGATTCTGTTAGGCCGCCAGGGGCATGATGTGACGGTGTTCGAACGTGCTCCGGAGTGCCGTCCGGTGGGTGCGGGTTTCCTGCTGCAGCCGACGGGCATGGCGGTGCTGCGCGAGATCGGGATTCTCGATGGGGTTCTCGATCACGCGGCCAGGGTCCGCCGCCTGCATGTGGTCAAACCCGGCGGGCGCAGCCTGCTCGACCTGCGTTATGAGGAGCTGCGGCCCGGCTTGTTCGGCGCGGGCCTTCACCGGCCGGTCCTGATGGAGCGGCTGATCGGGCGCCTTGAGGCCGAGGGCGGGCGCATCGAATGGGGGCGGGAAATCACCGGTGCAAGACACAACGGAAGCCGATGGGAAATCCGGGCCGGAAATGAAACGCCCGGCCGCGATTTCGATCTGCTCGTCATCGCCGATGGAGCGCGTTCAAAGCTGCGCGATCTCGCCGGTGGCGGCGGAATCAACCGCGGCTATCCCTGGGGAGCGCATTGGTTCATCGGCCGCAACGACGGAACCTTCCCGGAGGACGAACTCCATCAGGTGGTGGGCGGCACGCGGAAACTCTGCGGGTTTCTCGCCACCGGCACCGGGAACGAGGGTGGGGAACCGCTGGTGAGCCTGTTCTGGAGTGTGCGAATCGCCGATGACGGGGCTTGGAGGAAACGCCCGCTCGACGAGTGGAAACACGAGGTTGCGGACCTTTGTCCGCGCGCCGGCGGCTTGCTGGGGCAAATCGATTCGTGGGACCGGATTCTTCTCGCGAGATATGGCGATGTCCGGATGCGCCGCTGGCATGGCGACGGAGTGGTGGTGCTTGGCGACGCCGGCCACGCGATGAGTCCCCAGCTCGGACAGGGGGTGAATCTCGCGCTGGCGGACGCCTCGTGTCTGGCCGCTTGCCTGGCTGGCGGAGACATGCAATCGGGTCTCCGGAGTTATCAAAAACGCAGAAGTCTGAATCTCCGATACTATCAACTCGCCACCCGCTGGCTGACTCCGTGGTTTCAATCCGATCACGATTGGCTGGCGCCGATTCGCGGCGGGTTCTTCGCTTTTGCCCGCAATCTTCCGCCCGCCAGAAGATTCATGACTCGAACGATGGCGGGCATGGTTTTCCCGGGCGAAACCATGAAATCACCCGGGAAGGGACTTGGGGATTTGCCGTTTGAAACGCTTTAGCTCGCGAATGATCGCGGGGCTGGCCTGGATGTGGAGTTCGACGCGGTTCCATCCGTCGCGGGTCCACCGCAGGTGCATGTCGCAACGTTTTCCCCCCTCCGTGACGGGAAAGACCGCCCGGCGCTCCTCGCCCGGGCGGTGGCGTTCGATGCGGTCGAGAAGAGACCGCGTCTTTTCGTCATCAAGGCCCTCGTCGATGGTTTCCCGAATGCGTTCGAAGAGAAACGGCAGGTATTCGGCCTGCGTGCGGATCACCGTGCGGCCGAGCGGAGGAAACTCGCGCCTCAACTCGTCGATGACCTCTCCGGGTGATGAGGGGACTTCCGCGTCATAGGCCTTTCCCGCGCGGCGTTTGAAAAACACCGCCAGCCCCCATGCCACGGGTCCGGCGAGCGCCACGCAGATCAGGATGAACCGCGACAGGTCCTTGAGCGGCTCTTCCTGCATGGCGGTGGAAAGAAAGGCGGAAACACCCGGGAATGCCCGCGATGTTTCCGCCTTCGGGAAAAGTCAGATGCCGGAGCGATCCTTCACAGCACCTTGAGCGCGGCTTTCACGGCATCGAAGTTCGGCAGATCCTTGGGATGATCCCGAACCTCGGCGTATTGGACCACGCCATTCTTGTCGATGACGAAGGCCGAACGTTTGGCCACGCCGCCCATGATCAGGTTGGCGGAGGGAAGGAACTGGTCGTAAGCCACGCCATAGGCCTTGGCGACCTCGTGTTCGTAGTCGCTGAGCAGCGGGATGGTGATGCCTTCCTTCTCGGCCCAGGCGGCCTGTGCGAAGGGATTGTCACCGGAAATGCCGAGCACCTTGGCGTCGAGCGCCTCGTATTCGGAAATCCCGGCGGAAATGTCGCAGAACTCGGTGGTGCAGACGCCGGTGAAGGCCATCGGCACAAACAGCAGGACGATGTTCGATTTTCCGACGAGATCGGCGAGTTTCACGAGCTGCGGGCCGTCCGCGGTTTTGGTGACGAGGGTGAAATCCGGGGCTTTGTCTCCGACTTTGATGGACATGGTTGTTTCTAGGGTTGTGGTGGTGAGGGCCGGACTCTAGAACAAGGCGTCCGGCATGTCATACGATTTTTCAGATTTCGGCCGTCACCTCGGGTGCGGCAGCGGTATAGAGGAGCTGATGGAGGATCTCGGCCAGGCGATGGCCGGCGGAGGAGCGGATGTGAAAATGCTCGGCGGCGGCCAGCCCGCGCGGATTCCCGAGGTCAACGCGGTGTGGCGCAGACGCATCGGGGAACTCGCCGAGGAAGCCGGCGGCATCGACCGGGCGCTGGCCACCTACGACCCGCCACGCGGGAATCCGCGGTTCATCGCCGCCATCGCGAAATTGTTTCGCGAAACCTTCGGCTGGGACATCGGGCCGGAGAACGTGGCCATCACTCCGGGCGGACAGACGGCGTTTTTCCTATTGTTCAACATGCTGGCCGGGCGGATGCCCGATGGATCGCGGAAGAAAATCCTGCTGCCGCTCACACCGGAATACATCGGCTACGCGGACCAGGGCATCGACGGTTGTTTGTTTCACGCCGTGCCGCCGGTGATCGGGAAAACGGGCGACCACGAGTTCAAGTACCACGTAGACTTCGACCGTTTGGAAATCACGCCGGACATCGCCGCGATCTGCGCCTCGCGGCCGACCAATCCTTCCGGCAATGTTCTGACGGACGGGGAGGTTTGCCGCTTGTCCGATCTCGCCGGGCGTCACGGCATACCGTTGATCATCGACAACGCGTATGGCGCGCCGTTTCCCGGCATCATCTTCTCGGATGCCACGCCCTTCTGGCGGCCGCATGTGGTGCTCACCTACAGTCTATCGAAGATCGGACTGCCCGGCGCGCGGACCGGCATCGTGATCGGGCCGCCGGATGTGATTCGCGCGCTTGGCTCGATGAGCGCCATTGTCGGGCTTTCCAATCCGAGCACCGGTCAGCAGATCCTGCTGCCGCTGGTTGAATCCGGCGAGATCCTGCGCCTGAGCCGGGATGTGGTGAGGCCGTTCTATCAGGAAAAACGCGACCTCGCCCTCAAGGCCGCGCGGGAGGCCTTTGGCGGGCATTTCGAGTGGTATGTCCATCGCGGCGAGGGCGCCCTGTTTCTTTGGTTCTGGTTTCCCGGTCTTGGCATCGGCACCGGGGAGCTATACCGCCGTCTGAAAAAACGCGGCGTGCTGGTGATTCCGGGAGAGTATTTCTTCTTCGGTCTCGGGGATGACCCTTGGGCGCACCGCAGCGAATGCATCCGGGTGTCCTACGCGATGGACGAGGCGGTCGTGCGCGATGGGCTGCGGATCATCGCCGAGGAGGTCAGGACCGCCTCACGAATGACGGCCGGAGTTTGACGCGCCGCCTCCCATCCGTTAGCAAACACACCGATGTCGGAAACGACGACCAACCAGCCCGCCGCGGCCCGTCCGTGGATGCCGTTCCTGATGATCGTCGCGGCCTCCGCGTTCGCCCACTTGTGGTGCCTCGGCTCGAAGTTTTACATGGATGACATGCCAGTCATCCGCGACAGCGTGGCGGTCCGTGAGGGCGACATCTTCAGGAC
The DNA here is from genome assembly GCA_964554865.1 of uncultured Luteolibacter sp. GTDB lineage: Bacteria > Verrucomicrobiota > Verrucomicrobiia > Verrucomicrobiales > Akkermansiaceae > Luteolibacter. The sequence goes on along the minus strand of CAZKQK010000178.1, from coordinate 3,342 downwards.
GATCACGCTGGCATGGACGCACTTGTTCTATCATCTCCAATACCGGCTCTTCGGCATGTCCGAGGTGGGTTTTCATGCGGTTAACTGGCTGCTGCATACCGGCACCGCCTGTGCCTTGTTCGCGCTGGGCAGGGAACTGCCGGACAAGCGGCAAGGCCAGGGCGTCGCCCTGTTCGGCGCGCTGCTCTTCGCCGTGCATCCGCTTTGCAGCGAGATTCCGAACTACGCGCGATGCCAGGATCTCGCGTGGGTCACGCTGTTTTCGCTGCTCGCGTCATGGGCAATCCGGCGCTTCCTCAAAACAGGTAGCCGGTTGGCGCTCTGCGGGTTTGTGCCGGCCTTCGCCGGAGCGACCCTTTCGAAAGGACCGGGTGCCTTCCACGCGGCGCTGGCCATCGGCGTGGTGGCGCTTATTTCCCTGGCAACCGTGCGCGTTTCCTTCATTCGCCGCCGCGCCGCGTGGGCGGGTGTGACGTTTCTCGCGCTTTTGCCAGCTCTATGGTTCGCAGGCGTGCTGCCGCGCTGGGTTTCCTACGCGGAAAACACCTGGTCCACCCCGCGCTTCGCCGGTCATGCCTACACGCTGGCCCGCGTGTTCTGGGAATTCTCATGGCGCGCCGTGATACCCGTGCGCCTCAGCTCGGACCACCAGATCGCGGAAACGATGGCGCCTCCGGGCGCCGGATGGTTTGGTGTGGATGATGAGGTGGCCATGCTCGCGGCGGCGTCCACGCTCGCACTCACCGCGCTGGCCCTGTTTCTCATGTGGAAACCGCCGACGCGTCTGTTCGGCGCATGCCTGTTTCTCTTTGTGGGCACCATCCTGTTCCGGGCGATGTATGTCGTTCCCGAGTTCATGCCGGAATACCGGATCTATCCGGGCATGCCGTGGTTCTGCCTGGGAGCGGCGATTCTGTTAGGAGCGCTGTGGCGCATGCTGCCCGGCGGCGGGTCGCCACGCTGGATCGCCGCGCTGATCCTGATCCCCTGCGTCATCCTCTCCGCCAGGCGTTCGTTTCTCTGGCACGATACCGAACGCCTGTGCATGGACGTCCTCAGGCAATACCCCGCCCAGGCCCGGGCGGTGTGGAAGATGCATGACCGCGACATGGATCGTGGCGCGTGGCAGTCCATCATCACCCGGCAACAGCTGATGTGGCCGCCGGTTTTCAAGAGTTTCATGGACCGGATGACAACGCTCCGGAAATCCGGTCGCGACCTGAACTCCGGCCACTTCGCCCTGGCCGATGTCGCCTGCCACGGCCGCCTTGCCATCGCGCTCGCCCATGTGCATGGCCCTGCGGCCGGTGTGGCGGAAATCAACCGTCTCGAAATCCGCATGCGCCAACTCGGCATCCGCGAGGAAAGCAACCGAACCATCTGGGGATACTTCCACCACGCCCGCGCCATCGTCATGGAAATGGCCGGAGCCTATCCCCAGGCGCTTGAATCCATGCGCTTCGAAGGGGTGTTCAGACTCACCGAAGCCGACATCCGGCGGGTGGAAGCGAGACTCGCGGAAAAATCCGGTCATTCCCGCTGAGACGTCGGCCGTTCGCGCAAACGGGTGACTTGCCAGCGTCCGGCCACTGTGGCGGGATAACCCCGGCCATGAGACTCGGACTCGGACTTTACCGGCACCATCTGGATACGGAGCATTTCCGTTTCGCGAAACAATGCGGCTGCACCGACATCGTCGCGCACCTCGTCGATTACTTCCGCTCGCCGCAAAACGATGCGGGCGACCAGCCGGTGGGCGATGACGGAGGCTGGGGGCTTGCGGGCGGCTCTGACGAATACTGGACCGCCGAGTGGCTCACCGGGCTGCGCGAGCGGATCGAGGCCGAGGGGCTGCGCCTGGCCGCCATCGAGAACTTCGATCCCGCGCATTGGCACGATGTTCTGTTAGATGGACCGGAGAAGGCGAAGCAGCTCGAACACCTCAAGCAAATCATCCGAAACCTCGGCAAGGCGGGCATTCCGGTGATGGGTTACAATTTCTCGATCGCCGGCGTGGCCGGTCGGGTCAAGGGACCATACGCCCGCGGCGGCGCGGAGTCGGTGGGCATGGAGGGACCTTATGAGATCCCGATGCGCAAGGGCATGGTCTGGAACATGGTTTATGACGAAAACGCGGAGCCGGGCACCGCTCCGCCCGCCACCCACGAACAACTGTGGCAGCGGCTCAAGGATTTCCTGGACGCCATCCTGCCGGTGGCCGAGCGGGCCGGTGTGGTGATGGCGGCGCACCCGGACGATCCGCCGATGCCCTTCGTGCGCGGCCAGCCGCGGCTGGTCCATCAGCCGTCGCACTATCGGAAACTGCTGGACCTGCATCCCAGCCCGGCGAACCAGATGGAGTTCTGCATCGGATCGCTCGCCGAGATGACCGAGGGCGAAATCCACAATGTGGTCGAGCGCTACGCCGCCACCAAACGCATCGCCTACGTCCATCTCCGCAACGTCCGCGACAAGGTCCCCCACTACAAGGAGACCTTCATCGACGACGGCGAGGTGGATGTGCTCCGCGTGCTGGAAATCCTGAGGAAACACGATTATCAGGGCGTGATCATTCCCGATCACGCACCCGCGATGAGCTGTCCCGCGCCCTGGCATGCGGGCATGGCATTCGCGCTGGGTTTCCTCAAGGCGGGAATGCGTTGATCCCTCATTCCGGCAGGCGCAAGCGGTGGGAACGTTTCGTTTTACCCGCCGCGATGGGAACTGAAAATTCCGTGGTCGCCGTCACGGCGGTTCTGACAGGGATCACCGTGATCCACGAGCCCGCCGCGAGTGTTGCCGATGTTTCGAGCGCATGTGCTCGTGGTCGAATCCCGGCGAGAGCCCATCTCGTGGCATATCCGGGCGCGGGTAAGCGCGTTCACCCCGACCGCCTGCGGGTTCGTGCCGGAAGCCCGGTTGGGGCCGAATGGGTCGTATTTTGGTATGACGCAGTGTGCCCCGGTTGTCCGTGGCGGAAAGTGGATGTTGGCGGCCAGCTCCCACTCGCGGACGCCGTCCAGATACGCCTTGCGCCGTGCCACGCCAAGGGCCGCATCAAACACATACGGAACCATGCCGCCCGGCCATGGCGGATTCGCGGGCAAAAGCCCGTGATAGGCATGGCCCGCCTCCGCCGCCGCGGCGTGCAAAGCCGATGCCACGATCACGCGGCGCGACCAATATTACAAGAGACAGAAATTATTTATTTCAGACTTGCGTTGGTGGCGGCGGAGGGATAGGGGTGGGACATGGCACGCGCGCGATGGATTGTTCCCTGGGCGGACTCGGAGACGAAGCCGGCGATTTACCACTGCGTCTCGCGGGTGGTGGACAAGCGCT
>CAZKQK010000177.1:0-9381 GCA_964554865.1 uncultured Luteolibacter sp. | reverse complement strand
TGGACGCCTGGAACACGCGGGCGCGCACCCGTTTCGCCAGGCCAAGGCAATGGATCGCGCCCATCACCGAGGTCTTGGTGGTCTTGATCGGGTTGTGCTGGTAGTGGGGCGGCGAGGCCGGGCAGGCGAGGTTGTAGATCTGGTCCACCTCGAACTTGAACGGCTCGGTCACATCGTGGCGGACCAACTCGAAGTAGGGATTCTCCAGCAGGTGGGCGATGTTGCGTTTCCGCCCGGTGAAGAAGTTGTCGAGGCAGACGATTTCGTTCCCCTCCCTGAGCAGCCGCTCGCAAAGGTGGGAGCCAAGGAAACCCGCGCCGCCGGTGATCAAAATCCGCATGGCCGGGAAACCATCACCCAGGGGGCCGGAAATCAAGCACTCTCGCCTGTTTCCACGCGATCACGTCAGTCAGTTCAAATTTTATTGAACAAACCCCGGCCGCACCTATCCTCCGCGCTTGTGAACCTTCCGGCAGACGGAAATACCGCCAGTGACCAGGACCTCGACTCCATCGAGCGCCAGGTGGTGGCGTTTTTCGTGGACGGAGTGAAGGTTCTGGGCCTGCCCCGCTCGATCGGGGAAATCTACGGGCTGTTGTTTGTTTCCCGCGACCCCCTCTCGCTCGACGACCTGGTCCGGCGCCTGAACATCAGCAAAGGCTCCGCCAGCCAAGGGCTGCGGATGCTCAAGAGCCTGGGCGCCGTCCGAGAGGCCGATGGCAACGGCGGGACCGAACGCCGCACATATTACGAGCCCGCGGTGGAACTCAAACGCCTCGTCGGCGGTTTCATCCGCGAGCAAATCCGTCCGCATCTCGAAAGCGGCAAATCCAAAATCGGCCGCCTCGCCCAGGCGGCAAGCCAAACGGAAGACCCCGATCACCGCCGCTTCCTCGGCGACCGGATCGAGCGGCTCGAACAATGGATGCGCAGCGGCAGCCGGGTGCTTCCGCTCCTGCAGAAAATTCTCGGACAATGATTTCCCCGATCTCCCAGAGCGCGGATTGGTTCTGCGTCCGCACCCAGACCAAGCGCGAACACATCGCCGCCGGGCACCTGCGCGAGCTGGAAGGTGTGGAGGTTTTCTGCCCCCGCCTGCGCTACCGCAAGGCCACCCGCCGCGGCAAGGTCTGGTGGGTGGAACCGCTTTTCCCGGGATACCTGTTGGCACGCTTCAACCTGATGGAAAACGAGCGCGCCGTCACCTTCTGCCAGGGAGTGCGCGGACTGGTTCGCTTCGGTAGCGAAATCCCCGCCGTGAACCCGCGTTTCGTCCAATCCCTGCGCGACGAGATCCGCAATCGCTCCGATGGCGACGAGGAGTTGTTTTCCGTCACCCCTTCCATCGAAACCGGCGACGAGGTGGAGATCGCCCACGGCCCGCTCCAAGGCATGCGGGGCACCGTCCTGACCGTCGCCCCCGCGGCGGAACGGGTGAAAATCCTATTGGATTTCCTCGGCCGGCCCCAGGCGGTGGACGTGGACCTCTTCTCCATCCTGCTCCCACGCCGCCCCACTCCCTGAAGTCTCCCGTTTTCCGGATCGTGCGACCGCACCAAGGCAACCGAATCCCGCCTCCCGTCCACGGTCCCATAGCAACACTCCCCGACCAATAACCGCCCAGGTTTCCTTTCGCGCCGAGAGGATCGACCAAGGGCGGCAGCGTGACCGGAACGGCCGCATCCCCAACCACTCCGCCTTGCAAGCCGATTTCCACACGGATTTCCTCATCGTAGGGGCCGGTTTTTCCGGACTCGTGATCGCGGAACGGCTCGCCGCCCGCGGCTGGAAATGCGTGGTGGTGGACCGCCGCGACCACATCGGTGGAAACGCTTGGGACAGCATCGATTCCGCCGGTGTTCTCATCCATGCTTACGGCCCGCACTACTTTCGCACCAACTCGCCCCGCATCCGCGAATACCTCGGGCGTTTCACCCGCTGGCACGGGACGTCATACGTCATCCGCAGCCACACCCGCGGCCGCTACTGGAGCTTTCCCATCAACCTGAACACCTTCGAGGAATTCCTCGGCAGACCCTCTAACAGCGCCGAATTCGAAACCTGGCTCGCCAACGAACGCATCCCCATTGAAAACCCGGCGAACTCGGAGGAAATCATCATCTCCCAGGTCGGCAGACGCCTCTACGAACTCTTCTTCGAAGGCTACACCCTCAAGCAGTGGAAGCGCCATCCCCGCGACCTTGACGCATCGGTTTGCGGCCGCATCCCCATCCGCACCAATCGCGATGACCGCTATCTCACCGAAGAGTTCCAGGCGCTCCCGGCCGATGGCTACACCGCGATGTTCGAAAACCTCATCGCCTCCCAGCCGGGCGTCGAAATTCGTCTCGGCATCGACTTCCAAGAGGCCCGTGCGAAATGGCGGCACCGCCACCTGGTCTTCACCGGGCCCATCGACGAATACTTCGGCCGCCGCTTCGGCCCCCTGCCCTATCGCTCGCTGCGCTTCGAGCCCGAATCCTTCACTCCCGATCAACTCCGTGACCGCGAAACCATCTCCGGCAAACCCGGCTTCTGGCAGCCCGCCCTGCAAGTGAATTACCCGGACGCGGATGTCCCTTTCACCCGCATCGTGGAGATCAAACACGCCACCGGCCAGCAAACGCCGAACACCACCATCGTCCGCGAATACCCGAAGGACTGGACGCCCGGCGAAGAACCCTTCTATCCGGTCCCCGCGCCGGACGCCCGCGAACTCTATCGGAAATACGCGGAACTCGCCGCGGCCGAAAAACACGCCAGCTTCATCGGCCGCCTCGCCACCTACCGGTATTATAACATGGACCAGGTCACCGGCATGGCGCTCGCCGAGGCGGACCGGCTCATCCAACTCCACGGCCCACCCACCTGACTCCCCACCCATGAAGAAACTGTTCATCGCCGGCCATCGCGGCATGGTAGGATCCGCCCTCGTCCGCGAGGCCGAAAAACGCGGCGGATTCCAAACCCTCACCGCCACCCGCCCGGAACTCGATCTCCGCGACCAAGCCGCCGTTTTCAAATGGCTCGCGGAAAAACAACCGGACATCGTCATCATCGCCGCCGCCAAGGTCGGTGGCATCCATGCGAACTCGACCTATCCCGCCGATTTCATCTACGAGAACCTCGCCATCGCCTCAAACCTCGTCGAAGGCAGCCGCCGCGCCGGCGTTTCACGCGCGCTCTTTCTGGGCTCCTCATGCATCTATCCGAAAATGGCTCCACAGCCGATGCCGGAAGACTGCCTGCTCACCTCCCCGCTCGAATCGTCCAACGAGGCCTACGCCATCGCGAAAATCGCAGGGCTGAAACTCTGCCAGCACTACCGCGCGCAACACGGCCTGATGTATCACAGCGCCATGCCCACCAACCTCTACGGACCCGGCGACAACTACCACGCGGAAAACTCCCACGTCATCCCCGCCCTGATCCGCCGCTTCCATGAGGCCGCGCGACGCGGCGACTCCTCCGTCACCATCTGGGGCACCGGCACCCCGCGCCGCGAGTTCCTCCACACCGGCGACCTCGCATCCGCCTGCTTCCACCTGCTCGATCTCGACAACCCGCCGGACTGGGTGAACGTCGGCACCGGCACCGATCTCACCATCCGCGAACTCGCCGGCCTCGTCGCCGAAACCGTCGGCTTCAAGGGCGAAATCCTCACCGATCCCACCAAACCCGACGGCACCCCGCGCAAGCTCCTTGATATCTCCGGGATCCGCGCCACCGGCTGGGAACCCCGGATCCCCTTCAAACAAGGCCTCGCCGCCGCCTATCGGGATTTCCTCGCCTCGCTCGAAAGCGGCGAGGCAAGGCTTTGAATCCGTTCACCGGCAAAATCCCGCCGCGAAAACATCCCCAACATGCGCCCACCTGTCCAAGTCGAGCGACCGCGCGAATTCACGGTTGCCCCGGGACGCGAAACCTCCGGAGAGGGACGCGTTTATCTAACAGGCGGCGCGACCGCGCTTCTTTACGGATGGGGACCCTGACCGTGAATGTCGATCCGATGAAAGAACCACATCAATGGCCGACGGCCTGTCACTTATCAAAGGCTTGCCGGGCGAAGAAATGATACTCAAGGGAATCGCCGATCTCGCGGAGGGCCGCCACACCACCGGGACATGCCTTGTTGGAATCGCCGCCAACCGCCCGTCCCGCGCGGGAATCGCCCTGCCGGACGGAATTTCACCCGAAAACGCCGAACTGGATCTCCATGCCCTGGTCGCACCGCAGGGTGACGGCGCCCATTCCTCATACAACTCCATGAACCGCCAGCTGATCAGTTTCGAACAGGCCCTCGATCATCGCGTTACCCGGGCGGCCTGAACCCACTCTCCACACACCTCCACCCCATGAAAAAAGCATTAATCACCGGCATCACCGGTCAGGACGGTTCCTACCTCGCCGAATTCCTTCTCGGGAAAGGCTATGAGGTCCACGGCATCAAGCGACGCGCCTCGCTCTTCAACACCCAGCGCGTGGACCACATCTACGAGGACCCGCACGTTCAGAACAACCGCTTCAAGCTCCACTACGGCGACCTCACGGACAGCTCCAACCTCACGCGCATCCTCAGCGAGGTGCAACCGGACGAAGTCTATAACCTCGGCGCGCAATCGCACGTCGCCGTTTCCTTCGAAGCTCCGGAATACACCGCGGATGTGGACGCCATCGGAACGCTCAGGTTGTTGGAAGCCATCCGTTTCCTCGGGCTTGAGAAGAGGACCCGTTTCTATCAGGCCTCCACTTCGGAACTCTACGGCCTGGTCCAGGAGATTCCGCAGAGGGAAACCACTCCCTTCTACCCGCGCTCGCCCTACGCCGTTGCCAAGCTCTACGCCTACTGGATCACCGTGAATTACCGCGAGTCATACGGCATCTACGCCTGCAACGGCATCCTCTTCAACCACGAGTCCCCGCGCCGCGGCGAGACCTTCGTCACCCGCAAGATCACCCGCGGCATCGCCAACATCGCCCAAGGTCTCGAACCCCGCCTCTTCCTCGGCAACATGGACTCCCTGCGCGACTGGGGACATGCCAAGGACTACGTCCGCATGCAGTGGATGATGCTCCAGCAGGAAACCCCGGAGGATTTCGTCATCGCCACCGGCAAACAAATATCCGTCCGCGAATTCGTCCGCATGACCGCCGCCGAAGCGGGCATCACCGTTGAGTTCTCCGGCACCGGGGTTGATGAAACCGCCACCGTCACAGCCATCACCGATGCCGTCAAGGCCCCTGCGGTGAAGGTCGGCGATGTCATCGTCCGCGTCGATCCCCGCTACTTCCGCCCCGCGGAGGTGGAAACGCTTCTGGGCGATCCCACCAGGGCGAGGGAAAAACTCGGCTGGATTCCCGAAATCACCGTCGGGGAAATGTGCGCGGAAATGGTCGCATCGGACCTTGATACCGCACGCCAGCACGCCCTGCTCAAATCCCACGGCCACAAGGTGGCGGTGGCCAAGGAGTGACCGGAGCGCGGAATGCATTCCGCCCGGCCCGACATCAGGATTCCAGATTGCCCATTCCATGCGCAAAGTCTTCATCTCCGGCTGTTATGACATCCTTCACGCCGGACACCTCCGGTTTTTCGAAGAAGCCCGGGCTCTTGGCGATTACCTGATCGTTTCCTTCGCCTCCTCCGAGGTGCTGTGGTTTCACAAGCGCCGGAAACCATCCATCCCGGACGAACACAAGCTCGCCCTGCTTCAGGGCATGCGGGTGGTCGACGAGGTGGTCGTCGGCCACGGGCTGGAAGAGGGTATTGATTTCCGCGATGATTTCATGCGCATTCGGCCGGACCTTCTGGTCGTGACGGAAGATGACAAATACGCGCCGCTCAAACGGGCGCTCTGCGAAAACTCCGGAGCCGAATACGTGGTTTTGCCGAAAACCCCGCCGAAGTTCGAGCCGATATCCAGCAGCTCGATCGTGCGCTGGGTGCAGGCCCCCACCGAGGCCCCGCTGCGTGTGGACTTCGCCGGCGGCTGGCTCGATGTCCCGCGCTTCTCCCGTCCCGGCGAGTTCGTGGTCAACTGCGCGATCTCGCCTCTCGTTTCACTTCGTGAATGGCCATACGAGAAACAGGCCGGCCTCGGCGGCAGCGGCGCATGGGCGCTGCTCAATGGCAAGGACGGAGTCGATTCGGAAATCGACCTCGGCGTCGGCTGGCAGGACCCCGCCGTCATCCGCGAGACCGGCCTCTGCGTCTGGCGCTCGGGACACCGGCCCGTGCTCGATTTCAAACACAACGGCGGGTTTCTAACAGGCCGGATGGCGATCAACTGGTCCGGCAAACAGCACGACACGCCCGGCGTTGTCGATCTCCCCAGGGACTACGACCGCATCGCCGCCAGCGCGCGCATCGCACGCGAAGGCGCGCTCAAGGCGGACATCAGCCTGCTGGCCGAGGGGGTGCGCGCCTATCACGCCACCCAACTCGCCGAAGGCATGGGGCCTCTCCAGGAAATCACCGGAGCCATCGCATCAAAATACTGCGGCGGCGGATACGGCGGATACGCCCTCTACCTGTTCGCCGATCCCGCTCAACGGGACGCTGCCATCGTCTCTCGCCCCTCGATGCGCCCCGTCGAGCCCTTCTGCCGGGTTTGAATGCCTTGCGCTTCGTTTCAAATTCCATATCTCGAATTTGGTGCTTCAAATCCCCGTCATCGGCATGCCTCTCGCCGCCACCACCTACGCCGGTGCGGTCGGGTGGATCCTCGACTGCGCCGCGCGCGGCGACCGGCCGTACGCCGTGGAAGCGGCCAACACCCATGTCGCGGCACTCTCCCGCCACGACCCGGAGTTCGGCGAAACCATGTCGCGCTTCGACCTGATCCTCCCGGATGGGATGCCGCTCGTGTGGGCGATCAACCGGCAACTTCCTCCCGCGGAAAAACTCGCCGACCGCGTCTACGGCCCCACCCTGATGCTGGAAACGCTCCGCGCCACCGTGGAGCGGCCGGAGTTCCGCCACTTTCTGTTAGGAGGGAAACAATCCACCCTCGACAAGCTCGGCTCCGCATTCGTCACCCGTTTCCCCGGGGCCGCCATCGCCGGCGTCCACTCACCGCCCTTCGGCGAGTGGCCTGATGACGAATTCGACCGCATCGCCTCCATGATCCGGGAGTCACGCGCCAACCTGATCTGGGTCGGCATGGGCTGCCCGAAACAGGAACACTGGATCGCGAAAAACAAGGACCGTCTTCCACCCGGAGTTTACTTCGGCATCGGAGCGGCATTTGCCTTCCACGCCGGCGAGGTCAGACAATCGCCACCCGTCCTGCAGAAACTGGGGCTGGAGTGGGCATACCGCCTCGCCATGGAACCCCGCCGCCTTTTCAAACGCTACTTCACCTACAACACCCTCTTCGTCTATCATCTCCTCAAGGACCGCATCACCCCACCCTGATACCTTCTCATCGGCCCCGTCACGCCATCACCCGCAAGACGACGGCGGATCGGCATCTCACCCCATCCCCCCCACCCACCCAAACACCATGCAAATCAAATCCATCTGCTGCCTCGGCGCCGGTTATGTCGGCGGTCCCACCATGGCCATGATCGCCGCCAAGTGCCCTGACATCCAGGTCACCGTCTGCGATTTCAATCAGGCCCGCATCGACGCCTGGAACTCGGACAACCTTCCCGTTTACGAACCCGGCCTTCAGGAGGTCGTCGAGTCCGCCCGTGGCGGAAACCTGCACTTCACCACCGACATCAAGCCCGCCATCGCCGCCGCGGATCTCATCTTCGTTTGCGTCGGCACGCCCACCAAGTCCTACGGCATCGGAGCGGGCCGCGCGGCGGACCTCCGCTACATCGAATCCGCCGCCCGCATCATTGCCGAAGTCTCCTCAGGCCACAAGATCATCGTCGAGAAGAGCACCATTCCTGTCAAAACCGCCACCGCCATCCAGGCCATCCTCGCGGCGAACTCCGACAGCAGCGCCACCTTCCAGGTGCTGTCAAACCCCGAGTTCCTCGCGGAAGGGACCGCCGTTTCCGACATGGAAAACCCGGACCGCATCCTCATCGGCGGCGAGCAGACACCTGAAGGGCAGGTCGCTCTGGAGGCCCTCGTTTCGGTATACGCCAAGTGGGTTCCGCGCGAGAGAATCATCACCACCAATCTCTGGTCCTCGGAACTCTCCAAACTCGTCGCCAACGCCTTCCTGGCCCAGCGCATCTCCTCCATCAACTCCATCTCCGCCCTCTGCGAGGCCACCGGAGCCGATGTCGACGAGGTCGCGCGCGCCATCGGCAGCGATTCCCGCATCGGCCCGAAATTCCTCAAGTCCTCCGTCGGCTTCGGCGGCTCATGCTTCCAGAAGGACATTCTCAACCTCGTTTACCTCTGCGAATCCTTCAACCTTCCGGAAGCAGCCGCTTACTGGCGCTCCGTCGTCACCATGAACGACTGGCAGAAGTCCCGCTTCGTCGAGAAAATCGTCCGCACCCTCTTCAACACCGTCTCCGGCAAGCGCATCGCCATACTCGGCTTCGCCTTCAAGAAAGACACCAACGACACCCGCGAGTCCGCCGCCATCAACATCGTCCGCGACCTCGTCGCGGAAAACGCACATGTCGTCATCTATGATCCCCGCGTGCCGGCGGAAACCATTTGCCGCGACCTTCTCGAAGTCGGCGTCCCCCAGGACATCATCAACTTCAATGTCGAGATCGCCACCGATCCCTACACCGCCGCCAGGGACGCCCACGCCCTGGCCACCCTCACCGAGTGGGACGAGTTCCGCACCCTCGACCTCGCCCGCCTCTACGACCTCATGCTCAAGCCCGCCTTCGTCTTCGACGGCCGCGCCATCCTCCCCGCCGCCGCCCTCAGGGAGCGCGGCTTCGACGCGTTTGTCATCGGGAAGGGGAAATAGCCGAAAAGTCAAAAGTCCGAAGGTCGTGTTCATCTCCCGATTATCAATCCAATCCCGTTCCAAGCATGACTGTTGAACGATTTGAAAATTTGCGAATCCGGCAGAATGCCAGAATTCAGGCAAACCGCGTTTATGACACCTTTTCCTATGAAAACCCTTGTGGCGGGGACTACGGATTCCGCGATCAGATACAACGCTGTTCCGTTTCGGTCATGAACAACGTTGCCGAAGGATTTGAACGAAAAAGCGATCCTGATTTCGCACGCTTTCTTGACATCGCGAAAGGTTCCAACGGAGAAATCCGCAGCATGCTGTATCTTGGAGAAGACCGTAGGTATCCCAATCCGGCAGACGCGTCAGCAATGCGCGCCTTCAGCGGGGAAATCAGCAGAGAAACCGAATCCCTGGCAAAACACCTACGAAAGTAGTAGCGACCTTCAGACCTTCAGACCTTCAGACCTTCAGACCTTCAGACCTTCAGACCTTC
>CAZKQK010000176.1:0-9606 GCA_964554865.1 uncultured Luteolibacter sp. | reverse complement strand
TCTTCCTCCACAACCGAGTCAAAACCATCGAGCTGATCGCCTCGAAGCTCCGCCAGCTCGTCCCCGAGGCCCGCATCGTCATCGGCCACGGCCAGATGGACAAGGACGACCTCGAAGTCGTCATGCACACCTTCGTCAAAGGCGGAGCCGACGTCCTGCTCGCCACCACCATCATCGAGACCGGCATCGACATCCCCAACGCCAACACCATTCTCATCGACCGCGCCGACCGCTTCGGCCTCGCCGATCTCTATCAGCTCCGCGGCCGCGTCGGCCGCGCCGGGGAAAAGGCCTATGCCATCCTGCTGCTGCCGCGCGACATGATGACCGCGGGCGACGCCCGCAAGCGCATCCACGCCATCAGGCAATACACCGCGCTCGGCTCCGGATTCAAGATCGCCATGCGCGACCTGGAGATCCGCGGCGCGGGAAACCTGTTAGGCACCAGGCAGTCCGGTCACATCGCCCTGATCGGGTTCGAACTCTATTGCCAGCTTCTCCGCCAGACCGTGGACCGCCTCAAGGGCCGCAAGGACGCGCCCGCCGGCGAAGCCACCTTCAAGGCGGACTTCGTCGCCACCACCGAAACAGCCTGGCTGCGCCAATCCCAAGTCTCAAATCCCCAATCCCAAATTCCATCCCTCCCCGCCTTCATCCCCGCCACCTGGCTGGCGGAAACGGGCACCCGCATCGCCGCCTACCGCGAACTCTCGGAAGCCGGCGCCGAAAAGGCCGTCGATGCCCTCGAACAATCGTGGCGCGACCGTTTCGGCCGCCTGCCGGACGCCGCGCAAAACCTCCTCACCATCGCCCGCATCAAGGCGCTTGCCGCCGCCGAGCGGATCGGCTCGGTGGAAATCATCGGCCAGCGGCTCATGCTGCATCGCAACGGCGACTACATCATGCTGGAAGGCCGCCGTTTCCCACGGCTGAAGAGCGAATCGGCGACGGGACGCCTGATGGAAACCATCACGATGCTGCGCGGGATCTGAGCCGCACGGCCATCACTCCACCGTCACGCTCTTGGCGAGGTTGCGCGGTTGGTCGATCTCGCAGCCACGGATGCGGGCGACGTGGTAGGAGAACAACTGGAGCGCCACCACGGCGGGAATGGCGGCGACGAGCGGGTGGCATGCGGGAATCGGAATGCAATCATCCATGATCTCCGCCGCCCCGTGATCGCCTTCGGTGATGATGCCGAGAATGCGGGCGCCGCGGGCGCGGCATTCCTCGATGTTGCCGAGGGTCTTGTCCTTGCCCGGAATATCGCAAGCCAGCGCGACGACGGGCGCTCCCTCGCGGAGCAGCGCGATGGGACCGTGTTTCAACTCGGCGGCATGATATCCCTCCGCATGGACATAGGAGATTTCCTTGAGCTTGAGCGCGCCTTCGAGCGCCACCGGATACATCGGACCGCGGCCGATGAAAAACGCGTGTTCGTCACGCGCATACCCGGCGGCGATGCCGGCGATGCGTTCGTCCTGAAGCAGCACCTTCTCGACGAGCGCCGGAATCGATTCGATCTCGCGTGCGAAACGGATGCCCTCCTCGCGTGAAAAGCGGCGGCCGCGGCCGAGTTTGAGCGCCATCATCAGCAGCACCGCCACCTGGCAGGTGAACGCCTTGGTGGAGGCCACGGAAATCTCGGGTCCGGCGTGAAGATAGACGCCCCTTCCCGTTTCGCGGGCGATGGTGGAACCCACCGCGTTGCAGAGACTCATCACGAAAGCGCCCTTTTGCTTCGCCTCTCTAACAGCCGCGAGGGTGTCGGCCGTCTCGCCGGACTGGGAGATCGCCACCACCAGATCACGGCTTCCCAGAATGGGATTGCGGTAGCGGAACTCCGCCGCCTGCTGGACCTCGGCGTGGATGTCCGCGAGATCCTCGAAGGCGTATTCGCCGACAAGCCCGGCATGCAGCGAGGTGCCGCAACCGACGAGCACCACGCGCCCGAGCTCCGCCAGCTCGCGCGGCGAGGTGCCCATGCCGGCCAGCACGGACGAGCCGATGTTGAAATCGAGCCTGCCGCGCGTGGCGTTGGCCAGGCATTCCGGTTGCTCGTGGATTTCCTTGAGCATGAAATGCTCGTATCCGCCCTTCTCCGCCGCGCCCGCGTCCAGCCCGAGTTCGGCGATTTCGCGCGTGACCGGGATGTTATGCAAATCCCGGATGTCCACCGAGTCGGCGGTGACGATGGCGATGTCATTATCGTCCAGATAGATCACCCGCTGGGTGTGGGCGAGTATCGCGGATGCGTCCGAGGCCACGATGGTTTCCTCGTCTCCCACGCCGATGACGATCGGGCTGCCGCGGCGGGCGGTGATGATTTTCTCCGGCTCCCGCGCGGAAAGGACGGCGATGCCGAAGGTGCCTTCCACCTGATGGAGCGCGTCGCAAACGGCTTGGAACAGATCGCCGTTGTCACACTCGCCGATCAGGTGGGCCAAGACTTCGGTGTCCGTTTCCGAATAAAAATGGTGTCCCTTGCCTTCCAGCCTTGCGCGCAATGAGCGGTAGTTCTCGATGATGCCGTTGTGGACAAGCGCGATTTCGCCCGACTGGTCGAGGTGCGGGTGCGCGTTGGCCTCGGTGGGCGGCCCGTGGGTGGCCCAGCGGGTGTGGGCGATGCCAAGCGTCGGCCGGCTGAATCGCTCCTCCGGCCACTCCTCGCGGGCTCGCTCGTTGAGCGCGGAAACCTTGCCGGGAGCCTTGGAAACCACCACGCGGTCGTTGTCGAGCACCGCCAGTCCGGCGGAATCATAACCACGGTATTCGAGCCGGCGCAGCCCGTTGATGAGAACGGTGGGAGCGTCCGCCTTGCCGATGTATCCTACGATGCCGCACATGGGGAATGGAGATTGGAGATTGGAGATCAGGAAACCAGGTCCTTGACGACGATTTCGCCGGGGCGGGTGGTGGTGTTGGGCCAGAATTTGCGGCCCGGATAGATGGAGGTGTTGATGCCGGTGTGCACGCCGTCGGCGACGATGGCGCCGAACTTCCGGCGTCCGGTGTCCACCAGCGCGCCATCCACGGTGGAGCGGTGGTTTTGCCCATCATGGCGGAAATTCGAGGTGGTGGTGCCGGCACCGAAGTTCACACCCTCGCCCAACACCGAGTCGCCGACGTAGGAAAGGTGGCCGACGTTGGTGCGTGAGAGAATCAGGCAGTTCTTGATCTCCACGGACTGGCCGATGTGGCAGTTGTCGCCGATCGAGGTGTTTCCGCGGATATAACAATTCGGACCGATCTTGCAGTTGGATCCGATGATGACATTTCCCTCGATAAACACACCGGGCAGGATGCGCGTTCCCGGGCCGACACGGATGACACCCCCTACCACCGCCGGGGAATGCGCATCGCCGTCGATCCGTGATTCCGTCAGAGAGGAAACGAGGAGTTCGTTGGCACGGATGAGATCCCACGGATAGCGGATGACGAACGAGCGCGCGGCCTCTTGTTTTCCCCCGCCGGAGGTTTTGGTCGCGATGATATCGCCCTTGTCAGACACCAAGGCGGCCGCACCGGAGCCGACGAAGGACGTGAAATCGGCCGGATCGATCCACGCGCATGGCTCCAGCACGACACCCGCCGGAGCGCCAAGCGCCGCGTGATGGGCGGAGAGCGGAATGTTGCCGACGGGAAAACCGGGGACGCTCCGCGTGAGGGAGAGCGGAAGGAAATCGGTGGCGGCCTTGTCCATGGCGGGAGGTGGGGGTTGCTCAGCCGATCTCGTCACGGATGGCCGCTGCGAACTTGCTGACCCAGATGCGGCATTCCTCAATCTCCCGGTGCTCGACGAGAACGCGGATCTTGTTCTCCGTGCCCGAATAGCGGATCAGGTGGCGACCGTTCTCACCGAAGTCGGTGACGGCCTTTTTCATGAGCTTCTTGAGCTTGGGAAGCGTGTCGAGGTCCGGTTTCTTCGATACCGGGATATTGGCCATCTGCGTGGGATACTCGTTGAGCACGGTGGCGAGCTGCGCCAGCGTCGCATTGCGCTCGCGCATCATGCGGAGCACTTGCAGTGCGCTCAGGATGCCGTCGCCGGTGGTGGCGTGCTCCGCGAAAATCAGATGGCCGGAGTTTTCCCCGCCGAACGTGTAACCGTTCCTGCGGATGCACTCGATCACGTTGCGGTCGCCCACACCGGTGGTTTCGAGCTTGATGCCGTGCTGCTTCATCGACTCCTTCAGGCCGAGGTTGCTCATCACGGTGGCGACGAGCGTGTCCTTCCTGAGGCGGCCCTGTTCCTTGAGGCCGATGGCGCACAAGGCGAGGATGCGGTCGCCGCTCACCACCTGGCCGTTGGCATCGGTGAAGATGACGCGGTCCGCATCACCGTCGAAGGAGACTCCAAGATCGGCGTTGAAGCGGCGGACAAGCTCCCCGGCGTTCTCCGGATTGAGCGCGCCGCAGCCGCTGTTGATGTTCAGCCCGTCAGGTTGGATGCCTGTGGTGATCACTTCCGCTCCCAGTTCCTTGAAGATGAGCGGGGCGATGAAATAGGCCGCGCCGTGGCCGCAATCGACCACCACCTTCAGGCCGTGGAGCGGCACGTTGTCGGCCGTGTGTTTCGCAAACTCGATATAGCGCCCGCGGGCGTCGTCGATCCGGTGTGCCTTGCCGATCTGGCGTGGCGGCAGCGGCGGCGCGTCGGGTTCCTCGCCCATGATGTGGCGCTCGATGAGCTTCTCGATGTCATCGGACAACTTGTAGCCGTCCGGTCCGAAGATCTTCATGCCGTTGTCCTCGTAAGGATTGTGCGAGGCGGTGATCATGATGCCGGCGGCGGCCCCCATCGACTTCGTGAGGTGGGCCACGGCGGGCGTCGGCAGCGGGCCGACCATGAAAACGTCCATGCCCATGGAAACCAGACCGCTGGTCAGCGCGGTCTCGAGCATGTAACCGGAAATCCGCGTATCCTTGCCCACCAACACCCGGTTGCGGTTGGGGCCGGACGAGCGCAGCACGTTGGCCACGGCCTTGCCCATGCGCAGGGACACTTCGGCGGTGATCGGGAATTCATTCACCCGACCGCGGATTCCATCGGTTCCAAATAGTTTCATGTGGGATTGCTTCAAATGTTGCGGGCTGTGTTTTGTTCAAAAAAATATGAACATCTCAAGACAAATACACCGGGATACGGATCATGTGAAAAACGGGGGCCGGTGAAACATCGGCCGCAGCCCGAACCGGCGGCGATCAGGCGGGGAGGACAAACAGCAAAGGCAGGCGGCTTATGGGGCTGACGGGCGGTGCGATCAAGCCGTATTTCGGACTTAAACACCCAAAACCGCCCGCTGGATCCGGCCCGGCGGCCTGGACAGGAAACGCTTCGCGAGGCTCTCGAATTCCTCGGACAAGTCGGTCAGATGCACTTCCAGCCCGCCCTCGCGGTCCTGGGGAGCCAGCATTTCCAGCTGTTCCAATTCCCACCTCAAGTGCTCGGCGCAGGTCGTCGCCGAGTCCACCAGGCGCACATCCGCAGGCAAAACCTCGCGCAAGGCCGGAATCAGGAGCGGATAGTGGGTGCAGGCCAGCATCAGCGTGTCGATCCCCTTCTCCACCAGCGGATCGAGGTAGGACTTCAGCACCAGCCGGGTCGCGGGGTGCTCGATCCAGTTTTCCTCCACCAACGGCACCAGCAGGGGGGTGGCCTGGCCGTGGATGATCAGGCCCGTCCGGCGCTGTGCCAGCGCGTGCTGATAGGCGTGCGAGGCGATCGTCCCCCGCGTGGCGATGATGCCGATGCGTGAGGCGTCCGGGTTTGCCAGCGCCGCGTCCACTCCGGCATCGATCACGCCGAGGATCGGGATGCGGTATTGCTCGCGCAGCCTCGGCAGGGCGTGCGCCGTGGCCGTATTGCAGGCCACCACCACCGCCTTCACCCCGCAGGATATCAGGAAACGGGTGTCCTCATCCGAAAACTGACGGATCGTCTCCGGACTTTTCGAGCCGTAGGGAAGCCGCGCCGTGTCGCCCAGATACAGAATATCCTCGGCGGGCAGCAGTTCCTGCACCGCCCGCACGACGGTCAGGCCGCCAACACCAGAGTCGAAAAATCCAAGGGGGGCCGCGTTCACCGCGCGGATTGTGAACGGCCGGACAACTCCGGCAAGCGGGAAGGACGGGCGTTTTCCCGACAATTCTCCAAAAATGCGGAGGACTTCCGATTTCATGACATGAAATCCGAAGCAAATCCGTAATATTGAAGTGATCCTCGCAAACAACGAGGCATCACCCATTCCGAACCCCATCACCTGATCGCCATGGACTCCAGACGCAAATTCCTTTTCAAACTCGCCGCCTCAGCCCCCATCGCCGCCGGCAGCCTGCTTTTCGGCCAGGACGCACCTCCGCCACCTCCTCCGGCGAAACTTGAGGAAAGTGATCCGGTGGCCCAGGCCCTCGGCTACAAACATGACACCACCAAGGTGGACAAGGCGAAGTATCCGAACCACAAGGATGAGCAAATCTGCCTCGATTGCGCCCTTTTCACCGAGAAAAAAGGCGAGGATTTCGCCCCCTGCTCGGCCTTCGGCGGCAAGCTCGTCGCCAACAAGGGCTGGTGCGCGGCCTACGTCAAGAAACCCTGAGACACTCACCCGCTCATCGTTCGGAAGCCCTCACACGCCTGCCGTGCGGGGGCTTTTTCTTTGCTTGCCGCGCGCAGTTTGCCCTTTCCCCGTGAGCGCGCCGGGCCTAGCGTCCCGCCGACATGAGCAGTTGCGGCCCGAAGATGAAAATGGACCCGGCCCTGCACCAGACCCGGAAACCATCCTGGATCAAGGTGAGGCTCCCGAACAACCCGGAGTTCTGGTCCACCAAGTCCCTGATCACCGACTTGAAACTGGTGACCGTATGCGAGGAGGCCCAGTGCCCGAACCGCTGGGAGTGCTGGAGCCAGAAAACCGCCACCTTCATGATCGCCGGCGAGAAATGCACCCGCGCCTGCGGGTTCTGCGCGGTGAAAACCGCCAAGCCGGACGCGCTCGAGGCCGACGAACCCCAGCGCGTCGCCGAGGCCACCCGCCGCATGGGCCTGCGCCACGTCGTCATAACCGCCGTCGCCCGCGACGATCTCCGCGATGGCGGCGCGGAACACTTCAAGCAAACCATCGAGGCCGTCCGCGAGGCCAATCCATCCATCGTCATCGAGGTGCTGGTGCCCGATTTCAACGACCGCGACTGGGCGCTCCAACTTGTCATGGACGCCCGCCCGCACATCTTCAACCACAACATCGAGACCGTCGAGAGACTCACCCCGCTGGTCCGCTCCCGCGCCCAATACCAGCGCTCGCTCACCGTGCTGCGCAAGGCCAAGGCGATGGTAAACGGCAAGGTGGCCACCAAGAGCGGCATCATGCTCGGCCTCGGCGAGCGGCATGAGGAAATCCTCAGGGCGATGGACGACCTCCGCGCCCATGACGTCACCGTGCTCACCCTCGGCCAATACCTGCGCCCGACGCCAAAGCACCTGCCGGTCGTCGATTTCATCCCGCCCGGGCGCTTTGACGAATACAAGCGCATCGCCCTGGAAAAAGGCTTCCGCCACGTCGCCAGCGGTCCGCTTGTCCGCAGCTCCTATCACGCCGCCGAATTCCGGCCGGAACTCGATGTCCTCGAAGCCATCGAGGCCGACCTCCGCGCCGCCAAGGGTCTGGAACTCGGCCCCGAACACCTGCCGCTCCCCGCCATCCGGCCGGACCTGGAAAAAGCCATCGCCTGATCGCCCCATGCGTCACTGGCTGATCAAGTCCGAGCCCGATGTCTTCTCCATCGACGACCTCGCCCGCGTCAAACGCGAGCCCTGGAACGGCGTGCGGAACTATCAGGCGCGAAACTACATGTGGAAGGACATGAAACCCGGCGATCTCGCCCTGTTTTATCATTCCAATGCCAAGCCGCCCGGCATTGCCGGCGTCGCGAAAGTCGCAGGCGCACCCTATCCGGACGAAACCCAGTTCGACTCCCGGAGCGAATACTTCGATCCCAAGGCCACACGCGAAAACCCGCGCTGGTGGCTTGTGGACTTCGGGTTTGTCGCCCGCTTCGATTCCATCCTCACGCTCGACGCCCTCAAGGCCGATCCCCTGCTTTCCGAAATGACCGTCTGCCAGCGCGGCACCCGCCTCTCCATCACCCCGGTTGCGCCCGCCCACTACAAGCGGGCCTGCAAACTCGGCGGGGCAAGGTGATCAACATGCCATGGCTCCCACGCAAGCGGAGGTTCGTATGGGAGCTGCCACCTTACTGTGGCACCTCGTGAATGATCCCCCTGTCAGGCGCTCGTGCGATTCCCATGAAGTCGCATGAGGGATAATCGCCGTTCATCATCTCAATCCAACAGTTGCGTCCATCTCGCCGCCAGCGCCTGCTTCAGTTTGTGCAAGACATCGATTCCCGGATTCGCCGTTCCAGCCTCGATCCGCTGGATGTGGCGGCGGTCCACGTCCACCAACTCGGCAAGCCCCTCCTGCGTCAACCCGCGCAGTCCGCACAAGCGGACAACGTTTCGGCCCAGTGTGATTCGGCGTGGTGATTGCAAACAGTCACCCTGAACCGTTTGCCGCATTCTTGAGAGCGGACCAATTGTCGCTTTTTTTTGAATTCGGACTTGCGCCGATCGAGGCTCCTGGCTCAGAAAGGCCGGGCAATGAGAGCATATCAGATACTGCTCGCGCTCGGAATCGCGATTTCCACGCAACATGCGCGGGAAAGCGGCAGCCCCCCGATCCGTACCGCCCCCGCCGCCACGGAAGCGTCCATTCCGTTGCCAATTCCGGACGGCGCGCCGGCCGCGCCGCCGAAACCCGTGGAGAAGCCCGGTTTCCGGATCGAGGGCACGCAGGTGAGGCGGGTGCGGGTGGTGGAGCCTGCCGGGATGCCGGGGCTCCCGCCGGTTGAGGGCGTCATCACGATAAGGGTGCATTCGGTGGCGGACCCCGGGCTTGCCGATCCGCCGCCGCCCCTGCCCCCGCTTCCGCCGGATGATCCGCAGGTGAGGGAGCGGCTTGCGGAAATGGCGGCCAATCACCGGGAGACGAGGATCGCCTACATCGCGGCGACGGTTTGCGACCGCTCCCGGACATGGCTGACGGTCTATCCGGGCGGTGGGGTTCGCAAGACGGTGACGGCCTGGTCGAATCTGGATTTCCATCACTTCACGGGCTTTGGAAGCTTCGAGGCGAGGGGCGCGGATGGAGAGGTCCGGACCTATGCGCTGCTGATGGGCATCGGCGACGGCGGTGCGGAATTCCGCCGCAGGCTGAACGCCGCCGGGGAGGCGGGGTTTGACGGGCCGGTGAGCGTCGCTTTTCCCGACGACACCCCCTCGTTCGTGATTGTCTCGGAAAATCCCGATCCGGAGGGAATCACCCTGATCGGGGACCTCCACGCGCTCTATCGGGCGGAGGGCGCGCGCATGGCGCGGGCCTGCGAGGAGCGAGAGCGGGCCCGCGAGGAGCGCAGGGCCCACCTCCTGGCCCATCCGCCGAAGCCGAAGGATGTGACGGTTCATTTCTGGAAACGCCAGCGGCCGGCCACGCGAAGCCGGACGGAAGGGGGGCGGCCGTGAGAAGGCCGTTCCCGCCCGCGCCGCTG
>CAZKQK010000175.1:0-9633 GCA_964554865.1 uncultured Luteolibacter sp. | reverse complement strand
AGACTTTCGAGAAGTCTGGCGGAGAGCGTCCACTCGCCCTCACCCTTGAGGCCGATCTCGGCCGCCAGAGGATTGTGCAAACCAAGCTCCACCAACACACACATCTCCAGTTTCGCAAAAGCGGCCTCGAACCTTCTGGATGCCGCCTTGGTCATTTTCGCGAGAATTTGCGGCGTGTTGGTGACGCTCCAGCGCGATCCGTCGATCGCGCAGAGCCGCCCCCCTTGTAGAAACAGCTTTCGTCACGGTTCGGCGAGGCTGCGCCGGCAGGGGATCCGCAGGGCTGCGGAATGCACCAGGCCGATATGCCGGCTCACCAGTTCCGTGAACGGGGCTTCACGGCCCTGCGTGAGGAATTTTTCCAAAAGCTCGTGATCCGGCGGTGTCATGGTCATCACAGGTTATTCGGCATCGCCCGGGAAAACCGAACGGATTTTTTCCACTTTTGTGGGGAACGGTTCAATGGGGCGGCCGGAAACCGCCGGTTCGGAACCCCGGAGAAAGGGCGGAATCCCGTTCAGTTTGATCTTGCGTGCCCCCGGTTGGATTCCATCTCTTGGTATTGGGCATGGAGGCGTTTTCCGGCTCCCGCATTTAACCCGGGCGGGCGCGCCGGAACGTCTTTATGGTCCTCTGAACCCACAATAAACCCACCTATGAAACACCACCCGTTATTCCGACTGTCATTGCTCGGATTGATTGTCGCTCCTTTGGGTGCCGGCACCGCCGCCACGATCGATTCCACCGCTTCCGGAAACTGGAACAATACAAGCAGTTGGTCCGGAGGCTCCGTGCCCCAGACAGGAGCGGGAGACACCGCCAACATCCTCACCGGCCATACGATCATCTACACCGATTCGGCTCCATTTGCCGGGCTGGACGGATCGGACGATTTTGGCACGAGCAACGGAAACAGCGTCAACATCAACGGCGGCGTGCTCAGCCAGGCCATGGACAACTGGTGGGTGCGCATCGGCCACAGGGGCGCAGGCACCCTCAATATCAATAACGGAAGATTCCACATTACCGACGGCACCGGCGGCGGCACGAATTTCCAGGTCGGCGTGGAGGCCGGCGGCAACGGCACCGTCAACATTGGCGACAACAGCGGAGCGGCTGGCAGCGCCGTGCTCAACCTCCGCGACCGCGTGGACGGCTCGGCCAACGGAGGTGCTTTCACGATGAATCTCGCCCCCAGCAGCGGCACCGTCGGCACGGTCACGATCAACTCCGACGGCGTCCTGGAAGGCGATCAGAAAACCTGGAGCGGAAGCACCCCGGTCCTGAACCCGCATGTACGGATCGGCCAGTCAGGCAGCGGCAGCCAGAGCGTTCTTACCGTGAATGCGGGCGGACGTTTCAACGCCCGCGGCAATGTCGAGGTGGGCGCCGGCGGCGGTGCCAGCGGCATGCTTCGCCTCACCGGGACCGATGCCCGGATGGACATGTCCGATGGCGAGCTTACCGTGGGTTTCTCCGGAACCGGCTCAATGGTGGTGGAGGAGGGCGGAGTCTTTTCCCGCACCAACACCACCGAGGCCAGGTCCGACATGTATGTGGGCCGGAATGAAAGCGGCATCGGCACCATCACCATTTCCTCCGGCGGGGAATTCCGCCGCTGGTCCGGAGGCAACATCGGGGACATGCGCATCGGTTTGAACGGCACCGGTGTGCTCAACGTCGAAGGCGGAGGCCTCTACTACAACGATTCGGGAAACTGGGATTGGATCGGCCAGAACACCGGCTCGAATGGAACGGTGAACGTCAACGGCGGCACCTTTCAGATCGCCAGCGGAGCCAACCTCAACATCGGCGCCAACGGCTCCGGCACATTCAACCACAACAGCGGCACCACCAACGTCAACGCCATCCGCGCCGGCGTGAATGACGGCACCGGGCTCATCACCATCGATGACGGCGCGTTCACCGTGCGTGGCAGCCTCTTTCTTGGTGGTGATTCGAACACCGCCAGCGGCACCGGATCGGCCACCGTGTTCCAGTCCGGCGGGTTCCTATCGGTAGGCGCCGCCATGGTGATCGGCATCGCCCCGGGACACACCGGAACCTACAATCTCTCCGGTGGCACCGCCGTCCACACCGGCTCCGACACCAGCATTGGCGAATCCGGCATCGGGATCATGAACATTTCGGAAGGCGCCTTGTTGTCAGAAACCACCCCTGGCAGTTTTTATGTGGGGCGCAATACCGGCTCCGGCGGCACGCTCATCGTCAACGGCACGCTTACCAAGAGTGGCAGCGCCAACGCCATCCGCGTGGGTAACGGAAACGCCGATGGTGTGGACAACACCACCGCGCCCGGACTGCTTGGCGGCACCGGTTTCATCTCTTCCGGCAACGGCGTGAGAATCGGCAGCCATGGCACCATCACGGGGGGCGGCACCACCACCGTCGGCGAACTCGACATCACCGGCAATCTCACTTTCTCGGTCGGCGGCAAATACTCCTGCGAGATCGACGGGATGGCCGCCGACCGCCTGACCGTCAACGGCAGCCTCGACATCACCGGCGCGGCACTCGCTTTCACAGCGCTCTCCGCGCCCACCGCCGAAAGTTATGTCATCGCCAGTTACACGGACACGCTCACCGGCACCTTCTCCGTCAGCGGCACGCCGGCCGGCTACGAGGTCCAATACGACGAAGACGCGAAGGAGATCAAGCTGGTCGAATCGACCGCCTCCGGATTCGCCGCCTGGGCCAGCACCAACGAACTGTCAGGCGACCCCGCCGACGACTTTGACAACGACGGCTTGAGCGACGCGGTCGAATACGTGCTCGGCACGGATCCGAAAACCTCAAACGGCGGCGGACCCGCGATAACAACCAGCGGCACCAACATGGTCATCACCTTTGACCGCTCCCACGCGTCACTGACGCCGGATGTCTCCGTTGATATCGAAGTCGGCACCGACCTCTCGGGTTGGCCTGACGTCTATCATGTCGGCCCCATCGGCGGCCCATCGTCAGCCGAAGTCGACGTTGACGACCAGGGCGGCCACGACAAGATCACCCTGACAATCCCCCGTACGCCGGATGATGGGAAATTCGCGCGATTGCGTGTCACCGTGACTCCCTGAGCGCATGGCGACACGTTCAGCCCCTCTCCGCCCATCGCAGTTTGGCCGGCGCGGAGCGGGGATTCATCCGCCGTTCGCCGGGTCCGGCGGTGATGACTCCGTCGCTCGCGGAAATGTAAACCCCATCAGCGAGCCCCTGCTTGAAGGCTTTCTTCACCCTGCGGTCCTCGCCGGAGTGGAATGTCAGGATGACCGCCCTTGCTCCGGGTTTCAGGCATGAGGGAAGCGAGCGGAGAAGCATCTCGAGCGCGGTGAACTCCTCGTTCACGGCGATCCTCAACGCTTGGAAAACCCTGCGGACCGTCAGATCGGACGTTTCCCCATCCGTGTTGATCGCGGCGCGCACCGCTTCCGCCAGCGAGGTGGTGCTGGCGAGGGATTTGCCGGCAAGCGCGCCGGCGATGGTTTCCGCCCGGGGTTCGTCGGCATTCTCGTGGAGCGCGGTCTCAAGATCGGACGGGGAAATCCTTTTCAACCACTCGGACGCGGACAGGCCGCGATTCGGGTTCATCCGCATGTCGAGCGGGCCATCGTGTTTGAAACCGAAGCCCCGCGAGGGATCATCGAGTTGCATTGACGAGCAACCGAGATCGGCAAACACAAAGTCCACTTGTGACAGGTTGTGCGGCGCGAGGGCTTTGGTGATGCCCGCGTAGTTCGAGCGGTGCGCGGCGAATGATTCCGGGCCATAACCGGCGGCCCTAACGCGGCTTTCGGTTTTCGGGAGTTCCAGAGGATCCTGATCAAGCCCTAGCAGAAACCCGCCGGGAGTGATCAGCTTGAGGATTTCCATCGCATGGCCGCCATGACCGAGGGTGCAATCGACGCCAACCGTTCCCGGGCGCGGCGCTAGGGCGTCCAGGCATTCCGCGACCATGATCGGCACGTGGGATCCGGCCGGCGTCTTGCCCGAGGAGAGCACCTTGGCCACCGTATCGGCATAGCGGACGGGATCGTGCTCCTTGTATTTCTCCTCGAAGCGCCGGGGGTGCCTGCCGGAGTAGCGCTTGCGCCGCGGAGGGCGGGGTGATTCGTCGCCGGTCATGTGCTCGGGGCGATTGGTGGCAGGATCGGCGGTCCGCGTCAAAACCCGGTTTTTTCTTTTGCGCGGGCGGCGGTCCGGTGTTCCCTGGCGGCAACCATGAAAGTCGGCATCGCGCAAATCAATCCGGTGGTCGGGGATTTCCCCGGCAACGCGAGGAAAATCCTCGCCGCCTATCGTGAGTGCCTTGATGGCGGAGCGGAACTGGTGGTGACGCCGGAGCTTTCGCTGGCGGGATATCCGCCGCGGGATCTTGTTTTCAAATCGCAGTTTGTGCCGAAGTGCCTGCAGGCCCTCGACTATCTCGCGGGGGAAACCAAGTCCGTCCCCCTGCTGGCGGGCTATGTGGATCACCACCATCCGGCGCGTCCGGGCAAGCCGTTCCGCAATGCCGCCGCATGGCTTCAGGGCGGGGTGGTGCTCCACCGGATATGGAAAACGCTGCTGCCGACCTATGATGTCTTTGACGAGCGCCGTTACTTCGAAGCCGGCGAAACCTGTGCGCCCATCCTGTGGAACGGCCGCCGGATCGGTGTGACGATCTGCGAGGACATCTGGACCGAGGACCACCTCCAGCGCCCGTTTTATGACCGCGATCCGGTGGACGAGTTGGTGGCCCATGGCATTGATCTGTTAGTCAATCTCAGCGCTTCGCCGTTTCATCTGGGAAAACCGGCGCTGCGCCGCGCGATGATCGGCGGCATCGCCCGCCATGCGAAGGCGCCGGTGGTGTATTGCAACACGGCCGGCGCCAACGACCAACTGATCTTCGACGGCCATTCGCTGGTCGCCGCGCCGAACGGCAGGATCTCCGCGCAACTTGGCGGATTCCGCGAGACCTGCGCCGTGGTGGACCCGTTTCTGAAGGCGGAGGACGACGCGCCGCTCGATGACACGGAGGCCGCGCAGATTCATGGCGCGCTGGTGCTCGGCTTGCGCGATTACGTGACAAAGTGCGGGTTTTCCAGTGTCTGTCTCGGGCTGAGCGGAGGCATCGACTCCGCGCTCACCGCCGCCATCGCCGCCGAGGCGCTGGGACCGGAAAACGTTCACGGTCTGACCATGCCAAGCCCCTACTCCTCGCGCGGCAGTGTGGACGACTCGTTTGCCTTGGCGGCCAACCTGGGCATCCGCTGCGTGGAGGTTTCCATCCGCGATGCGTTCGAATCGGTGAAACTCACCATGAAACCCGTCTTCGGAGGCAAACCCGAGGATGTGGCCGAGGAGAACATGCAGGCGCGCATCCGCGGGCTGCTGCTCATGGCATTGTCCAACAAGGAGAACCACCTCCTGCTCACCACCGGCAACAAGAGCGAACTCGCGGTGGGATATTGCACCATCTACGGCGACATGAACGGCGGCCTCGCGGTGATCTCGGACCTGCCGAAGACCCGCGTCTATCAGGTGGCCCGCTGGATCAACCGCGAGCGCGAGATCATCCCCTGGAACACCATCGACAAGCCGCCCAGCGCCGAGTTGCGGCCCGACCAGAAAGACCAGGACACGCTGCCGCCCTACGATGTGCTTGACGCCATCCTCGAACTCTACGTCGAGCACCACCTCTCGCCGGATGAAATCGTTTCCCGGGGGTATGAGGAGGCAACCGTCCGCTGGATCCAGCGCCGCGTGGATCTCAACGAGTGGAAACGCCACCAGGCCGCGCCGGGCCTGCGGGTCACATCGAAAGCCTTCGGCATTGGCAGGCGCATGCCCATTGTGCAGGGATTCATCGGTTGATCCGGCATCGGCAACGTGAACATTTGGCGCGACATTCGGGTATTCCAGGGCATTCTCCGGCGGATGAGACTGTCGGTGTTACCAGCGGCGCGGGCATTCCCGATGATGGCGGCGGCTTTGCTCGCGCTTCAATCGCCGGCGGCCGGGGAGTTCAAGGGGCGGGATTCGCTTTTGACCGACAAGGGAAAATGGAGTGAGTTGTTTCCGACATCCTCGCGGGGCCGGTTGATCTTCCGTGACGGTGACGGACTGGTATACCGGACGCGCTCGGCGACCAGTGGCAAGTTCGCGTTTCTCAAGTGGAAACCTCATGCTCCGGGAGTTGGCGAAGACTGGTTCGCGCAAGTCACCGTTGATCTCAATCACGAGGACAAGTCCATGGCCGGGCTTGCCGTTCTGAATGCCTCCAACCGCGAGCAGGGCTTCATGGTTACCGTGGTGGGAGGCAAGGATTTCGCAAGCATCCGCGCGCAGACCATGGGTGGTCACGAGGCGCGGATGTCACGCGGCTCCCGGGATCGTGCGATCCTGCGTCTCCGGCATGAGGCGCGGACAGGCTTGATCACCGCCAGTTGGAACCTCCGCGGAGTGTGGCGATTCATGAAGCCATTCGACTCCAGGCGGTGGAATCTGCCGAAGGACGGATCGTTCCATATCGTGCTGCTGGCGAGACAGGTTTACTCTGATGGCGATAAGGACAGCCGGCCGGGATCCGGCACACCGGCGGCCAAGGCGGGTGGCGATCCGTTTTTCCGCAACTTCATCTGCGGGACATCCCGGCCACGGATATCGTTGCAAACGGGTGGCCGCTCACCCCTCCCCCACCCTTCGGCGACAGTGGGTTTTGGCGCCGTCGCGATCGGCCGGGCGGGCATGACCAGGACACTGCTTCTCGGCAATGTCGGCACAAAGACACTCACCGGAATCCGCTTGCGGAAAGCGGGAGATCAAGGCGCTCACTTCCGCCTGAAACGGCCGGCGCGCACCCTTCTCAAACCGGGGGAAATCATGGAATTCACAGTCAGGTTCAATCCGTCCGCACCTGGCCTGCATCGTGCGTCGGTCATCGTGGATAGCAACGATCCGCGCGCCTTGCCGCAAACAATCCGGGTTTCCGGGCGGGGAATTCCGGCGCGTTGACCGGCACCACGCCGAAAACGACAATCCGCGGTTGACTGGATACGCGGTCACGGGGACGCTCCCGGCGCAAGCCTCCCCACCAAATGACCCTTAGCCTTAGCGAAGCACGCCGGATACTTGGACTCGGTCCCGACGAGGACCCGCGTCCACATCTGGCCGAGTTTCACGCCGCCCGCGAGCGCATCGCCGAACTGGTCAGATCCTCGCCGAATCCGGTGCTCGCGGAACGTTACCAGCAGGGGCTCATCGAGTTTGATCAGGCGCTTGCCGCGGTTCACGAATTTCTCCAGGCCATTGGCCTCGAAGCGCGCCCCGTGGAAGTGGCAGCGCCCGAACCCGATGCCGGGGTCGCCCCATCCCCCTCCCCTGCGCCGACGCGGCGGCTTGATGGGGACGACGTTAGGGGCGCTCATCAGGCGCCGGTTCGGAAAAGCCGGGTTTCCGCCGTGTTCGCGTGGTCGCTGGTTCTTCTAACAGGAGTGGGCGGGGCCGCCTGGCTTTACCACCGCAACGGGGAGAACAAGGAGTTTCACCGTCAGTCCCGCATCGCGCTGCTGGAGCGGGTGGGCTCCGAATATCTTGAAAACCGCCGCTGGCAGGAGGCATCCGGGATTTTCGCCGAGATCGAGGAACTCATGCCCGGATCGGAGTTGGCGAAACTCGGACGCCGCAGCATCGAGGCCGGCATGGACGAGGAGCAGAACCAGTTTGTCGGCTACTGGACGGGACAGGCCATCGCCGAACTGGAGGCCGGGCGGGTTGCGGAAGCCAACGCGGCGATCACCAAAGTGCTCGAACGCTTCCCCGCGCAGGCGGAGGCGAAGTCGATTCTGGAAAGCGTCCGCGAGGCGCAAAGCGTCGCCGAACGCGAGTCCGCCATCGCGTCCGCGAGAAACCTGATCGCCGAACGGCGATGGAACGATGCCGTCAAAGAGGTCCGCGCCCTCGCCACAGCGCATCCGGAATCGGACGAGGTCAGGGCTTTGTTGTCGGATGCCGAGGCGGCGCTGGAGTCCCACAGGACGGACCAGGCCAAGGCCGGGAGGCTCCTCGCCATGGCCGAAGCGCGAGATCGGGGGCAGTTCGACCAACAGGCGCTGGATTGGCTGCGGGAAGCGGCCTCGCTCGCGCCAGACAATGCGGAGATCGCCGCGCGACTGGAAAAAATGGCATCCTACACGCGGACACTGAGGGTTCCCGGCGATTTCACGAGTCCCGTGGAAGCACTCGCCGCCGCGCGTGACAACGACCGGATCGTGATCGCCGGACAAGTTTGGAAGGGACCGCTCGTGGTCAATGCTGCCGTCGAGCTTCAGGGAGCCGGTTCCGGGAAAACCGTCATCGAGTGTGGTGCCACCGAGTCCGCCGCGATCACCATCGGCCCGGATGCCAAAGGGGCGCGGGTGACAGGTGTGATCTTCCGCCACGAGTCCTTTCACGCCGAGGGAGGAGAGCGTTTCTCCGCCGCCCTTGTCCGTGGCGGCGGAGCGGCGTTTGTGGACTGCCATTTCATCGGCGCCAGCGGTCACGGTCTGGCGGTCGTCGAGGGCGGAGAAGCCTTTGCCAGCCGCTGCCGCTTCGCCGACAACGCATGGAACGGTGCCGCCGCCATCGGTGCCTCCTGCACACTGGAAATCCGCGACTCCGAGTCGGTGGAAAACTTCCACAATGGCATCGAGTCCTGGGATGGCGCTTCTGTCACGCTGGTCAACAACCGCTGCCAGTCCAACAGTCGCAACGGCATCCATGTGGACAATGGCGCGGGCAGCGCCGTGATCGAGGGCAACCGGCTCGTTTCCAATCGCGAATTCGGACTCCTGCTCGGTTCCGCGGGATCCGGCCGCGCCACCGCCAACATCATCCGGTCGAATCTGTTAGGCGGACTGGTGGTCCGCAAGTCCGCGGCGGCCGTCACCTTGACATCGAATCAGGTCAGCCTCAACGAAGGCCCCGGACTGATTCTCGAGAAGGGAGTGTCGGTGGATTCGCTCACCTCCAACAAGGTTGAGAAAAACAAGGGCCGGGATCTCGCGCGGGACGCGGATCTCTGACAAAGCGCCCGCCCGTATGCGGCCGGATCACCGTCAGGGCAGTCGTTTCATCGTGCGGAAATCACCGTTTTCACAAGCGCGCACGAATGCCTCCGCATGACTCTTCGGCCTGTCCCGGGTTTCGCGGATCTCATCGGCCTCGCCCGGAATCACCGGGTGGTCCTGCGCGGCATCGGATATCAGTGAATTCCCGTCCAACAAGACTCGCCTGCCGGAATCACTCCACGGCGTTTGGCGGGCGTAAATCCTTGCGCCACTTCGGAAGCAGCTTCGGAACGAGGTCCGGCAATTTTGCCTTGAGCGCGGATGCGAGAAGGATCATTTCGAGGTCGGAGACGCCCCGGACTCCGCGTTCGATCTGCGAGACGGTTTCCCTCCCGATATCAAAGCCGGCGAGGTTGCAGCGGGCGGCCAGATCCTGCTGTGTCAGGTTTTGACGCGCGCGGAGTTTCCGCACCTGTGCGCCGATGGCGTTGCGTGAGGGCGGATCGGTCATGGAAAGTCAAATCGTGGCCCCCAGGCGTTTGGCACGGCGTCGAAGCTTCGGATAGGTCTTCTTTGTCCACTC
>CAZKQK010000174.1:0-9667 GCA_964554865.1 uncultured Luteolibacter sp. | reverse complement strand
TGGTGGCGTTGCGCTGGGAGTCGTTGAAATAGGCGGGAACGGTGATGACGGCCTGCTTGATGGATTCGCCGAGTTTGGCTTCGGCGTCGGCTTTCAGTTTGCCGAGGACCATGGCGGCGATTTCCTGCGGGCTGAAGGTTTTCTTCTCGCCGGCGACTTCCACCTCGATGTGGGCGTCGCCATTGGCGGAGGGAACGATGCTGTATGGCATGCGTTTGTCCGCCTCGGTGAGTTCTGCGAACTTGCGGCCGATGAGGCGCTTGGCGGAGAAGATCGTGTTTTTCGGGTTGGTGACGGCCTGGCGCTTGGCGGCCTGGCCAACGAGGCGCTCGCCGGTCTTGGAAAAAGCCACCACCGAGGGAGTGGTGCGGGCACCTTCCGAGTTTTCCAACACCATGGGCTCTCCGCCTTCCATGACGGCCATGCAGGAGTTGGTGGTGCCGAGGTCGATTCCGAGGATCTTGGACATAAAGTGGTTTTCCGTTGTGTGTTGCCCCGTAGCAGGGT
This sequence comes from uncultured Luteolibacter sp., assembly GCA_964554865.1. Lineage (GTDB taxonomy): Bacteria > Verrucomicrobiota > Verrucomicrobiia > Verrucomicrobiales > Akkermansiaceae > Luteolibacter. Next base: position 9,160 of record CAZKQK010000174.1, on the reverse strand, counting down.
GAAGCAGCCGATTTCTCGCACCTGCCGTGCCAGAGTCTCTCGACCAGAATTCAAAGCTTTCACTATCAATGGGTTGAAATTCGTATCGTTTCATTCAGCCCTCTCAAGCGCTGTTGATTTGGGCCATTTTGGCACAGCATGTGCGCGTCAGAATGCCACACTGCGCCCAAATGCACACAGAATGTTTCCGACCTTGAACGGGGTCGGGATTCACCATTAGGGTCCGGGGTCAACATGCGAGCCGAGCCCTTCAAATGGATAGCGCGAGGCGAACCGTTCCATCATGGAAAAAACGGTTCGCCGGGCTCGTTTCCGCCGATTTTGGAGCATCTGATCCGCCAGCGGGGGCTGCCCGGGGGCATGGATTTGGAGAGCTACCTGCGGCCGAAATTGAAGGATTTGTCCGATCCTTTTCTGATTCCGGACATGCGCCCGGCGGTGGACAGGGTCCTGCGGGCGGTCGATCAGGGGGAAAAGATCTGCGTTTTCGGCGACTACGATGTGGATGGAGTGGCCTCGATCACCCTGATGCGGCGGATCCTCCTGGCTTACGGGGTGGAGGTCCGGCATTTCATTCCCCGGCGCGGGCCGGAGGGGTATGGCCTGAGCGCGGCGGCGTTGGAACGCTGCATGAGCGAGGGGCCGAAGCCGGATCTGCTGATTTCCGTGGATTGCGGCACGGTTTCGATCCCCGAAGTGGCCGCACTGCGCGCGGATGGCGTCGATGTGGTGATCGTGGACCACCACGAGCCGATCCCCGGCGAGCGGCCGGATTGCTGTGCCCTGGTCAACCCGAAGTGCGGCGAGGCATTCACCTATCTCTGCGCGGCGGGGGTCGTTTTCAAACTCGGCCACGCCCTGTTGAAGACCCGGCCGGTGGATCTGGATCTCAAGGAATTGATCGATCTGGTGGCGGTGGCGACGATTTCGGACATCGTGCCGATGGTCGGCGAGAACCGGCTGCTGGTAAGGCATGGGTTGAAACACCTGCCAAACACACTGAATCCGGGGCTGCGAGCACTCCAAGACGTGACCGGCATGAACGGCGGCGCCACCTCAATGGATGTCGGTTTTCGCATCGGCCCCCGGCTGAATGCGGCGGGCCGGATGGATGTGCCGGAGGACGCGCTGGAGACGCTGACCACCGACTGCCGGAGACTGGCGCGGGATCTCGCTCAGAAACTGGACGCCTACAACAGGGAACGGCAGAGCCACGAAACCCTGATCCGCAAGGAGGCTGTGGAAATGCTGACCCGCGACTTCGACCCCGCGCGCGATCCGGTAATCGTGCTTGGCTCGCGCTCGTGGCATCACGGCGTGGTGGGCATCGTCGCCTCGCGGTTGATGCGGCAGTTCCACAAGCCGACCTTCGTGGTGGCCATTGACGAGGAAGGCGTGGGCAAGGGCTCCGGGCGGAGCATCGAAGGCGTTTCCCTGGTCGAGGCGATCCGGGCCTGCGAGGACGACCTGCTGGCAGGCGGTGGACATGCGATGGCGGCGGGCCTGTCGATCCACGAGTCGAAGATCGGGCGTTTCCGCAGCCGCTTTGCGGATTACGTGCTTGGCACAACCACTCCGGAGCAACGCCAGCCGAAGCTCATGTATGACGCGGAGATTTCCTTCGACCAGTTGTCATTGGAATTTCTCTCGAGTTACGACCTGCTCCAGCCCTTCGGAAACGGCAACCCGCAGCCGGTTTTCATCTCGCACGGAGTGAACCTGAGCCGCCCCCCGCTGCACATGAAGAACCACCACCTGCGTTTCATGCTGCGGCAGGGTTATCACGAGCAGGACGCGGTGTATTTCGGCGGTGGCGAGCATCCCCTGCCCGATCCGCCGTGGGATGTGGCGTTCACGATCGACCGCAACACCTTCCGCGGCCGCACGACGCTGCAACTGATCATCCAGGACGTGCGGGCGGCGGAGTGATCGCGGGAAAATCCGGCATTCGCGTGCAGCCGGCCCGAAATTTCAGGAAACCCGGCACACTTTCCGGTTTCCAACCCGGATTTCCCGGTCTTGAATCCCGCCGCCCATGAGCCACCCCACCTTCCGTATCGCCCTTGGCGCCGACCACGGCGCCTTCGAACTCAAAAACGCCGTCGCGGCCCATCTCAAGGCCATCGGCCATGACGTGCACAACTTTGGCACGGATTCCGCCGCCCCCGTGGACTACCCGGACTACGCCAACCAGGTGGCCCGCCTTGTCGCGGACGAGACCTACGATTTCGGCATCCTCTGCTGCACCTCGGGCGTGGGCATGTGCATCGCCGCCAACCGCCACAAGGGCGTCCGCGCCGCCAATGTGCGCACCGTCGGGGAAACCGTCATCACCCGCAGCCACAACGACGCGAACGTCCTCTGCCTCGGCGCGAAGCAAACCGACGCCGCCACCGCCTTGGCCATGGTGGACGCCTTCCTCACCACCTCCTTCGAGGGCGGCCGCCACGAGCAACGGCTTTGCAAGGCGTCCGGCAGCCGCCTCGCCCGGATCGACCCCGCCATCTTCGAGGCCATCGCCGCCGAGGAGAAACGCCAGCGCAACAACATCGAGCTGATCGCCTCGGAAAACTTCACCTCGCCCGCCGTGATGGAGGCGCAGGGCTCCGTGCTCACCAACAAATACGCCGAAGGCTATCCCGGCCGCCGCTGGTACGGCGGATGTGAAAACGTGGACGTCGTCGAGCGACTCGCCATCGACCGCGCCAGGGAGCTATTCGGCGCCGAGCACGCCAATGTCCAACCCCACTCCGGATCGCAGGCGAACACCGCCGTTTACTTCTCCGTGCTCAAGCCCGGCGACAAGATCTTCACCATGGACCTCGCCCATGGCGGCCACCTCACCCACGGCCACAAGGCGAATTTCTCCGGCCGCTTTTATGAAGTGACCCACTACGGTGTCTCCGCCGAAGACGAGCGCATCAACTACGGGGAGTTGGAGAAAACCGCCCGCGAGTTGAAACCCGCGCTCATCACCGTGGGAGCATCCGCCTACCCGCGGATCATCGACTTCGAACGCATGGGCAAACTCGCCCGCGAGATCGGAGCCTATCTCTTCGTGGACATGGCGCACATCGCGGGTCTCGTCGCCGCCGGACTGCATCCGAATCCGGTCCCGCACGCCGACTTCGTCACCTCCACCACCCACAAATCCCTGCGCGGCCCGCGCGGCGGCATCATCCTGTGCAAGGAGGAGTTCGCGAAAAAGATCGACGGCCAGGTCTTCCCCGGCATCCAGGGCGGACCGCTCATGCACGTCATCGCCGCCAAGGCCGTGTGCTTCGGTGAGGCGCTCAAGCCGGAGTTCAGGGAATACTCCGCGCAAGTTATCAAAAACGCCCGGGCCATGGCCGCGCGCCTCGCCACCCACGGCTACCGCATCGTCTCCGGCGGCACCGACAACCACCTCATGCTCGTGGACCTCCGCCCCAAGGGACTCAACGGAGCCGAAGCCTCCCACGCCCTCGACGAGGCCGGCATCACCGTCAACAAGAACGGCATCCCCTTCGACACCGGCAGCCCGATGAAACCCTCCGGCATCCGTATCGGCACCCCCGCCGTCACCACCCGCGGCATGAGGGAAAAGGACGTCGAGCAAGTCGCCGATTTCATCCATGAAGCCTTGGCGGATCACACCAACACCGCAAGGCTTCACGCCTTGCGCGAACGCGTCTTTGCTTTCAACCGCGCGTTCCCGATGCCTTGGTGAAATGAAACGGACATTGGAGACTGGAGATCGGCGAAAGCCGGCGCCTGACTCCAAGGGCCCAGGATCATTCAAGACTCTCGCAGAATTTCCGGAAGGCCCGGACCTCCTCGTCACTGGCCACTCCCGCCACGATGTGGCCCGCCAGGCTGCGGGCGAGTGCCGATGTTTCGATTGTAAGTTCGAGCGAATCGATCATCGCCCGGGCGATGGCGGCAAAGGTGTTGCCGTTATAGTTGGTGAATGGCGCGAGCCGGTGGCACCTGCGGCACAATTCCACCATTTCGTCCAAGCCCATTGGCAACATCCGCGATTCTTCCCACAGCGATTTGCAAACGGCATATCCATCCGAAGTCGGGCCGTGACGGGCGTTCTTCGATTTTCACAGTTGCCCGTTCTGCCAGATGACCATCTCCCACGGCACCTGCGCCAGCCATGCCCGGATGTTCATGGTTTGACTTTCCCCGATGCCTCCTTGATCCGGGCGATTTCTTCGACTCCGGCGCTTTTCAAACGGCCTTTGCCCGTCCGGGCATAAACCGGCGCCGCCGAAAAACGATCCTGGATCGCAAGACCTTCACGCAAAATCGCCTGGGCCAAGGGGTTGCTCTCAAACGCGCCTCCAGGTTTCTCCTTCGCGGACATGGCATCAAACTACAGGGCATCGCCCCGCTTGGCAAGACCCGTACTTCGCGATGGATCCCGCGAATCCAACGGTGAAGGGCGGGTTCCCAAAACCTCATTCCAGCCATGAGCCGGATTACTCCGCTCCCTTTGATTTGGCTTTGCCTCCCGGGCCGCGACGCCTGAAGCTCCCGCGAATTCATGAGCAACCCCTTCCGCGAAGACCTCGCCGCCCGTTCCATGGCGGAGCCCTGCACCGTGGTGATTTTCGGAGCCACCGGCGACCTCGCGCACCGCAAGCTCATTCCCGCACTCTACAACCTCGCGGTGGATGGCGACCTGCCGCCGGGCGTGCGGATCATCGGCTTCGCGCGGCGGGAGAAATCGGACGCCGAGTTCCGCACCGGCCTGGCGGAGGTCAACGCCAGGCTTTCCCGCTCCGGCCACAATGAAACGATCTGGGCGCCCTTCATCGAGACCGTTTCCTACCATCAGTCCGAGTTCTCGGATCTCGATGGCTACAAGCGCCTCGCCGCCAGCCTCGATGCCATCGACACCGCGCGCGGCGGCAAGGGCAACCGCCTGTTCTACATCGCGTCCGCCCCGGAGTTCTTCGATGAAATCCTCATCAATCTGAAAAACGCCGGGCTCAACCGCGCGGAACAAGGCTGCTGGTCGCGCGTCATCGTCGAGAAACCCTTCGGCACCGACCTCTCCACCGCACGCCATCTCAACGAGGTGGTCAACGCCACCTTCGAGGAAAAGGACACCTACCGCATCGACCACTACCTCGGCAAGGAGACCGCGCAGAACATCATGGTGCTGCGCTTCGCCAACGGCATCTTCGAGCCGCTTTGGAACAGCAGGCACATCAGCCACGTCCAGATCACCTGCGCCGAAAACCTCGGCATGGAGGGCGGGCGCGGCGGATATTATGATAACTCAGGCGCTCTGCGCGACATGGTGCAGAACCACCTGCTGCAACTGCTCTCGCTCGTCGCCATGGAACCGCCCACCGATCTCTCGGCCGACGGCGTGCGCGATGAGAAGGTGAAGGTGATCCGCTCGCTGCGCCAGTGGGACACGCCGGAAAAGGTCGGGCAAAACGTCGTCCGCGCCCAGTACGCCGCCGGCCACGTCGATGGCAATCCGGTGCCGGGTTATCGCGACGAGGATCGCGTGAACCCCCGCTCGCGGACCGAGGCCTACGTGGCTGTCAGGCTGCTCATCGACACCTGGCGCTGGAGCGGCGTGCCGTTTTACATCCGCATGGGCAAGCGCCTGCCCAAGAAGTCCACCGAGATTTCCATCCACTTCAGGGACGCGCCCTGCGTGCTTTTCAACACCCCCTGCAACGGCATCCCCGGCGGCAACGTGCTGGTCATCCGCATCCAGCCGGACGAAGGCATCTCGCTGCGCATGGTTTCCAAAATCCCCGGCAACAACCTGCGGCTCGAGCCGGTGAAGATGGATTTCCACTACGCCACCAGTTTCGGCAAATCCTCACCCGAAGCCTACGAGCGGCTTCTGCTGGACGCCATCTCCGGAGACGCCACCCTCTTCGCCCGCCGCGACGAGGTGGAGGAGGCGTGGAAGTTTGTCGATCACATCGAACGCGCCTGGCACGCCTCGGACAACCCGCCGCCGATGGCCGAATACACCGCCGGCAACTGGGGCCCCGCCGAGGCCGACGAACTGCTCGCCCGCGACGGCAACGAGTGGCGGAGATTGTAGGCGAGTCGGTGGCAACGCGGAGGGGAAAAGCGCAACACATCCCGGTCAGGACACGGCGCCGGGTTCGCTCCATGTCACCTTCAGCTTCCTCTTTCCCTGTCTGGCGGTGACGTACATGAAGCCCTCACGGAAATAACGGAACGTCACGAACAGCCGCTCCGAACGCAGTTTCCGCGGCTCTATCCCGGAAACGGTGAACGTCCCGATGGGCTTTTTCCACGCGAACAATCCTTTCGCTTTCTGGACGAGACCGAGCCGGATTTCCGTAAGCCCGGGAATCGTCAGACCGTCGAAGGGAAGCTCATTCCGGGTTTCCTCGCCGGAACCCGACGGAATGACCGTTACCGAGTCGGCGTTTTGGCCGTTCAAACTCTTCAGAACCACATCGTGAGTCAATCGGTCCGGGTTTTCCTCGTATCCCAGGATATGGTCGCCGGAGGGGCAGGCGGAATAACCGGTCCAGACATCGCGCTGTTCCCTGAGGCGCGGCCCCTCGCTCTTCGGCAGCCGTTTGTCCCGCAGGATCTCGTCAATGACCCTTACGGCCTCCTGTTTGTGGCCCAGTTCATACAAGGCCACGGAGTATGGCCACTTGGCGGTCCAATCGAGCTTCCCCGCCTTGTATCCCGGCTGGAGAAGCGCGGCGAGTTTCTCATACTCCCCGATCGAATAGAGCCCCTGCGTATAATTGATGAAACTGCTCTTCTCCTCCGGATTGATCTCCCATGCGAGCAAGGCATCCTCCACGGCCTGATGCTGGTCCTTGCGCATGAGGGCGATCCGCGCCGCCATGTTCGCCGCCACCCACGAGCGTTTTTCCCTGGCGAACTCCCTCAACAGCGATTCCCGTTCCCCGACCGGGATCGCGGGATTGTTCGCATAATACGCGCACAATGAATGCTCGTGGTCCACATCCGATTCCAATGCCGCCTCCAGCCATCGCCGGGAGGCCTCCTTGTCTCCGCGCTTCAGCGCCAGGGTGTGCAGATGGAAAAGAACCTCCGCATCGTCCGGCATCCCCTCCCCATCCGTTTCCCCCGCTTGCGCGAGCAGCGCCTCGCCCTCATCCAGCCGGTCGGAGTGAATCAGCAATCCGGCGAGGCGGGCCTGCGTCACCCGGTGGCCCGGATCGATCTCCAGAATCCGGAGATATATCTCCTCCTCGCAGCCGGCATCAAACCCGTGTCTCCCCACGTCGATGGAAATTTTCTCCAGATCCTCCACACTGCCACCGGCACGCGCCATCATGGACTCGAATGACTTCCGGTAGCCCTTCCGGTCCACATACCAACAGGATTCCGTGTTGGGACTCGTTCCGTGCGTCTCCGGACGGGCGAAATGCTCCGGTTTTCTCCCGAATCGGTAGAAATGGCCGAGTTCCACCAGATCCTCCGCGAGGGCCTGGCTTCCCGGACAATGTTCCATTCCCTTCAACAGCGCTTTTACGGCCTTCTCCCTGTTGCCCGCGGCACCGTATCCCCTTGCCAGATCCCGCCAGGGAGCCTCGAGCCGCGGGGCTGCGGCGGTGCATTTCTCGAACATCCGGAGCGCACCCTTGGAATCGCGCCTCCTCAGGCACCATTCGCCCCTCATGTGCAGGTTCAGCGGGCAGGGCATCAGGGAATCCATCAGATCAAGCTGGCGACCCGCCTTCTTGAAATCGTCGTTCATCAACGCAGCCCGGCAAACCGCGCTCGCCATGGTGTGTTCCTCCACCTTGTCCCAGACCGGCGCGAGGGCGACGGAAGGATCCGCCTGCGCCCGCCTGATGCCGCCCAGAAGCTCATGGATTTGAAGCGGTTCCCCCGGCACGGGATCCGGAATCTCCCCCGGCCAGGGGATTTCCTCCGGCAGGCCCATTGCGATCAGTTCGTGATGGGGGCACTTCACCCACCGCCAGGCGGATGTTCCCCGCGAGAAAAGCTCGTCAAACATGGGGACAATCCGTCTCACTCTCCGCCGCCCGCGTCAAGCCAACCCCTCAGGGCCGCCTCTCCGGACCGATCCTCTGGCCCCATCCGGCGCGCGGGCATTGGCGGCCCTTTCATTCCGCGCTCCGCCGGGGCCGGGGTTTGGGATTGCCCCGGCCCCCAAACCGTTTACAAACGCGGAAGTCATGGGCAGGAAAAAAGGCACGGTCAAACGACTCAACGAGATCTTTTCGGAAATCGGCCTGGAATCCATTCCCAACGGCGACGAGATGTCCTTTCTGGAGGCGGTCTCAGTGCTGGAGGAGTCCGGGGAATCGCTGGAAATGCAGGGGCCGCACGCCCCCTTGGAAACCTGCGGAACGCATGGCAAGGCCTGTTACCGCAGCATCCGCGAGGCACGGGAAGTCATCAAAAAGAGACGGAATCAAGGTAGCGGGCCATTGAGGGAATACCGTTGCCCGGACTGCGGTTTCCATCACATCTCCTCAAGCATTTGACCCAAAACGGAGCGCAAGTTCCACCTCGGAGATCGCAAGCTCCCGCACCAATCCGGCGACTGTCTCCCATGGCGGAATTCGTCTCCGGCTTCCGGGACCGGAAGAAGCGGACGTGCTTCAAATTCGACAACAACCTCACGGAAAACGCCATCCGCCCCGCCAAACTCGGTCACAGGAACTGGATGTTTATCGGCGGCGAGCACACCGGACGGCGCAGCGCGGTCATCTACACCTTCGTCGAGCAAATCCGCCGCCACGGAGCGGACCCCTTCGCTTGGTTCGAGTGGGTCTTCGAAAAGCTGATACACAACCCGCCCGCAGACCTGCTGCCCGCCAATTGGCTCAAGTCCCGCCCGGCTGCCAGCCAGACCATCGAGAGTCGCATTGCATAGATGCCATAGCTCTGGCATCTATGACAAAAATGCGAGAGGTGCTCTGTTGACCGCTTACGCTGGGCGAGACCATCGCCTGATAGTCCCTGTCGCCGATGGTCACCGGCGCACCCGCATCTCGCAGGATTTCAACGAATGCCTCGGCGGCGGCTTGGGTCGCGTTCACGCACCGCGCGGTGTCAATCGTGCATGGGGGCGGCGATTTGGCGAAGAAGCAATCCGACTGGAATGGTGCGTAGATAAGGCTGATTCCGGGGAATCAGGGCGTGGGCAGGG
>CAZKQK010000173.1:0-9748 GCA_964554865.1 uncultured Luteolibacter sp. | reverse complement strand
TTGTCGCAGAGGTTCATCGACTTCAGGCCGGTGTTGCCGGTGTAAACGAAGAAGTAGAAGGCGCCCTTCGGCTCGACCACGCGGATGTTGTTGATGGCCTTGAGCCGGGCGTAAACAAACTGCCGGCGGACGTCGTATTCGCCGCGCTGGTTCTCGACGAACGACTGGTCGCCGGTGAGGGCGGCCAGCGCGCCGTATTGCGAGAAGGTGTTGGCGTTGGAAACCGTGTGGTTCTGGATCTTGTCGATGGCATCGGCGAGCGGCTTGGGCGCGGCGGTGTAGCCGAGACGCCAACCGGTCATCGAGTATGCCTTCGAGAAGCCGTTCACGGTGATGGTCAGGTTGTAGAGATCCTCGCTGAGGGAGGCGATGGATACGTGCCTGGCTTCGCCATAGACGAGCTTTTCGTAAATCTCGTCGGACAGGATGATGATGTCCTCCTCAAGGGCGATTTCACCGATGGCGCGGAGTTCCTCCTCGGTGTAAACCGCGCCGGTCGGATTGCCCGGGCTGTTGAGGATGACCATCTTGGTGGCGGGGGTCATGGCTTCCTCGAATTGCTCGGGAGTCATTTTCCAGCCGGTGGACTCCTTGGTTTCCACCAGCACCGGCACACCGCCGGCGAGGCGCACCATTTCCGGGTAGGAAACCCAGAACGGAGTAGGGATGATGACCTCGTCCCCCTCTTCGACGACGGCGAGGATGGCGTTGAAGCAGGCCATCTTGGCACCGCCGGTCACGCAAACCTGGTTCGGGGCGTATTTGAGGTTGTTGTCGGTGAGAAACTTGGCGGAGAGCGCCTCGCGGAGTTCCGGAATGCCGCCGGCGGGCGTATATTTCGTCCGGCCGTCGCGAAGGGCCTGGATGGCCGCCTCCTTGATGAATTCCGGGGTATCCACTTCGGGTTCGCCCCCGGCCAGGGCGTAAACCTCCTCGCCCTTGGCGATCATCGCCTTGGCCTGTGCGGTGACGGCCAGGGTGAGCGACGGGGATACTTTGGCAATGCGGGATGAGATGCTGTCCATGTGAGCGCGGGAATTGGATTGGTGCCGCCTTCCCGGGCAGGAAAGACGAATGAGGCTCCCTCCCGGACAAGCGGGCACCCTTTTGGGGCCTGCCCCATAGCGTGGCAAGCGAAATGCTGGAACTTCCATGGCATTTCTCCCTTCGCATCAGTCCGAAGCCCCCCCGGTTTCATGGGAACGGCCGCCGGGCGCCAGGGACGGGGACGGCAAGCGGTGCTTGCCCCGCCAGGCGGCGCGGGCTAGGAAAGCGGGAGCATGATCCGTGATTTCGTCGCCTTGACGGTGCGTCTGGTGACCGGGGTGCGCCTGCTTCGCGAGCACGCCGCCGCGGACCGGCCGCGGATCTATTTTGCCAACCATTCCTCCCACCTGGACTTCGTGGTGATCTGGGCGGCGCTGCCCTCGCACCTGAGAAACCGGGCGCGGCCGGTGGCGGGAGCGGACTACTGGCGCAAGGACGCGCTGCGGCGCTGGCTTGCCGGGCGCGTGTTCAAGGCGGTGCTCATTCCGCGGGGCAAGGTGGGCCGCGAGGACGATCCGATGGGCCGGATGGTCGGGGAGATGGAAAACGGCCACGATCTGATCATTTTCCCGGAGGGCACCCGCAGCCCGGACGGAACGGTGGCCGATTTCAAACCCGGCATTTTCACGCTCGCACGGCAATACCCGCAGGCGGAGCTGATTCCGGTGTATCTGGAAAACCTCAGCCACATCCTGCCCAAAGGCGAGTTCCTGCCCGTGCCGGTGATGGGAAACGCCGTCTTCGGCCCCACCTGCGAGTCCCCGTCCGAAGGCGAGTCGAGGGTGGATTTCCTCAAACGGGCGAGAAACGCCCTGCTCGCGCTCTCACCGCATTAGGAGGAGGCCCATCGGCGAAGGGGTCACGCCCGGGAACGCATGGACATGCGGACACCGCATTCTCACGAATGCGCCTGCGGACTGGCTGTGGAGACGGTTCAGGCGAAGGCCTGGCGCAGGATTTCGAGGCTTTTGGGGATGGCGGTGAGCGGGTCTTCCTTGCCTTCGAATTCGAGCGAGACGTAGCCGGTGAAGTTGGCGTCCTTCATGATGCGTGCGATGCGGGGGTAGTCGAGATCGAGCGAATACCAGACGCCGCCGCCGTGGTAGGTCTTGGCCTGGAGCAGCACGGTGTCCGGGGCGAGCTGCTTGAGGCGGTCGTAGGGATCTTCACGAAAATTTCCGGTGTCGAGCGTGACCCTGAGCCAGGGTGAGTTGACGGCATCGACCACGCGTTTGACGCCTTCGGGCGTGCGGCCGAGGCCCCAGTGGTTTTCGAGTCCCATGACGACGCCGCGTTTCTCCGCCTCGGCGGCGAGTTTGCCGTAGGCCTCGATCACCCAGGCATAGGCGTCTTCCTCGGTATGGCCCTCGATGGGTTTTTCCTCGCCGCGGTTCGCCATCAGTTCGTTGAAGTCCTTGGAGGTGCCCCAGGTTCCGGAGTTCACCCGCATGGTGGGAATGCCGAGTTGGTAGGCCTGTTCGAGGCAATCGATGGTGTGTTTCACGTTTTCCCGCCGCTTGTCCGGATCGGGCGAGAGGAAACCCTGGTGGGTCGAGTAACCCATGAGATCGAGGCCTAACAGAAACGCGCGACGCTTGATTTTCATCAGTTCGGCGCGGTCGGTGGATGCGAGCTGGCGCTGAAGCACCTCGAAACCGTCGAAACCCATGCGCGCGGCGTGTTCGAGGCAGATGTCGATGGGCCGGAGGTCCTGGCGGTTGAAGCCCCAGAACGAGTAGGATGAGACGCCGATGCGGTTCGGGCGGGCGGCGGCGGCGGCCGGGGTGGCGGTTTCCTCCGCGCACAGGGAAACCAGGCTGGCGGCGGAGACGGTGGCGGAGGAGGCGAGGAATTGACGACGATTCACGCCGTGAGCATGCAGGTTTCCGCGCGGTGGGGAATCCGAAACTTCGGAGTGCCTGCCTCCGGCGGCCATGACGGAGGCGGGCGCTTTGGAAGCGCCCTGGCGAGGAACGGCCTCGGACCGTCCGCCCGCGTCATGGCTCCGCCATGGAGCCACTTCCGAAACTCCCGCCCGGTCCGGTATCGCCGGCTTTCCAGCGCCGCCATGCGTGGGTGAGAAACGCGGCGGCGAAGAGGAACATGAAGAGCGAGAGGAACTGGCCCATGGTCAGCGGGCCGACGAGCGCGGCATCCGGCTCGCGGAATTGCTCGCCGAAGATCCGGAAGACCGCGTAAAGGAAGAAGAAAAGCCCGGTGAGCAGGCCGTCCGGGGCCTTCGGGAAACGGGTGCGCACCCACCAAAGGATGGCGAAGAGGGCCGCGCCTTCGAGCAGCGCGGCGTAGATCTGCGAGGGATGGCGCGGTGAGAGGAACTCTCCGAGCCTGGCCGCGACTTCGGGGTTTTCGCGGGCGGAGGCAACGAGTTGGTCGAGCGAGGTGGCCTTGGCGAGTTGCGGTTGGATTTCCGTGCATGCCTGCCAGGCGGCGTCCTGCACCTCGCGCGGTTCGCCGGGAAGAGAGAGCGGGAATTTCACCGCCCAGGAAACCCCATTGGCGACACGGCCATAGAGTTCGCCGTTGATGAAATTCGCCACGCGTCCGCAGAAGAGACCCACGGGGGCGACCACGCAAAGCCCGTCGCCCAGACCGGTCCAGGTGACCCGGTGTTTCTTCGCATAGAACAAGGTGAAGATGACAAGCCCCAGGATGCCACCGTGGCTGGCCATGCCGCCCTCCCACACGCGCAGGACCATCAGCGGATCCTCTTTCAGCCGGTCCCAGCCGGCCTCCGGGATCTGATAGAAAACCACATGGCCGAGCCGCCCTCCGAGGAACACGCCGAAGAGCGCCGCGGCGGCGATGAAGTCCGCGGTTTTCTCCGGCGCGAGCACCCACAGCCGCCGCCGGGCGAGATTGCGCAGCAGCAGGAATCCGGCAAGGAACCCGGCCAGATAAGCCAGCCCGTACCATCGCAACTGGATGGCATCGGTGATGCGCAGGATCACCGGGTTGAGATCGTGGACGTAGGTCGCGAACACGGCGGCACCTCACACCATCGCCCGGCAGGGCGCAAGCGCGTCTTCCCGGTTGACCCGGCGGCGGTCCCGGCCAAACCTGAATCCATGACCAGCAGGAAGGATCTCCTGGACCTCCAGTTCATCGAATGCCGCCACGTTCTGGTGGAACTCGCGGCGTTTCTCGACCGCATCGACCGCAGTCCGGGCGGGGACGACTACCGTTTCACCGCCATGAAACGCGCCCTGCCGATCCTGCTGGAGGAACGCACGGACCGCGCGAAGGCTGTTCTCGAAGCGCTGTCCGATCCGGGCACCGAGCCCATCCCCAAGGCTGGGTTGCAAGGGGCCTTCGGGGCGCCCCGCCCACCGATCACCGATCACTGATCACCTGCCACTCTCTTCCATGCGCTACATCGAACCCCACGCCCACATGGTCAGCCGGACGACGGATGATTACGAGAAACTCGCGCTTGCGGGTTGCGAGATCCTTTGCGAGCCCGCGTTCTGGGCCGGCTTCGATCGTTCGTCGCCGCAGGGGTTTTACGATTACTTTCGGCAGTTGACCGAGTGTGAGCCGAAGCGCGCGGCGAAGTTCGGCATCCGGCATTACTCGTGGCTGTGCATCAACCCGAAGGAGGCGGACGACCCCGGCTTCGCGCGCGAGGTGATGGGATTGATTCCGGAGTTTCTATCAGCTCCCACGGTGCTCGGCATCGGCGAGATCGGGCTGAACAAGAACACCCGCAACGAGCTGGCCATCTTCGAGGAGCATGTGCAGCTCGCGCTGGACCACGACCTGCCGGTCCTGATCCACACGCCGCACTTGGAAGACAAGCTGAAGGGCACGCGGCTGATTCTCGAATCGCTCGCCGGTTTTTCCAAGCTCGAGCGCGGCAAGGTGATCATCGACCACGTGGAGGAGCACACGGTTTCACAGGTGCTCGACGCGGGCTATTGGGCGGGCATGACGCTGTATCCGCACAGCAAGTGCTCGCTGGACCGCGCCATCGACATTCTTGAGGTGCACGGCACCGAGCGGCTGTGGATGAACTCGGCCTGCGATTGGGGCGTCTCGGATCCGCTCGCCGTGCCGAAGTGCGCCCAGCGGATGAAGGCGCGCAAGCACGCCGCGGAAATGATAGAAAAGGTCATCTATCGGAACCCCTCGGAGTTTCTCTCGCAATCGCCGGGATTCGTCCCCTGAGGCCCGGAGGGGCGGCTGCCGGAAGGATTCCAACTGACGCCTATCCGTATCACGCCGTCCTCGAGGCGGTTGAAACAACGGCCTCCCATCAGATCGGCGCATGCCGTGACGATCGACAGCCCGAGACCCGCGTGGCGGTGATCGCTGCGGGCGCGGTCGCTGCGCCAGAAGGGTTCGAACATGGATTCCAGATCTCCTGGCCCGAGTCCGGGCGCGGGGTTGGATACCACGAGTTCGCCGGGTGAGGCGCTCACCAGAACCTCGGATCCCTCGGGAGCGTGCGCCACCGCGTTTCCTAACAGATTGTTCAGCACGGTGCCCCACAGCACCGGATCCGCGCGAAAGCCGCCCGGGGCGATTCGCCTCCGGATGCTGATGCGGCGCTCCGCGGTCTTCGTTTCCAGGCGTGCAACCGCCTGATCGACGGATTTTCCGAGATCGATCCCCGCGGGTTCCACCGCATGGCCGCCACCCTGGGTCCTCGCGAGGAGTGTGAGTTTTTCGAGCAAAACCTCCAGTTCCGCAATCGCTTCCAGCATCTCCCGGCAGCGTTCCGGCGTGGCCTCCTCCGGCCAGGTGGCGCCCAGGTCGGCCATCATCCGCAGTTCCGCCAGCGGCGTGCGCAGTTCGTGAGCGGCGCTGGCACTGAAACGCCGCTCGCGGTCGAACGATGCCTCCAATCTGCCGATCCACTCGTTGAGCCGTGCCGCGACCGGCGAGAGTTCTTCCGGATAACGCTCCGGATCCAGGCGGCGGCCGGGGTTTCCGGGATCGATGGAAACCACCTCGGCGGCAAGGCGGTCCAGCGGTTTCAATCCGCGCGTGAGTCCGAGCCGGATCGCCGGTATTGTCAGAAACAGCGCCGCCGCCCCGGCGATGGCAAGCACCACCGAGAGTCCGGCGAGTTGTGTCCGCATGGCTCCATCCGGACTGGCGACGACCAGATACAGATCCTGGTGTGCCATCTCGTCATCGTCCTTCGGATAGAACCTCTGGAGATAGAAG
Source organism: uncultured Luteolibacter sp. (assembly GCA_964554865.1). Taxonomy (GTDB): domain Bacteria; phylum Verrucomicrobiota; class Verrucomicrobiia; order Verrucomicrobiales; family Akkermansiaceae; genus Luteolibacter. Next base: position 3,511 of record CAZKQK010000173.1, on the reverse strand, counting down.
CGCGCGCTGCGGCCGTCGGTGAAGCCGCCGCCGCCGATGAACCCCTCGTCGTCCGGCGGAGGCGGCCAGTCGGCGGAGTTCCACAGCCCCGCGGGATGGGCGTCGAGCGAGGGGGAACTGAGAAACCGCGCGCCATTCAGCCGCCGGATCTCGAAGTAGTCCTTGCCGCCCGAACCGAAGCCGGCGAAGTCCTGGACGGTGAGATCGATTTCGAATTCGTCGTCATCGATTTCCGAAGCGGTGATGATCGCGCGGGCTTTCGCCGTGAGTGTTTCATCGAACTGCGAATAGAGCAGATACCGCATCGCCACAAACACGGCGCCGCCGGTCAGGAGAAACAGGCCACCCATGGCGAGGCAAAGCAGAATGCCGAGGTGACGCCGGATCGATGTCATGGTTCGAGGACGTAGCCCAGGCCGCGGCGGGTGTGAATCAGGGCGGGGCTGCCGGGAGGGGTGATTTTCCTGCGGAGCGAGCAAATCGCCGCATCGACGGCATTGCTGAGCGGGCCGCTTGTTTCCGCATACAGGTGGGTCTCGATTTGCTCGCGGCTCATCACCTGGCCCGGCCGCCGCGCGAGCAGTTCGAGCAGGGCGAACTCGCGGGCCTGCAGGGTGATCGTTTCACCATCGCGGCGGACGGACTTGGCGGCGGTGTCGATGACCAGGGGACCGACGCGCAGGGCCGGATCGGGTTGGTCGTAGCGCCGCCTTGCCAGCGCTTCCAGCCTTGCCACCAGTTCGGCGAGAGCGAACGGCTTGGTCAGATAATCGTCCGCCCCGAAGCTCAACCCCCGGACCTTTTCCTCCACTCCGTCGAGCGCGGTGAGAAGCAGCACCGGAGTCCGGATGCCCCGTTCGCGCCAATCGCGCAGGACATCCAGACCGTCGATGTGAGGCAGCATGCGGTCGAGGACAACCGCATCATACGCTCCCGTGCGGCCCATGAGCGAGCCTTCGGCGCCGTCTGCGGCAAGGTCCACGGCATGGCCCATGCGGGTGAGCGCCTTTTCGAGCGTGTCCCGCAGCCGGGCGGAGTCCTCGATGATCAGGAGTTTCATGGCGTGGACGGTCCAAAGGCATCACATCCCGGGATGGCCCGGTCTTGCCAGCACGAATGTTTTCGGTGATCCGCCGGGGACGCCGTCGAAGATGACGAGCATCCGGATGAGTCCCGGTTCCTCGGCGAGCACCATGAGTCCCTCGGCCTTGCCGCCGCCATCCGGCAGGCGCCCGATCAGGGACACCCGTCCGCTTTCCAACGACCAGTGGTGGAGGGTGAAACGACGGTCCGTCGCGGGTGCCTCGGTTTGCGGAAACTTCTTCGAGGCCTCGGCGCTCGCGTTGCCGGCGAGGATGACAAAACCATCGGCCACTGCGGCGATTTCCCTGACTCCCCTGCCCTTTCCGAGCGGGATTCTGTGGACAACCGCCTTGGCGGTTCCGCGGAAGAGGGCCGCCGGATCGATTTCAAGAACGAAGCCCGTGCCATCGACATTCGGTGCGCGGAGACCCACCCACAGTTTGCCGCCGCAGGATGCGAGGCCCTCGATGTTGAGACCGTTCTGTTGGAGCGGTTGGTGAACAAACCCTTTGAGGGTGTCGATGCCCTCGATGGTCGGTGTCAGGCTCGCGCGACGGATGCGCGGGCCGATGACCGAACCCTTGGCGGCGTCAAAGGGAATCCGGAAGATCGAGTGGCGGGATTCCTGGAAATCCCCTTTCTTTTTTCCCACGCCGTGCGAGCCCACGGCGTAGTAACACGAGTCCTCCGGATGCCACGCCACCCCTTCGAGATCCGCCTCGGGAACCTTTTTCCCATGCTCTCCGGGAAGCGGAGGCAGGTTGATCGGAGCCATGGCGGTGACCGTCCGTTTCCCCATGTCCAGAGTCCCGGCCTGGAGAAGGTGGGCCTCATCCGTGACCACCAGCACGTGCCTTTCGGAGGCCCTGGCCGCGCCACTGAGGTCCAGAGGATGGAGAAACCCGGAGAAGTGCCAGTTTTCCACCTGCGGGCGGATCGACCACCCGCCGTGCCGGTTGCAGGCGGAGGCAACAAGCAGGATCAGGGCGCCGGCGGCTGCTCCGGCCATTGGGCGCAGGGGCGTTGCTTTCATGATATGATGGATTCGCAGGGGTGAGGGATGTGATGGCGGCAATTTTCGTTAGATGAAACCGGAATCAGTCGGCGAGCTTCTCCTTCCGGCTGATGACGGTTCCATCGGGCGCGATGCGCAGATTCACCTCGCCGCCACCCGGAGTGTCGATTTCGGCGTGGTAAACCACCTTACCGCCGGAGGTTTGCTTTTCAAGGTCGTCGATGCGGCCGTTCTCCGCGTCGATCACCTTGCGGACGGCTTCCGGCAGACCGGCGGCGGTGATTTCCTCGCGGACTTTCCGCAACGCCCCTCCCTCCTCGACGTAGATTTTGAGTTCCGCGGGGGTCTCGATCTCGGCGATGTAGATGGTTTTGCCTTCGATGCGGTGCACTTCCATTTCCTCCACAAACCCGCCGCGGGCTTCCGCGATGACGGTTTTCCGGACAGGCTCGGGGGCCGATAGAAAGCGCGGACAATGATTGGCGGCGACGGTTCCGGAGAAACCGGCGAGCAAGGCGCAGACAAGCGGGATGACGGGGTTCGCATTCATGATGGATTGGGTTGTGGTTATACGGTTTTGTTTTCAGACGAGGGGCTCGGGGGATTCCGGGCTGTGGCGGGTGAGTTCGAAGGCGACGGGATTGTTTCCCACGACCCGTTTGATGATTTTTCCGGAAGGTGTGATCTTCAGGTTGATATCCGGTTTTCCCCGACGGTCGATTTCGATCCGATAGATGACATCGCCGTTGGCATGGACATCCCGCTCCACATCGTCAACACGGCCGCCGATGCCGGAAATCGCCTTGCGCACAGCGGCGGGAACGGAGCGCGGCGGGATATCCCTGCTGGTTTTGATCAGCTTTCCGTTACCGTTGACATGGACCTCGAGTTCCTTGCCGTTCGCCAGGCGGATGTCCGCAACGAAGATCCGGCGTCCGGAAAGATTGTGGTATTCCACATCATCAATCGCACCGCCCTGGCTATTGGAGAGGATGGTGGACTGGACGGGCTTCGGGCACTTCGGGAAGGCGATGTCACGGCCTCCAACCGGACCGGCGTGGGAAGCGGGGGTGAGTCCGATGCTTGTGGCGAGAATGAGCGGGATGTGTTTCATGACGGTGCTTGGTTTCGGTTTTGCCTGTGTGCGTGTGCCGGGCACCCATTGCGCCGGCGACACGCAAGGATTCGCATGCGAAGATGATCTGCGGATGAGCGGGCGGAAAAAATCTCCGCGGAGGAGCGAACTCGGGCGGCCCTTGGGCAAATTTCATGGGGAAATTTCCTCTTGCCATTCCCGGCACATTTCATATTCCGCACCTCGCAACCGCGCTCATCACGCGGAAGATTTTCCATTCACGTCCGCTTTTGCGACCAACAAAAGCACTGGGCCAATCCCGAATCCTGCAAATTTCA
>CAZKQK010000172.1:0-9895 GCA_964554865.1 uncultured Luteolibacter sp. | reverse complement strand
TCCGGTTCGGAGGGGGGAGCGGGGCGAAAGCCCCGTTCCTACCTCTATCTTATGACATGTCCGATCCATCGATTTGAATTTATGTTTTTGGTTCGTATCGATTGGACGGGTGAAGTTTTCCACTATCGGAAAACGAGCAATGCGCGCGGAACGCGAGTCCGGCGCGGATGCATGATTTTTCCCCGCCGCATGGAATCACCACATGACCTGATCGAGCAAAAACGACTGCATGGCGCAGTAGAAGCGAGAGCGGAGGAAGGCGGAGCGTTTTTCCGGCGGGAGTTTTTCCGGGCGGAGGTTTTCGCCGGGGCCGAAGCGGTGGATTTCCTCGATGGCGAGGCGGGCCTGGTTGAGCGCGCTGTACCAGCGGGGGGCGTCCTCGCGGGTGATCCAGAGCGGGCCCGGTCCGCCGGCGCTTTCGAGCAGGGCGGAGGATATCGTGGTGGCGACGTGGGAAACATCCGACCGAAACGTTTCGTCCAGATCGGGGATGATGTATTCCCGCCAATCCGGGGCGAGTTCGCCATCGGTGACGAGCCGGCCGAGGCGGTCCGCCAGTTTCTCGTCGCAGGAGGCGGCGTCGCGGGCGATTCCGGAGAGCAGGTGCCAATCGGCGCTGTCTTCGACATCGACCCGCAGTCCGCCCTCAAGTGTCCGCTGGATGTTCACCGGGCCTTTTCCATGGAGGTTCGCAACTGGTGGGCCTGGAGTTGCTGGGTGTAAAACTCCGCCCGCTCCCGCTGGCCGGTCCAGACGACGGAGCGGCCGAGTTTGTGCACCTCCATCATCAGGATCGAGGCCTTTTTCTCATCGTAGCCGAAAACCTTCATGAACACCCGGGTGACGTAGCCCATCAGGTTCACCGGATCGTCATGGGCGATGACATTCCACGGCACATCGAGCGCGGTGTCCTCGCGGGTCTGGGTAAGGGTGTCTCCGGAGTTCATGGGAAGATGTCAGACGCTTGCGGGCTCGGGTGCGTCCACCCACTTGCCGTGCTCGCGGATCAGATCGATGAGGCGCGAGACGGCCTCCTCCTCGGGGATGTTGAACCTCACGGCGGTCTTGCCGACGTAGAGGTTGATTTTTCCCGGCGCGCCGCCGACGTAGCCGAAGTCCGCATCCGCCATTTCGCCCGGACCGTTGACGATGCAGCCCATCACGGCGATGCGCACGCCCTTGAGGTGGCCGGTGGCCCCGCGGATCCTGCGGGTGGTGTGCTGGAGGTTGAAAAGCGTGCGCCCGCAGCTCGGGCAGGCGACGTAGTCGGTCTTGAAAATGCGCGCGCCGGCGGCCTGGAGAATGTTATAGGACAGGCGCATGGCCGCGCCGGGGGCGGTCTCGCCGCGCACCAGCACCGCGTCTCCGATGCCGTCGCAGAGCAGCGAGCCGATGTTCCGCGCGGCGGGCAGCAGGGCTGTTAGAAAATCCGTGGCTTCGGCCGGCGGCGTGAGCGTGTCCTTCAGGAGGACGGGATGCCTCGCATCGACTCTCGACGCCAGCAGGCGGAACGCGGGGATCACGTCCATGCCTGTGTCGTCGGAAACCGTGACGAGGCAAGGCCCCGGTCGCGCATTGAGAGCCTCCACGGCCGCGTCGTTGTTGGGATCGATTTCGATGACGCCGGATTTCTCGATGATGATCTCCGGCTTGAAGTCGCCCAAGGTGGAAAACCTTTCCGCAAGGGCGTTCCAGTGCGATTGGGTGGTGAAGACGCGCACCGTGTTCTCCCCGCCGAGGGCACGGCCCATGATGGTGACCGGCGAAGTACGGCGTCTCTCGTACGAAAAGGGGTCGTGGGAGGGGGTGAAGTTGGTTTTATCAGAAAGGCTTTTTGTCCTCCGGTTGAACGGTTCCACCAGCGCCCGCGCCACGGGGATCTCGTGTACGGAGTCTTCGGTAAGCGAAACACGGATGGTGTCGCCGATGCCGTCCGCCAGCAGGGATCCGATGCCGATGGCGCTCTTGATCCGGCCGTCCTCGCCGTCGCCGGCCTCGGTGACGCCGAGATGGATCGGGTAGTTCCAGTCCGCGCCTTCCCGGCCGAGGCGGGCGACGAGCAGGCGATAGGCCTCGATCATGACCTTGGGATTGCTCGCCTTCATCGAGAAAATGAGTTCGTGGTAATGGTTTTCCCGGGCGATGCGCGCGAATTCCAGCGCGCTTTCCACCATGCCGAGCGGGGTGTCTCCATAGCGGTTCATGATGCGGTCGGAGAGCGAACCGTGGTTGGTGCCGATGCGCATGGCGCGGCCGAGCTGTTTGCAGAGTATCACCAGGGGGGTGAACTCCTCGCGGATGCGTTCGAGTTCCTCCCCGTACTGAGCGTCGCTATATTCGCGGATCTCGAACTTTTTCCTGTCCGCGTAATTGCCGGGATTCACGCGGACCTTTTCCACCCATTTGGCGGCTTCGAGGGCGGCATCGGGTTTGAAATGGATGTCCGCCACCAGCGGCACCTTGCAACCGGCGGCGCGGACCCCGCGGGCGATGTTCCCGAGGTTGGCGGCGTAGACCTTCGTCTGCGCGGTGATGCGGACGATCTCGCAGCCGGCGTCCGCCAGGGCCAGCACCTCCGCCACGCAGGCGGGCGTATCGCGTGTGTCCGAGGTGATCATCGACTGCACGCGGATCGGATTGTTTCCGCCGACGCCGACGTTTCCCACCATCACCCCGCGGGTCTCGCGGCGGGAATATCGCAGCAGGTCGTGGCAATACGGCAGGAAGGTGGCGGATGTCATCGGCTGCGGGATACCTACCCGAGAATCGGCCGTCCGGCAATGGCGGGAATGCCCACATTTCCCCTCGCGCGGGTGGCGGTCCCGTGCGATGAATCCCGCCATGCCCCGAAGAACCCGACTTGCCGCCGCCGTCACCCTCATCGCCCTGAGCATGGGTGCCCGGGCCGGTGACTTCATCCGTGTGGACGAGGACGAAAAGGCGGCGCGGCTGCAAACCGCCGTCACGCGATATGAAAAGGACGGCGCGACCGTGGACCTTCTCGGCGCGGTCCACATCGCGGACAAGGCCTACTACGAAAAGCTCAACGAGCGCTTCAAGGGCTACGATGCCGTCCTCTTCGAGATGATCGGCGGCGAGGACATTGCCGCGAAACGCGCCGCCGAGGCGGAAAACCGGGATGTTTCCGGACTCCACAAGGTTTACGACATGGTGGCGGGCTTTCTCAAGCTCACAGGCCAGGTCCAGGCCATCGACTACACCGCCGGGAATCTCGTCCACGCCGATCTCACGCTTGAGGAGTTCTCCGCCATGCAGCGCGAGCGCGGCGAGTCGCTTCTCGGATTCGCGCTCAAGGCCGGCAGGGAAGGACAGAAAAACGCGAAGCAACCGGATCCCACCAAGCTGCTCACCGCGCTGCTCTCCGGGAAATCCGATCTCGTGAAACTCGAAATCGTCCACACCCTCGGCCAGGGAGACGACCAGATCGCCTCCTTCGCCGGGGAGAGCGTGATCATTTCCGACCGCAACCGGCGCTGCATCGAGGTGATGAACCGCGAACTCGCCGCCGGTAAAAAAAACCTCGGCATCTTCTACGGAGCCGCCCATTTTCCCGAAATGGAGAAACGGCTGTTGGAGCTTGGTTTCAAGCGCGTTAAACAGGATTGGCTCACCGCATGGGACATTCCGAAGGAGAAACGGGAACCTGCGGCGGCGGAGAAGAAAAAGGACGCGGCCTGAGAATTTACCCGGCCTTTACGGACAAGCCCCGCGCGCCGCGATGTGATGGGGGCGTCATGAAAACCGCCCGCATCCCGTCCGGGACCGCACCCGCTGCGAAACCAGCGGGATTGCGCGCGCCGCAGAGAGCCGATTGAATCGGATCAGGCCATGGAAAGCCCCGTCATCCTCGTCATCGAAGACGATCCCGCCGTGCGCCGCGGGATCGTGGATGTGCTGGAATACGCCGGCTACCGGACAATCGAGGCGGCCGACGGTCACTCGGGCATGGAGATCGCTCTCGGCGCGAGTTACCGGCTGGTTCTGTTAGACCTGGTAATGCCCGGTCCCTCCGGCTTTGATATCCTCGGCGCCCTGCGGAAAAAGCGTCCCGGCCAGGCCGTCATCATCCTCTCCGCCCGCGGGGAGGAAAACGACCGCGTCCGCGGCCTCGTCAACGGTGCGGACGACTACGTTGTGAAGCCCTTCGGCATGAAGGAACTGCTGGCCCGCGTGGACGCGGTCCTGCGCCGCACCTGCGAGCGTGCCGCGCCTGCGGACGAGCGCGGGATACCCGGCGGAAAGGCGGATTTCCGCAAAGGCCGGATCGAGTTCGACGATGGCCGCCGCGAGGAACTTTCCGAACGCGAGGCGCAGCTTCTCCGCTACCTCATCGATTCAAAGGGCCGCCTCGTCACCCGCGACGAGATCCTGCGCCAACTCTGGAAACTCGACCCCGCGCGCACCGACACCCGCACGCTCGACATGCACATCATGCACCTGCGCCGCAAGCTCGGGGACTCCGGACAAACACTCCTCGCCACCGTGCGCGGCAAGGGCTGGATCTATCGGAACGGAAACCCCTCATGAAACCCTCGCGCGGCATGCTGATTTGGACCGCGCTCGCGGTTTGCGCGGCTCTCGTCATCGGTGCGATGGCGTGGCTGACCCGCAATGTGCTGGATGTGAAACGCGAGCGTGCCGCCGCGGAGATCCGTGCGGCGGTGGAGGAACAAACGCGTCTGGCACTGTGGCGCATGGACGCCATCGGTTCGGAAATCATTCTCAGGGAGAACCAGTGCGTGCCGGCCACTTATGCGAAACTTCCCGTCGAGGACGCGGCTACCGGTGTCATGGCCCGCTTCGAGATCCGCTCCGGGATTGTCGGTTTTTCGTGGAGGGCGGGCGTGGCGCCTCCCGCCGCGGACGGCCTGCGGCGCTTGCGTGAGGTGATACTCGCGGAGGACAGGGCGGACATGTCCGAAGCCGCGCCCAAAACCGCGGAGCCCTTGTTAGACAACCGTTCCCTGAAGCAGCAGGTGCTGATGGACAGTGGCGCCGCCTTGCCGGCGAATCGTTTCGATCCGGACCAGCAGCGGAGTTATAACGTCATCGAGCAATCCCAGCGGGCCAAGACCATGCAGTCCCGCGCCATCACCAGCTCGCTGAACCGTGGCGCGCTTGCGGCCGGCGAGCCGCTCATGTTCCGGGAAATAGGCGGCATGCATCCGGTGTGGAGGGATGGGAAACTGTTTCTCTTCCGCAAGCTCGTGATGGAGGATGGCTGCGAGGCCGGCCCCACCATCCGTCAGGGAGCCTTGCTGGATCGCGAATCGATACGGGCCGGCCTGCTCGCGGAGATTCCCGATCTCCTGCCGGACGCGGAATTGTTGCCGGACGAGGTGGACAGCCGCGACCCGCTTGCCCTTGTCACCCTCCCTTTCCGCCTGGTCAGGGCACCGCCCGCGGCGGCGGCGCCCGTTTCATGGGGCGCTCCGCTCATCGCGGGCTGGATCGCCGTGGTCTGCGCCATCGCCATGGCCGCGTTGCTCGTTGGTGGCATCATGCGCTTGTCCGAGCGCCGCGCGTCCTTCGTTTCCGCCGTCACCCACGAGTTGCGCACGCCGCTCACCACATTCCGCCTTTATGCCGACATGCTGGAAAACGACGCGGTGCGGCCGGAGAAACGCGTTGACTACCTGCGTGTCCTGTCGCGCGAGGCGGACCGGCTTTCGCATCTGGTGGAGAACGTGCTGGCGTTCTCACGAATCGAACGCGGAAACGCCCGGTCGAGCCCGCGTTCCATCGCCGTGGGCGAGTTGTTGGAGAAATCGCGCGAACGTCTCGAAGCCCGCCTCGCCACGGCCGGCCTGCGTTTGGAAATGGACGGCTCCTGCCCGCTCATGGTCCGGGCGGACACCGCCGCGGCGGAACACATCCTTTTCAACCTCATCGACAACGCCGCGAAGTATGCCGCTGGCAGCGATCCGCCGCTCGTGCATGTCTCGGCGCGGCCTGCGGATGGTGGTGATCGTGGCGTCCGGATCATCGTGCGCGACCACGGCCCCGGCATCCCCGCCGCGGAGCGGAGTCGCGTTTTCCGCGCCTTTCACAAATCCGCCCATGAGGCGGCCGAGAGCCAGCCGGGCGTGGGCCTCGGCCTGGCGCTCTCACGGCGTCTCGCCCGGCAACAGGGCGGGGAACTCTCCATCCGAGACGGGGCTTTTGTCCTCCGCCTGCCCCGCGCCTGAATGGCGCCCGCCGTCCCGCAGAGCCCAGGTCATCGCGCGCCGCAAGTGCGATTCCGATAATTTGTGTCTCTTGTTGTTTGCGTACGGCGGGTGTTTGTTTTCTAGCCTTTCCAGAGCATCCGGACGCCGAAGAGGATGAGCAGGCAGCCGAAAATGCGGATGAGGGTTTGGTTGCCGAGGCTGCGCATGAGGTCGGAGCCGAACCAGGCGGAGAGGGCGGAGGCGATGCCGACGGCGGCGACGATCCGCCAGTCGATCAACTGGCTGACGCGGGCGTTGTTGGCGGTGGCGGCGATGGCGGTGATGATGATCACGGCCATGGAGGTGGCGACGGCCTGCTTGTGATCGAGGCCGAGCAGGCCGACGAAGGCCGGGACCATGATGATGCCGCCGCCGACGCCGCAGAGGGCTCCGAGCAGGCCGGCGGCGAGGCCGGTGAGAGCGGCTAGAACGATGAGTTTCATGACGGGGTGAAGGGCGCGGGGGAAGTGTGGGTTTTTTCTCCGGGCAGGACGAGGATTTTGGCGGGGGTATTGGTGTCCGGCATGTTTGGCGTGACGGGGCGGCCCGGGCTGCCATGCTTCGCCGGGTGGCGGAGATGAGGGATACGGACCAGCGTTTCGGCGGCATCGCGCGGCTTTACGGTCGGGCGGCGCTGGAGCGGTTTCTTGTTGCGCGCGTGGCTGTCGTGGGGGTCGGCGGCGTGGGTTCCTGGGCGGTGGAATCGCTTGCCCGCTCGGGCATCGGCCACCTGACGCTGGTGGATCTGGACGAAATCTGCGTGACGAATGTGAACCGGCAGCTCCACGCCATGGACGGCCAGATCGGCCGCCAGAAGACGGAAGCGATGGAGAACCGGGTGCGCGCCATCCATCCGGGCTGCGAGGTGGCCGTGGTCCGGCGGTTTTTCACGGCGCGCTCGGCGGAGGAGATTCTAACGGGAAAATTCGATGCGGTGATCGATGCGATCGACGCCACGCGGGACAAGGCGCTGCTGCTGGCCGAGTGTGTCCGGCGCGGGCTGGCGGCGGTGACTTGCGGTGGGGCGGGCGGCCGCCGGGATGCGACGCGGATCCGGGTGGCGGACCTTGCCTTTAGCGGCAAGGATCCGCTCTTGCACCAAGTGCGCAAGCGACTGCGCGCCAGCCATGGTTTCCCCAAGGTGCCGATGGGGGTGAAGCCCGCGGCAATGGGAATCGAGGCGGTGTTTTCGGACGAGGCTCAGGTTTTCCATCAGGAGGACGGCTCGGTTTCCTGTGAACGCCCGGAGTCCGGGAGCCGGCGGCTGACCTGCGAGGGTGGCTTGGGCACGGTGGCGCACGTCACGGCCGCGTTCGGGATGATCGCGGCGGGGCGGGTCTTGGAGCGCCTTGCCGCCGGAAAATGAAAAAGGCGACCCGCAGGCCGCCGTTTTCGGGCGAATATGGGGATGGATCGTGGAGATCAGAGACCCTTCTTCGAGAGGCGCGTGCCGGGGGTTGCTCCCTGGCGGGCCTTGAACTTGGGGTTCGACTTGCAGATCACATACACGGTGCCCTTGCGCTTGACGACCTGGCAATCGGCGTGGCGGCGCTTGGCGGAGGAGAGGGACGAAAGGACTTTCATGGCGGGAAACGGTGAATGGTTGACTCCGGCTGCAACCGGGCCGCGAACCCTAGCGGCGCGAACCGTCCTGTAAAGCCATTTCCGGGCAGTCTGCGGTTTTTTGCCCGGACCGGCGAATTTTTGCTTCATTCCCGGCCGGTTTTCGGTCCATGTTTCCGGCGTAACGTTTGTTTGTTTTGCCATGAAATTCGACATCAAGCCCGTATTCCGTCCGCTTCTGGACCCCTCGTTCGTTCCGGCCGTCCTTTGGAACCGCGTCTATCGGAAAAAAGCCGCCGCGGACCCTGCGGCCCGAGCCATTGAGATCGCCCTTACCCGCCAGGATGGCACCGCCTTCCGCTGGTCCGGCAAAATCCTTCCCCCGGGACCGGAAAACGACCCGCTGACCCTGCGCCACATCGAGCGCCATGTGAAATTCCTGCTCTGGCAGAAGGGCGGCAGCCGGATCCTGATCGCCGGAGCGCCGGACGTGGCCGCCGCGCTGGCGGGGATCTATTCGGAAAACGGCGAACGCACCTTTGACTGGGGATTCATCGGCACCCGGATTTTCGGCGAGCCGATCACGGTGAAGGCCGTTGATGTTTCCGAATTGCCCGAGGCCAACGACTCGGTGATGACGCTCGGCCGGAATCTGAAGGGCTGCCGCATCGGTTTCGACCTCGGCGGTTCCGATAGGAAATGCGCCGCGGTGATCGATGGCGAAGTGGTTTATTCCGAGGAGATCGTGTGGGATCCTTATTTCCAGAGCGATCCGAGTTATCACATCGAGGGCATCCATGACTCGTTGAAACGCGCCGCCGCGCACCTGCCGCGTGTGGATGCCATCGGCGGAAGCTCCGCCGGGGTCTATGTGAACAACGAGGTGCGCGCCGCCTCCCTGTTCCGCGGGGTGAGCCAGGAGGACTTCGAAAAGCACATCCGGCGCGTGTTTCTCACACTCCGGGAGCGCTGGAACAACGTGCCCTTCGAGGTGGTGAACGACGGCGAGGTCACCGCGCTCGCCGGCTCCATGGGGCTTAATGCCAACAGCGTGCTCGGCGTGGCGATGGGCACCTCCCAGGCCGCCGGCTACGTCGATGGCCAGGGGCACATCAAGCCATGGCTCAACGAACTGGCCTTCGCGCCGGTGGATTTCCGCGATCCGGCCGACTCACCCGTCGATGAGTGGTCCGGCGATCACGGCTGCGGCGCGATGTATTTCTCCCAGCAGGCGGTGGCCAGGCTGGCACCGGCCGCCGGTTTCGATTTCCCCGGCATGCCCTTCCCGGAGCAACTGGTGAAGGTGCAGGAGGCGATGAAGGGGGGCGATGCCAGGGCGGGCTCGATTTACGAAACCATCGGCACCTGCTTCGGCTATTCCATCGCGCACTACGCCGATTACTACGACATCGCCAATCTCCTCATCCTCGGCCGCGTCACTTCCGGAGAAGGCGGAAACATCATCATCCGGGAAGCGGAAACGGTGCTGGCGAAGGAGTTTCCCGAACTGCAAATCAAGCTCGTCGTGCCGGATGAGAAAACCAAGCGCCATGGCCAGGCGGTCGCTGCGGCGAGCCTGCCCGCGGCGTGACGACTTCGGACGAACGGGACCATGAAACTCACGAAATCCGCGGGGATTGCCGGGTCTCCGGGCTTCGCAAAGGCTGGCCGAATCCTTCGGGTTTCCTGACTTTTCGCTTTCGTGAGGAAGATCTCCGGGGTATGGCAAACGCCATGAAACACCTCGCCCTTCTCGCCCTCGCCGCATCGCTCGTCTCCTGCAACACCACCATCGGCCTCTATCGGGACACCAAGGCCGCCGTGCTCTGGACCAAGGACAAGTTCCAAGGCTCCGGCGGCGGAGGTGGGGGTGGCGGTTACGATGAGGAGTATGGCGCGCCGGTTTATTGAGCGGCCACCGTGGCGGCGGTTTGCAACCGCCATGCCCGGAGACAAGGAGCCAGCAAAACCCGGAGCGCCGTTGACCGCAAGGGTTGCCCGTCCAAGGCTTGACGAAGCGCACTGGTTGTCAATAGCTATCAGCGTATCAGGGCTGACGCATCAAAAAACGCGGAGGAAAATAATCGGCAGGTGTGACATTT